>DATJMB010000177.1:0-25956 GCA_035508995.1 Solirubrobacteraceae bacterium | reverse complement strand
GTGTGAGGCGCCCTCGATGATCCCCTTGAGGGCCGTCAGGCGCCGGTCCATGAACTCGCACAGCCACCTACGTTCGGCTGCCCCCGCCTGCATCGGCAGTTCGGTCAGCAGCGGTTCCGGGAAGGGCTCCTCCGTGAAGGTCGGCAGCGCACCGGGGAGACCCTCGCTGAGGAGATCCCGTACCAACCTGTCCCATCGGCGCACCTGCTCTGTCAACGAGGCGACGGTCTCCACTCCAAACGACGGTTTCAACCCGTCACGAATCCCCGTGCCGTGATCGTAAAGTCGCAGCAGCTTCTTCACGAGCTCGGGATCGACAGGAGGTTCCTGCGGGTCCTCCGATGCCTTCGACACATCAGGCACCTTGGCACGCTCGAAAATCGACTTCGGCACGAACGCGATCACCAGCGCGGCGGTCCCCGCGACCGCGAACAGCACCACCAGCCATGCGGGAGCCTTGATCCAGCCCAACACCGCAGCCCAAAGAAACAAGCCCACAGCGATCAGCCCATCACGGCGGCGGTTAGCACCGACCAAGACGAGGAACCGCAGCAGCACCCGCGGAAGTCTACAGCACCCTGCGTCAAAGGGATAATCCCCGTCGGTACGCAACTAGCGCGGATTTTGCGGCGATTTGTCCGCCTGAGGCCCGTCGGTCGCCAGCGCTGCTTGCACGGGGCTCCCGAGCGCAGGCGTCCTCCCGTCCCCCGCGCGGCGGGCGCGCAGACGCCCTTCCAGACGGGCGGCCACCGGACCGCACAGCCATGCCGCCAGCGCCAGCGTGGCCAGGCCGGCGAGCACGTCCAGGACGTAGTGGTTGCCGGTGGCCAGCACCGCCAGTGCCGTCATGCAGGGGTAGACGATCGCCAGCGTCCGCACCCAGGCGCGGCTCGAGAGCCGCCACAGCACCAGCCCGCACCACCCCGCCCAGGCCATGTGCAGGGAGGGCATCGCCGCCAGCTGGTTGGCCGCCGAGGCCAGCGCGCCGGTGTGCCAGGAGCCGAAGGCGTGGGTGGAGGCCACGATGTCGCTGAAGCCGTCCCCCGTGAGCATCCGCGGCGGCGCCACCGGATAGAGCAGGAAGACCGCGAAGGCGATCACGTTCACCGCCACGAGCGTGTTGCGCAGCGGCCGGTAGATGTCCGCCCGCCGCCACCAGATGTAGCCGAGCAGGCCGAGGGTGACGATGAAGTGGGCGTTGTCGTAGTAGTCGGAGATCGCCAGGGCGAGCGTGTGGTGGGCTCCCAGCCAGCGGTCCAGGGAGAGCTCGGGGGAGATCCCCAGGGAGCGCTCGAGCGCCAGCACCCCTTCGCCGTGCGCGAGCGCCGCGTGCAGCCGCAGGGGCGCGAGGTTGGTGATCGCGTCGTAGACCCAGCACAGCCACACGATCGTGAGCGCCTCCACCCACCAGCGCGTGCGCGCCACCGGCGCCGCGTGCGCGACGCGCGCGGAGCCCTCGGCGGCCGCCTGGACCTGTCCGCTTACGCGCCCGCCGGCGAGCAGGGGCTGGACGGCGACCGCGGCGCCGTCGTCGTCGATCGAGATAGCGCTCGGCAAGCCAACGATGTTAGGGCGTGTGGCGGAGGAAGGCGGCCGCCGGCAGGCCTACGGCAGCACCGGCCGAAGGCCTCGCTGGTGCAGCGTATCGAGCACCGCCGGCAGCGCCGCCACCGTGCGCCGCCAGGAGTCCGGCGCGGAGTACTCGTCGGCGTCGTGCAGCAGCAGCACCGACCCCTCCCCCGCTCCCGCGGTCACCCGCGCGGCTATCGAGCCGGCTGTCGCCCGCGCCTCCCAGTCGCGGCCCCAGTGGGTCCACAGCAGCGTGCGCCAGCGCTGGCCGCGAGCGATCGCCAGGGCGGCCGCGCTCGCCACACCGTAGGGGGGCCGGTAGAGGGCGGCCGGAATGCCGGTGTGGGACTCGATCGTGTCCTTCGCCCGCCCGATGTCCTCGCGAGCCTGGGAGGGGGTCAGCCGCAGGAGGTTGCGGTGGCGGTCGCAGTGCACGCCGATCGCATGGCCGCCCGCCATGATCTCGGCCACGAGCGAGGGGTTGCGGCGAATCTGCTCGCCCACGAGGAAGAACGTCGCGCACACGCCCGCCGCGGCGAGGATCTCGAGCACCGCCGGCGTGCCCTGGGGGTGGGGGCCGTCGTCGAAGGTGAGCCCGTAGCCGTGTCCGCTGGCCGTGTGGTCCTCGATGCCCAGCGGTCCCCGCAGCGGCGGCCAGGCGCCGGCGAGGCCGGGCAGGAGGTAGCCGGCGATCGCCATTGCGGCCAGCGCGCCCGCGGCGACGCCCGGACGGATGCCATGATCGTGGCCATATATGTGGGAACTCGTGCTTGGCATCGTGGCGGCCGTCGGCGCCTCCATCTTCTACAGCCTAGGGATCGCGCTGCAGGCGATGGACGCCAAGGAAGCCCCCAGCGAAGACCACCTGCGCCTGGCGCTCGTCTGGGGGCTGATCAGACGCGGGCGCTGGATGCTCGGCACCGGCCTGTCGATCCTCGGCTGGCCCCTGCAGGTGCTGGCGCTGCTGCTCGCCCCGCTCGTGGTCGTGCAGCCCGCGCTCGCCGCCGGCCTGCTCGTGCTGGTGTTCCTCGGCCAGCGGATGCTCGGCGAGCACGCGGGACATCGCGAGCACGTGGCGATGGCGGCGATCGTGATCGGCGTGATCGGCGCGGGACTGTGCGCGCCGCCGCGCACCACGAGCCACACCGGCGAGCACTCGACGATCGCGATCGTGCTCCTGGCACTCGCGCTGGCGAGCCTGCTGCCCTACGTGCTGCGCGCCTTCCGGCGCTCGCCGGCGGCGGTGACCATCGTCTGCGCCGGCCTCGCGTTCGGCTGGAGCGGCATCGCCACCAAGCTCGCCTCGGACGATCTCTCGCACGGATACTTCGCCGTGGCTGTCGCCTGGGGCCTGGCGACAGCGGCGGCCTCCGCGGTGGGGGTGCTCAGCGAGAGCAGCTCCCTGCAGGCGCGGCCGGCGATTCAGGTGGCGCCGGTGGTGTTCGTGACGCAGACGATCGTGCCCGTGGCGCTCGCGCCGGTGCTGTTCGGCGAGCGTTTCTCGGACACGCCCCTCTCAGGCGTCCCGCTCGGGCTCTCGCTCGCGCTGCTCATCGCCGGCGCGGCCGTGCTCGTGCGCTCGCCGCTGCTGCTGGCGCTGATGGGAGGCCAACCCACTCAGGCGCGCGTGAGCGAGCCAAGCGGCGCCGGGCTCAATCCCTCGGCGCCGGCCACCGAGACGATCCGCTCGAGCCCCCGCACCGACGCGGCGGAGCCATCGAGCGTCACCACCAGCACTTCGCCGGCCCGCAGCCGCCGCTGAGGCGGCGCGCCGGCGGCGCTCAGGCGCAGCGCGCCGGCGACCGGTTTGGCGCCGATCGTGTGCGCGAGCACCAGCTGGCCGAGGCTGAGCCCGCCGCGTGGCTGCAGGAAGTAGAAGCCGCGATGCAGGCCCAGCGCGTGCGCCTGGCCGCGTAGGGTGCCGCGGGCTTTGACCCAGCGCAGGATCGTGCCGGAGTCGACGATCGCCGGCAGCAGTTCGTCGCCGTGGCGACGCACGCCGGCGATGGTGGTGTGCGGCGGCGCCTTGCCGCCGTCGGCGAAGGACACGTGGATGCCCGCCGCGGCCAGCTGGCCGGCCACGAAGGTCTCGGCGCCGCGAGGCGTGCGCACGATCACGCCGACCGCCCGGCTGGCGGTGGGAACGTGGGTGAGGGGCTGCATGTGAAAGGCCTTCACGGCGAGCGCGGCCACCTCGTCTGTGGACATCATCCAGGTGCTCACGCCGAGCAGCAGCGTGGCGTAGGTGGCGAAGGCGACCAGCCGCAGGCGCCAGGTCGGGATCGGCTGCACGCGACGGGGGGGATCGAGCACGAGCTCGGCGGCCGCGGGCGCCCGGCGCAGAGCGGGCGCCTCGCTCGTGGGCTGCTCGCCGGCGGGCCGCGCGGCGGCGCTCACCAGCGACTGAGGCGGATCCTCGGCGAAGCTCGCGCGCACGTGGGTGCGCAGCTCCTGCACGTCGTTGGCCAGGCGCAGCAGCCCGAGATCGCCCATCGCGCGGGTGTTCAGGCGCGCGTGGCCCACGGGCAGCCCGTAGGAGACGACGGGGGTGCCCGCAGCGCCGGCCTCCAGGCAGGTGACGCCGCCGGTGGAGTGCACGAGCACGTCGGCGGCCGCCAGCAGGCGGGGCATCTCGTCGGTGAAGCCGTACACGTACACCCGCGGCTCGCAGGCGAAGTCCCGCTCCAGGCGCTCGCGCAGCTGATCGTTGCGACCGGCCAGGCAGACGATGCTGCTCACGTCGGGCACGCGGGTTAGCTCATGCACGGCGCCCGTGACGTCGCCCACGCCCCAGCCGCCGCCGGAGACGATCACCATGCGGCCCTGCTCGGGCAGCCCCAGGGCGCGGCGGGAGTCCAGCGGACAGCGCGGCGCCAGGAAGTCGGCGGATATCAGGGGGCTGACGAGGCGGGCGCTGCCCTCGCCGGCGATGCGCTCAACGGGTTGCAGCGACTCGCCGTACATCACCAGGTGCACGTCGATGCCCGGCTGGGCCCAGAAGAAGAGGCCGGTGAGGTCGGTGATGGTGGCGACGGTCGGACAGTCGATCACGCCGCGGCGGCGCAGGCGGGCGAGCACCACGGTGACGGCCGGGTAGGTGGAGACGACCACGTCGGGGTCGTGGGCGGCGATGGTGCGGGCCAGGGGACGGGCGCCGAACAGGCACAGCATGCGGCGCGCCAGCCAGCGGATCGGGGCGACCCGCTCGAGCATCCAGTAGACGAGGGTGTAGGTCCAGGGGATGAACTTCAGCTGCACGCGGTAGCCGTCCTCGACCACCGGCTGCAGCAGCCGGCCCATCGCGGCGAGGCCGTCGATCACGCTCACCTGGACGTCCTGGTCTGACTCCTCGAGCTGGCGCGCGAGGGCGCGAGCGGCGGCGGCATGGCCCTCGCCGACGTCCGCGGAGAGGATCAGCACGCGCTGAGCGCCCGCGACGGCGTCGGAGGCGGAGGCGGAGGCGGAGGCGGAGGCGGAGGCGGAGAGCTCGTCGGCGGCGCGCCTCGTGGGTTTGAGCTTGGAAAGCATGTGTCTGCTGGATCTAGCTTCGCCCGCGCCCCGGGCGGTCCTGCTTATCGGCGTCGCTCCACACGTACGCGCGCACACGCGCGCGGGCCTTCGATTTGAAGAGCACGGTCAGGGCAAACAGCCTATCCGTCCGCACGGATGCTTGCAGGAGCCACCCACGCAACAATGCCCACATCGAGGCCACCACACCCACAGCGAGCGGCGCGATCCGACGGGAACGGGCGCGCCGGGAGCGAGAGGCGCGCAGGCAGCGCTCACAGGCGCCGCCGGCGAGCCTGCGGGCACTGGGCTGGCTCGGCCTCGGGGGGGTGCTGGCGGGGGTGTTCATGGTGTGCGCCGGGGCGGCGTGGGGCCCGACGGTGTTCGTGCCGGGGCGCAGCGGCGGCTGGCCGGGATGGATGGCGGGGCCGCTGGCGGGGCTCGTGCCGGCGCTCACGCCGGGGAGCTTCGAGGCGTACACGCTGCTGATGTGCGTGGGCTACGGCCTGGTGCTGGTGAGCGCGCGGGCGCTGTCGGCACGGACGCTGGCGGGGGCGATCGTGGCGGCCAACATGATCCTGCTGCTGGGTCCGCCGCTGATCTCCCAGGACGTGTTCGGATACCTGTCGTTCGCGCGCATGGGGGTGCTACACGGCCTGGACCCCTACACGCACGTGGCGGCGCAGGCGCCCACGGACCCGATCTTCCCGTTCATCGGCTGGCCGGGCCAGCACTCCCCCTACGGGCCGCTGTTCACGCTGGCCAGCTACGCCACCGCGCCGCTGGGGCTGGCGGGCGGGCTGTGGACGTTGAAGGCGGCGGCCGTGGCGGGGAGCCTGGCGGCGACGGGTCTGACGGCGCGGGCGGCGGCGCTGATGGGTGGCTCGGCCCGCGGCGCGGCGGCGTTCGTGGGGCTGAACCCGGTGATGCTCGAGCTGGCGGTGGGGGGCGCGCACAACGACACGCTGGTGCTGGCGTTCCTGGCGGGCTCGCTGGTGCTGACGGCGGGCGCCTCGCCGCGCTTTCGCGCCGGGGCGGTGACGCTGGCGGCGGGGGTGGGGATCAAGCTGACGGCGGGGATCACGCTGCCGTTCCTGGTGCTGGCGCCGCGGGACTGGCGGGGGTGGGCGCAGACGTGCCTCGCGGCGCTGGCGGGGCTCGCGCTGATGGCGGCGATCGGGCTGGTGGGCTTTGGCTCGCACGCGCTCGGGTTCCTGGACGCGGTGGGAGAGCAGCAGCAGCTGGTGGCCTCCCACAGCGTGCCGGCGGAGACGGCGCGGCTGTTCGGCCTGAGCGGGACGCCGAGCTGGTGGCGGCACTGCTACGTGGCGGGGTTCGTGGTGGTGGTGCTCTACGCGCTGTGGCGCACGGCGCGGGGCGCGGACTGGCGGGTGGCGGCGGGCTGGAGCACGCTGGCGCTGCTGGTGTCCACCGCCTGGCTGCTGCCGTGGTACGCGATCTGGCCGCTGCCGCTAGCGGCGGTCCGCGGCGATCGGCGGCTGCGTGGGGCGACGCTCGTCTTTTGCGCGTACGCGGTCCTGATCCACCTCGCGCTCGCGGACCCCCTGCTCAAGCCGCCCAAGGTCCACGTCGTCCCCCACCACGCCCACATCGCCACGCTCGGGCGCTGAGAGGGTCTGGAACTCGCCGGTCTCGAAGTCCTCGATCACGTCCTGCTCGATCTCGGCGGCGCTGGCGTCGGGGCGCAGGCGGCGCAAACGCACGGTGTCCAGACGCCTGAACTTGAGGATCTCGAGCACGTAGACGAGGTACACGCTGGCGGCCAGCACGAGGGCGAAGAGAGCCACCATCACGAGCGTCCAGCCGGTGCGCAGGTGGCCGTGGTGGTCGCTGTAGGGGACGAAGCGCAGCGCCAGGGCGAGGCCGGCGAGCAGCAGGGTCCAGGCGTAGAGGTAGGCGATGGTGCGGCGGTTGGAGAAGCCGATGCGAGCCATGCGGTGGTGGAAGTGCTCTGAGTCGGAGGCGTAGATGGGGCGGCGGTACTTCAGGCGCTTGAGCACCACGAAGGTGGTGTCCAGGAAGGGGACGGTGAGCAGGATGAGGGGCAGCACGAAGGAGACCACGGCGGTGGTCTTCACGGCGGCCTCGATCATCACCACGCCCATCAGCAGGCCGAGGAGGTTGGCGCCGCAGTCGCCCATGAAGCTGGAGGCGGGGGGGAAGTTGTAGATCAGGAAGCCGAGGGCGGCGCCGGCGGTGAGGGCGGCCAGCACGCCGGGCTGGGCGCGGTGCAGGTCGAAGGCGATCACGGCGAGGGTGGCGGCGATGATCGCGCAGACGCCCGCGGCGAGGCCGTCGACGCCGTCGGAGAAGTTGACGACGTTCATCATGAACACGAGGGCGATGACGGTGAGCACCGGGCCGGCGTTGGTGACGCCGGCGTTGGGGAAGGAGAGCTTGCCGGCGAAGGGCAGGGTGATTGCCTTCACGGCGACGCCGAAGTGCACGACGATCACGGCGGCGGCTATCTGGCCCACGAGCTTGACGCCGGCGGGCAGCTCGTAGCGGTCGTCGAGAGCGCCCACCAGGGTGATGAGGGCGGCGCCGAGCAGCACGCCGTGCCACAGCTGGTCCTGCCGGGCGTAGCCGGCGGGCAGGAAGGCGAGGGTGGCGACGAGCACGCCGGCGAAGATGGCCAGGCCGCCGAGCAGCGGGGTGGGCCGCTCGGAGAGTCCGCGGGCGCGCGGTTCGTCGATCGCGCCGACGGCGCGAGCGAGGCGCATCGTGAGCGGCGTCAGCAGGGCCGTGACGACGGCCGCCAGCAGGCCCGCGTACAGCGCGTCGAGTGGGGTGGGCGTGACCATCGACCGCCTAACAGCATCGCAGGCGCCGAGGTCGCCTGCGCACGGGTGGGCGCCTCAGGAGGCCGGGAGGAGACCCGGGCCGGACAACCCCTCGTACAGCGGATGGGCGGCGACGATCGCCTGGACACGCTCGGCGAGGCTGGGGGCGAGGGCTGGGAAGTCGGGCGCGAGCAGGGCGGCGGCGAGGATCTCGCCCACGTCCGCGAAGTCCGCCTCGGTGAGGCCGCGGGTGGCCAGGGCGGGGGTGCCGATGCGCAGGCCAGAGGCCTCCATCGGGGGGCGGGGATCGAAGGGGATGGCGTTGCGGTTGACGGTGATGGCGATCTCGTGCAGGCGATCCTCGGCCTGGCGGCCGGAGAGCTCGGGGCGCAGCTCGCGCAGGTCCACGAGCACCAGGTGCACGTCGGTGCCGCCGGTGAGGACCTTCAGGGAGCCGGCCTCGCCGCCCTGGCCGGCGGCGGCCAGCAGGCGCTCGGCGAGGATCTTGGCGGCGGCGACGGTGCGGCGCTGGCGCTCGCGGAAGAGCTCGCTTTTGGCGATGCGCAGGGCGACGGCCTTGGCGGCGATGACGTGCTCGAGGGGACCGCCCTGCTGGCCGGGGAAGATGGCTGAGTCGATCTTCTTGGCGTGCTCTGAGCGGCAGAGGATGATGCCGGCGCGGGGGCCGCCGAGGGTCTTGTGGGTGGTGGTGGTGGCGACGTCGGCGCCGTAGTGCAGCGGGTTGGGGTGCAGGCCGGCGGCGACGAGGCCGGCGAAGTGGGCCATGTCGACCATCAGCAGGGCGCCAACCTCGTCGGCGATGGCGCGAAAGCGGGCGAAGTCGAGCTCGCGGGGATAGGCGGACCAGCCGGCGAGCAGCAGCTTGGGGCGGCGCTCGCGGGCGATCTCGGCGAGGGCGTCCATGTCGATCAGGCCGCTGTCGCGATCCACCTCGTAGGCGGCGATGTCATACAGGCGGCCGGAGACGTTGATCTTCATGCCGTGGGTGAGGTGGCCGCCGTGGGCGAGGGAGAGGCCCATGATGGTGTCTCCCGGCTGCAGCAGGGCGTGGTAGACGGCGGTGTTGGCCTGAGCGCCGGAGTGGGGCTGGACGTTGGCGTGCTCGGCGCCGAAGAGTGCCTTGGCGCGGTCGATGGCGAGCTGCTCGGAGACGTCCACCCACTCGCAGCCGCCGTAGTAGCGGCGGCCGGGATAGCCCTCGGCGTACTTGTTGGTTAGGACCGAGCCCTGGCATTCGAGGATTGCGCGGGGCACGAAGTTCTCCGAGGCGATCATCTCCAGGGTGCCTCGCTGGCGGTGAAGCTCGCCGCGCAGGGCGTCGGCCACCTCGGGGTCCACCTCGGCCAGAGGCGCTTCGAAGTAGGCGGGGCTGAGCTCCGGGTCGGCGATGTCCCGCGGGGCGAGCGCCGCGGGGGCGAGCGGTGCGGGGGGGTTGCTGAGATCGGGCATGGCGTGCTCCTCGGCGAATGTCGGTACCGATCGCGAGACGAAGATCGTCCACGAGTGCCCAGGCGCGCGGCGCGGCGGTCCGTCGCTTCCCGGTGGTCGATTCCACCCCAGCGCCAGTCACGACGGCCTTCGTCGAGGCTAGCAGGGACGGGGGCGGGCGGTTGCGCGCTAAGCGCTTCGCAGCCAGTGGGCGAGCAACGGATCGACGATGCCATAGCTGCCGTCGGGAGACACACGGAGAACGCAGTGCTTGACGAGCCGCTTGGCGGCGTAGACCTGACTGCTCTTGCCGATGCCGCTGATCTCGAGCGCGGCGTTCGCGGCGATCCGGCGCTGGCCCGCGGCGACGGCGCCGAGGACCTTGCGTTCGTTGGCGCTCAACTGGGCCCACGTCTGCTCGAGACCCTCTACGGCCTCGCGGGTGGCGGCGTCGATGGCACGACTCAGCGCATCGGGGTCCTGGGGATCCTGCTCCCAGAGCATGTGGGCGATCATCATCGCCCGCTGGGGATGGCCGCCGGAGAAGGCGACGAGCTCGTCGACCCACTCACCCAGGGGCTCACGGTCGGCGAGACGGACCTCCAGCCAGGCCCATAAATATCGGTACAGATCTACTGCACCATTTGGTACAGACTCGCTGTACCTGCTGTCGGGCTCAGGAGAGGCGGGATTCGATCTCGGCGGGCCCCAGGGGGCCCTCGCGGACGACGTGCCACTCGCCGGCGGCGGCGTAGCGGCGCAGGTCGAGGACGGTGGAGGGGACGCCGGGAAGGTCGCCGCCGTCGAGCACGATGTCGGCGGCGGCGCGGATCGAGGCGGGCACCTGGGCAAGGGTGCGAGCGTCGGGAGCTCCGGAGAGGTTGGCGCTCGACTGCAGCAGGGGGAGCTCGAGGGCGGTGAGAGCGGCGAGACGGCCCGGCAGCAGTGGCACGCGCAGGCCGATGGTGTTGGCGGCGTCGGGCTCGGCGCCCACGCAGGCGAGGGGATAGCGACGCTCACGATTGGGCAGCAGCAGCGTGAGGGGCCCGGGCAGGAGGGCGCGCACGACGGCGGTCTCGGCCGACTCGAGCTCGGGCAGGGCGGCGAGGGCGGCGTCGAGGGCGAAGAACATGACGGCGGCGGGCCGGGTGGGGGGTCGGCCCTTGAGCTCATATAGGCGGCGCACGGCGGCCTCGTGGGCGGGGTGACAGCCGAGGCCGTAGACGGTGTCGGCGGGGAACACGGCCACGCCGCCGGCGACGAGCGTCGCGCGCAGGCGATCGACGTCGGCGGGCGAGAGCGGAGGCCCGCTCACCGGCTCCCCACGACCACCCGGTCGATGCCGGCGAGGTCGCGCTCGATCGAGACCTCCGGGAAGCCGGCAACCGACAGCAGGGCAGACACGGCCGGAGCCTGGCCGGCGCCGACCTCGAGGGCCAGGAGCGAGACGTGCGGGCGGGCGACGGCCTGGGCGATGAGGGGCCGGATGCAGTCCAGGCCGTCGGAGCCGGCGAAGAGAGCGAGGGGGGGCTCGTGGCGGAGGATCTCGGGGGCCAGGGAGGGACGATCGGCCTCGGACACATAGGGGAGATTGGCGAGGACGGCGTCGAACTCGTCTGGCACGTCGGCGAGCAGGTCGCTCTCCAGGAAGCTCACATCCAGGGCCAGTCGCCGGGCGTTGGCAGCGGCGAGGTCCAGGGCAGCGGGGCTCACGTCGCTGGCGCTGAGGATCAGATCGGGGCGCTCGTCCTTGAGGGCCAGTGCCACGGCGCCGCTGCCTGTCCCCAGATCTAGGACCCGCGCGCGCGCGGGCAGCCGTTCGCGAGCCACCTCCACCAGCAGCTCGGTCTCCGGACGGGGTATGAGGACGCGGCGATCGACGGCGAGCTCGAGGCGGCGAAAGTAGCGGTGGCCGACGATGTAGGCGACGGGCTCGCGCTCCACGGCACGGCGGCGGATGGCGTCCTGGAAGGCGCGGACGGCGGGGCCGGCGACGATCAGGTCGGGGTCGGTCAGCAGGCGCTGGCGGGGCACGGCGAGGACGTGGGCGAGCAGCAGCTCGGCGTCCAGCCGTGGGGTTTCGCAGCGGGCGGCGGCGATGGCGGTGACGGCGCCGTCGAGAGCCTCCCGCACGGAGGTGCCGCGGCGCAGCGCGGGGGAGCTCACGAGGGTGCGGCCGCCTGGGCCTGCAGGCGCAGGCGCTTCTCGTCGGCCTGGAGGGCGGCGGTGAGCTCCTCGAGCTGGCCTTCGAGGACCTGGTCGAGGTTGTGGACGGTGAGCTTGATGCGGTGGTCGGTGACGCGGCGCTCGCCGTAGTTGTAGGTGCGGATCTTCTCGGCGCGATCTCCGGTGCCGACCTGGGAGCGGCGGTCGGCGGCGAGCTCGGCCTGCTGCTCGGCCAGAGCGCGCTCGTAGAGGCGGGCGCGGAGCACGCGCAGGGCCTTCTCGCGGTTCTGCAGTTGGGACTTCTCGTCCTGCATCGAGACGACGATGCCCGAAGGCTTGTGGGTGACGCGGACCGCGGAGTCCGTCGTGTTGACGGACTGGCCGCCGGGGCCGGAGGAGCGGTAGACGTCGATCTGGAGGTCGTTGGGGTCGATCTGGACGTCCACGTCCTGCGCCTCGGGGAGCACGGCGACGGTGGCGGTGGAGGTGTGGATGCGGCCCTGGGACTCGGTCTCGGGGACGCGCTGGACGCGGTGGGTGCCACCCTCGAACTTGAACACGGAGTAGGCGCCGGCGGCCCCCGCGGGCGAGTTGGACCCCTTGATCGCGAAGGTGTACTTGCCCTCGGCGACGTCCATGGGCTCCGTGGCGAAGCCCAGGCGCTCGGCGTAGCGGGTGAGCATGCGGTGGAGGTCGCCGGCCCAGATGCCGGCCTCGTCGCCGCCGGCGCCGCCCTGGATTTCGACGATCACGTTCTTCTCGTCGTTGGGGTCGCGGTCGATCATGGCCATGCGGATCTCCTCCTCGAGCTCTTCGATGCGCCCCCGTGAGCCCGCGAGCAGCTCTCGCAACTCCTCGTCCTCGCCGTCCTCGGAGAGCAGCTCCTCGGCGCCGGCGGCGTCGTCGCGGGCACGGCGCCACTCGGCGGCGAGCTTGGCGGCGGGCTCGAGCTGGCGGTAGGCGCGGCCGGCGGCGGCGTAGCGCTCCCGGTCGGAGATCACCTCGGGGTCTGTCATCTGCTCGCCGAGCTCGGCGAAGCGGCTCTCGATCTGCTCGACGAGGTCTTCGATCATGGAGGTGAGTCTAGGCGGACCCCCGCCCCGCGGGCTCGATCTGGCGCCGGAGGGCCGGGAGATGGAGCGCACACGGGCAGGCCGACGTGGGTTGCCGCGGCAGCCATGCGCGTGTCGTATGTGTAGACACCCTCCAAGCGCTCACCGAGATCGAGTGCGGTGGCGATATGGATCGCGTCGAGCGTGCGCAGGGTGACGGGTGCGAGCTCAGACGCGCGCTCGCGGACTTGGGCATCCAGCGGCAACAGGCGCACACCCTCGAGCTGAGCGCGAGCAGCGACCTCCGTGCCCTGGCCTCCCGCCCTGCGCACCGCGCGAAGCACCTCCACCTCGAGTATCGCGGAGGCCACGAGGGTGGCCCGCGGATTCAGCGCCGCGACCAACGCCTCCGTCTCGGGCTCTGGCAGCACCAGCTTCACGAACGCCGAGGCGTCGATGTAGAGGAGCCCCTCCCCCGCCACGTCGCCCTACAGACGCTCTTCGCGCAGCTCGTCGAGCGCTTCGGAGGCAGCGTAGGGCCTGGCTGGGTCTGGGGCGCCCAGCCTCGAGGCAGAGGAGAGCACCTCCCGGGTCGAGCGGATCGCCGGCGTGGCATGGCGCTCGTCGAGCCACCGATCCAGCTCCGAGCCCTGGTTCGCGAGCAAGTCCCGAGCGCCCCGCAGGATCAGCTCGCGGGCGAGGGTGGCGGTGGGCTTGCCGTCCCCGAGCAGCGGCCGCGTACGTCGCAGCGCCTCGTCCAGCTCGGGGTCGCGGGTGAGGGCTATGCGGGGGTGTACTGTCGCCACCCCGTCAGTGTAACACCGCTGTTGCACCTCATCGCCCGGCCTCCCGTCGCGAGGAGAGCAGAGTCTCTACGCCACGACCTCCACGCCCACCAGATCGGCGGCGGACATGTCGCCGGGGGTCTCGCGCTCGAGGACGGCCTGCAGGGCTGCGATGGCGACGGCGAGCTGGTCGAGGTCCGGTTCGCGGGTGGTGAGGAGCTGGAGCTTGAGACCGGGCCACATCAGGGCGCGAACCCAGCCGCGGCGGCGGTTGCGGCCGGCGAACTTGATCAGCTCGAAGGAGATGCCGGCGATCAGGGGCACGCCGAGGATGCGGGTGAGCACGAGCCAGTACCAGGCGGGCAGGCCGATGGGGGCGAAGACGAAGATGGCGACGATCATCACCACCAGCAGGAAGCTGGTGCCGCAGCGGGGGTGCAGGCGGGAGAAGCGCTGGGCGTTGACCGGCGTGAGGGGCAGGCCGGCCTCGAAGCAGGAGATGGTCTTGTGCTCGGCGCCGTGGTACTCGAACACGCGGCGCAGGTCGCGGACGCGAGAGAGGATGAGCATGTAGCCGAGGAAGATGGCGGTGCGGACGATGCCCTCGACCAGCCAGAACAGCACCGAGCTGCCGAGCTCGCCCTTGATCAGGCTGGTGAGGCCGACGGGGACGAGGAAGAACAGGACGATGGCCAGCACGAGGGCCACGACGATGGTGCCGGCCCACACGCCGGCGGGGATCTCCTGGGGCTCGTCCACCTCCTCCTCGGGGGGCAGCTGGGCGTTGGCGGAGACCTCGAGGGCGCGAAAGCCGATCGCCAGGGAGCCGCCGAGGGCGACGATGCCGCGGATTATGGGCAGGCGCAGCACGCGATGGCGCTGCATGACGCTCTGCAGGGGAAAGGACTTGACCTCGATCTCCCCCAGGGCGGCCTCCTGGGGGGAGCGGTGCTCCTCGTGGAGCTGGGCGGCGGTGGGCTTGCGCACGGCGACAGCCCAGTTGGAGATGCCGCGCATCATCACCCCCTCGAGCACCGCCTGGCCGCCGAGGGGGGCGTCGCGCTCGGCGTTCAGCTGGCCGTGGCTGTCGAGCTCGACATCGGCGTCGGGCAGGTCGCCGTCGAGGGCCGCCGGCGCCTCGGTGGAGCGGGCAGCCGACGGGGCGGACATCTTCCTATTGGGGGGTGGCCGGCGCCGGGGGAGCGGGCTGGGTCTCAGGAGCCGCGGGCCCCGCGGAGGATGCGGCCTTGGCCTTCTGGGCGCTGTGCAGGCGGCCCCTGGCGACGCGACGCTGGAAGCGCTCGACGCGGCCACCCGTGTCCACCAGCTTCTGGCGGCCGGTGTAGAAGGGATGGCAGTTCGAGCACACCTCCACGTGGAGTTCCTCGCGGGTGGAGCGGGTGGTGAACTCGTTGCCGCACGTGCAGCGCACGTGAGCTTCGACGTATGTGGGGTGGATCTTGTCCTTCATCGAGCCAGTCATTCTAGCGGGCCACCGCGAGCGGGCGGGCGGGCGACGCTCTCCACGGGCTCACCCGGCGGGGGTGGCGGGGGTCGTGGCGGTGCCCGTGGTGGAGGGTGGGCTGGTGGGGGGAGCTTCGGTCACGGGGGTGGGTTCGACCTGGTGGCAGACCCGGGTGAGGCGTTCGGTGCGCCTGATCGTGTGCCCGTGGGAGCCCTGCCAGCGAAAGACGATGGCGGCACGGTAGGAGGCGGGGGCGGCGAGGTTGGAGACCTGCTTGAGGTACTTGTAGACCTTCACGTTGGGGTCCGCGGGACGCCACACGCCCAGACCCGGCGCCACCACGGGATGGAAGGCGGTTTCGCCGGAAGCGCGCTCCAGAAGTTCGATTCGCAGGGTCATGCGGACGGTGCCGGGCAGGGCGATCATTTCGCCGGAGAAGGTGGCCGAGCGTTCGCTCTGAGGGCCCGTGGCGGCGCACCCCACGAGCGCCGCCGTGGAGCTGCCTTCAGCGGGCTGGCCGGGCGCGACGGTCAGGCCGTCGGCGCGGGCGAGGGCGGCGGAGGCCATCCACGGCAGCGTGAGCGCGCAGACGATCGCCGCGCGCGAGCACGCGCCGCGGATGGCCGGCCGAGTGGACATGAGAGGCATGACATCTCCATAACACCGGCTTCACGCGGTTGTTTCGCACTCGGGCGGCCCCTCGCCTCGCTCAGCGACGCGCCGACAACCGTCGGACCCCACGACAGATACGGGCGTAGTCGCACGTGGTCGCCCTTCGTCCTCGGTTCAGCTCAAGACAGCCGACATCGGTTTCCCGCCCTGCGTCCAATACAGCGTGCTGCCCGCCAAAGCCAGGGAGGACGGGCCGATTTCTGGACCCGACGCAAGCACCCGACTACCCGTCCTGTCGACCGCGTGAACTTCGTAGACGGCTGGAGCCCTGGAGACCCCGCCTTTACCGACATCCACGATCCAGGCGACCGCACCATCACTCTTGACTACGATATCCGTGGCGGGCCCGACGCCAACATCCCCGTTCTTCGGCGGCGTCATCGGCGTGCCTGTCGGCAGCCTGTGCAGGTATCTACCGTTGCGTAGATTGCGAACCACTATTTCATTTTCATAACGTGATTCAGGTTCAAGGTTCGTACTCACACTTTCTTCAAAAGCAACGACAGGCCCACCCAATGTGAACATCGCTGAACCACCAGACCCCGTCGGCGAGCCTCCTTCCAAAGGAATGCCGAGAAGATACGACTTCCCCCGCCCGTAGACACATCCGAAGAAGCCAGGATATTCAGGGAGTCGAGGCGTCTTAGGAGCCACGAATACCTGCGCCTGCGCATCGGCGGCAACCAGGTGCGAACGCCCCGGCGGACACTTCACCGGCGCCTTACCACGAGCACCGGCAGTACTCGCCCCAAACGACACCAGGAACAGCATCGACACTATTGACGAGGTTAGTATCGCGAGTCGTCGCATTCTCATTCTTCGGCCAAGGGCACCACAAGATCGAAACCATTCCCCCCGCCGGGAACAGGCCGGAGAGCCCGGTCAGCTCAGGTGATCTGGTACAGCGGCCCGTCGCCCCCCTCGGGGGTCGTCAGGCGGCCGCCCTTGGCGGTGATGGCGCCGCACTGGACGCAGTTGGTGTAGTTGACGATCACGTCCACCTCACCCTCCTCGGGGGCGTCCTCGGGGATCTCGTAGACGCCGGCGGGGCACATCCAGCGCCACGTTTCGGCCACCTCGCGGGGGACGTGCTTCTGCACGCGGATGTGATTGGGGGCGTCGTCGCGGGTGGCGTTGCCGGTGATGAACACGGAGGAGAGCTTGTCGAAGGTGTACTTGCCGTCGGGCTTTACGTAGCCCTCGGCGGTGTCGCCCACGAACATGGGGGTGGTGTCGTTGCGGTGCCAGTCGGCGCGGCCGGGGAGCTTGCCTTTGGTGATCTGCTGGATGCCGCTGAGGGGGCCGCCGAGCAAGAGGCCCTTCTGGAGGGGCTGGCGGGCGTTGCGCACCTCCCACAGCTCCTTGCCCACGGAGGAGCTCTCGATCGCCTGCTCGTAGGCGGAGAAGTCGCGGCTGCCTCTGTTGAGGGCCTCGAAGATGGTCTCGGCGGCGAGCATGCCGGACTTGATGCAGTGGTGGACGCCCTTCAGCGCCATCGTGTCGACCATGCCGCCGGCGTCTCCCACCAGCAGGGCGCCGGGCATGGAGAGCTTGGGCATCGACCAGTAGCCGCCGCCGGGCAGCGCCTTGGCGCCCCACGCCACCCGCTCGCCGCCCTGCAGGATGGAGCGCACGAGGGGATGGGTCTTGAAGGTCTGCAGCAGGTCGTGGGCGGAGGTGGTGGCGTCGGCGTACTCGAGCTCCACCACGAAGCCGATCGACACGAGGTCCTCGCCGGTCTTCTCGTTCTTCATCGGGTAGATCCAGGTGCCGCCGACCTGGCCGTACTTGGAGGCGATCTTCAGCGGCCAGGGGCCCATCGTGTGGATCAGGCGATCCAGCGGCTTGGGAACCTTCCAGACCTCCTTGACGCCTAGCTCCCACACCTGGGGCTCGCGGCCCTCGGCGAGGTCGAACTCGCGGATGGCGGCTCCCGTGAGGTGACCCCAGCAGCCCTCGGCGAGGACCACGGCCTGGGCCTTGATGTCGGTGCCGGGCTCGAAGTTGGAAAGCGGCTCACCGTCCTTGCCGCGGCCCTTGTCGCCCGAGCGCACGCCCACCACGCGGCCGTCCTCCACCACCAGCTGGGTGGCCGCCGTCTCGGTGAGGATGTAGGCGCCGGCGTCCTCGGCCTGCTGCTGCTGGTAGCGGGCCATGGCGGACACCGAGATGACCTCGTTGCCGTGGTTCTTGAAGGGAGGCGGGGTGGGGATGCGCAGGTGACGCTTGGCGGTGGGGGTGAGATAGACGGCCTCCTTCTTGACCTCGCCGAAGGCGAAGCCCTCCTTGCGCCAGTCCTCGCGGGTCATCTCCGGGAAGAGCTCCTGCAGGGGCCCGGGGCGCATGACGGCGCCGGAGAGGTTGTGGCCGCCGCAGGTCTTCGCCTTCTCCACCACCGCCACCGGCACTTCGCCGAGGCGCTCCAGCAGCTCGCCGCCTTCCTCGGCGTCCTTGGCGAGCAGCTGCAGCAGGCGGTTGGCGCAGGCCAGGCCGGCGGTGCCACCGCCGACGATCGCCACGCCCACCTCGATCAGCTCGTCCTCGGGGTCCAGGCCCCGCTTGACGAACTCCTTCTGGGGGTCAACCGGCGGCGGGAACGCCGCCGGTACCGCCTTGCCGTTGCTGGAGCCGTTGCTGGAGCCGTTATGCGAAGACATCACCGCACCTCCGATCAAACATCGACGCCGACCGTGCGTCTCATGATGCTTTCTTGGCCTTCACCGCGTCGGTGAGCTTGGGCAGGATCTTGTTCAGATCGCCCACGATTCCGAGGTCGGAGAATTCGAAGATGGGCGCGTTGGAGTCCTTGTTGATGGCCACGATGTTCTCCGAGGCCTGCATGCCCACCTTGTGCTGGATCGCCCCGGAGATGCCCGCCGCGAGATACAGCTTCGGCGCCACCGTCTTGCCCGTCTGGCCGATCTGGGCGGCGTAGGGGTACCAGCCGGCGTCCACCACCGCGCGGGTGGCGGCCACGGCGGCGTTGCCGCCGAAGGCTCCCGCGAGCTGTTCGCAGAGCTCGAAGCCCTCCGCCTTGCCGAGGCCGCGACCGCCGGCGATGAGGATGTCGGCGCCCTCGATGTCCACGTCCGCGCCCCGCTGTTCGCCGCGCACGAGCATCGTGGCCTGGGTGGCGTGGGGGGAGAGCTCGAAGCTGAGGCTCTCCACCGCCGCCGGCCCGGCGCCGGTCTCGTTGATCTCGAAGGCGTTCAGCCGGCCGATCACGATGCCCACCTCGGAGCGGTATTTGATCTCCGAGATGGCGGAGTCGCCAAGGATGGGACGCTCGGCGATGAGCTCCCCGTTCTCGGCCCGCACCGCGGTGACCTCCATCGCCACCCCCGCCCCCAGCCGGGCGGCGAGGCCGGCGCCGATCTCGAAGCCGAGCAGGCCGCCGCCAAACAGGGCGTAGCCGTAGTCGCCGCCGGAGATAGCCGCCGCCATGGCGTCCACCACGGGCTGGGCGAGCCCCTCGGGGCCCTCCGCCACGAGCGCCTTCTTGGCGCCGTAGTTGCCCAGCGAGGCGGCGAGGTCCGCGGGGACGTTCTCGCCCACCAGGATCGCGTGCGCCTCGCCGCCGAGCGCCGCCGCGAGCTTGGCGCCCTCGGAGACAGCTCCGAGCGAGTTCTTGTTGATGGCCCCCTCGTAGTGGAGGGCGTAGACCAGGATGTTCGCCATGTCAGATCAGCTTCCTCTCGTCGAGCCAGGCGATGATTTTTTCGACCGTTTCGCCCGTGTCCTCGTCCTCGATGATCTCTCCCGCGGCCTTCGCCGGCGGCGCCTTCGCGGCCACCCACTGGGCGGCTGAGTTGTCGCCGCCCACCTTGGCGGCGTCGATGCCCACGTCACCGGCCGCGACCGCCTCCAGGGGCTTCTTCTTGGCGCCCATGATGGCCTTCAGGGAGGGGTAGCGGGGCTCGTTGATGGCGTCTCCCACGGAGATCACCGCCGGGAGCTTCACCTGGACGGTGTCATAGCCGTACTCCGCCTGGCGCTCGCACCGCAGGGCCTCGCTGTCCACGTCCATCTTGATCACCTGGGTGAGGGAGGGCATGCCCAGATGCTCCGCCACCACCGCTCCGATCGTGTAGCACTCCCCGTCGTCTGACTGCTGTCCCAGCAGCACCAAATCGGGGCTCTCCCGCTGGAGCGTCTTGGCGAGCGCGTATCCCGTGGCCGCCACATCCGAGCCGGCCACCGCCGGATCGCTGAGATGCACCGACCGGTCGGCGCCCAGGGACACCGCCTTGTGGAGCGCCCGCACGGCGCTCTCCGGTCCCATCGTCACCGCCACGATCTCCTCCACGGGCACCGCCCCGCCCTCGCGGATCTGCATCGCAGCCTCGATGGCGTGCGTGTCGTACGGGTTGAGGTTCTTCTCCCCGCTGCGGTCCATCCGCCCCGTCGAAGGGTCGATGCGCTTCTCGACGGCGGCGTCCGGAACCTCCTTTACCAGGACGCATATCTTCATTCTCGGGCCACTCTCCTTGATGGTCTGTTGGGGGAATCCTAGCCGTTTTAGCGGTTGACTGACGCGTCAATCAGTCTCTTGGGAGACAGGGCCACATGTGGCCCTGTCCGGGGCCGCACATGTGCGGCCCCGCGGCTGGCGCATGCGCCAGCCGAACAACGAAGACATCACTTCTCGGACACCCCCTCGCGGATGAAGTCCACGATCGACTGGGTGGAGGCGCCGGGGGTGAACACCTCGGAGACCCCCAGGCGCTTGAGCTCGGGGATGTCCTCGGCGGGGATGGTGCCGCCGACGGTCACCAGCACGTCGTCCACGCCCTGCTCGCGCAGGAGCTCCACGATGCGGGGCACGAGCGTCATGTGGGCGCCGGAGAGGATCGACAGGCCGACGGCGTCGGCGTCCTCCTGGATGACGGTCTCCACGATCTGCTCGGGGGTCTGGTGCAGGCCCGTGTAGATGACCTCCATGCCCGCGTCCCGCAGCGCCCGGGCGATGATCTTGGCGCCCCTGTCATGGCCGTCCAGGCCTGGCTTGGCGACCACCACGCGAATCTTCGCCCGGCCCCGCTCGGGGGCTTGGGTGGATGAGACCGGGGAGGTCATGGCGGGGAGATTATGCCCGGGAGCCGTCTCTTGCGCCCACCCGCAGGCCCACCAGGCGCCCGAGCGCCGTGAGCGCCGCCGCCAGGGTGAGACCCGAGAGGACCTTCAGACGACGGCCGAGACGGTCGAGGTGCACGATCTCCCAGCCCTCCTCCCGGGCGATGCGACGGAGGTCGGCGTCGGGGTTCACCACCACGGGGTTGCCCACCGCCCGCAGCATCGGCAGGTCGGACTCGGAGTCGGAGTAGGCATAGGAGGCCGCCAGGTCGAGGGACTCCCGGGCCGCGAGCTCTTGCACCGTGAGCAGCTTGCCCTCCCGGTAGTTGAAGGGTCCCGCCGGCCGGCCCGTATAGCGGCCGTCCACGATCTCCGAGCGCGAGCCCAGGCCGCCGTCGAAGGCCAGCACATGGGCCAGCAGGTCGGCCATCTCCTGGGAGGCCGCCGTGACGATGTACACGAGACGGCCTTCGTCCTGGTGGCGGTAGGCGCGGGCGAGCATCTCCGGGTACAGCCGCGGCAGCACCCCCGCGAGCACCCGCGGGGAGAGCCGCTGGAGGTCCCGCACGGGCACCCCCGCGATCAGCTCCCCCACCCGTTCGCGCACCTCGTCCGCCCGGTCGTCCGTGGAGCCCCGCAGGCGAAAGCGCAGGTTTTCGTAGATGTCCCTGGCCAGCCGCCGCCGGGAGATCATCCCCGACTCGAAGGCCGCCCGCGCGAAGTAGATCCCCGAGGAGCCCGCCATCAGGGTCTTGTCGAGGTCGAAGAACGCCGCCGCCCGCCGGCCCGCCGCCGGCGGCCCCTGCTCGCCGAGCTCCGATCGCTCACCGGCGCGCGCGGTCTCGGGCATGGCGTCTCAGACGCGCAGGATTACCGCGTCGCCTTGACCGCCGCCCGAGCAGATGGCCGCACAGCCGAGGCCACCGCCGCGACGCCGCAGCTCATAGACGAGCGTCCCGAGGATGCGCGCCCCGGAGGCTCCGATCGGATGGCCGAGGGCCACCGCCCCGCCGTTGACGTTCACCCGCTCCTCGTCGATGCCCAGCATCCGGATCGAGTTCAGGGTCACCGACGCGAACGCCTCGTTGATCTCCCACAGATCGATGTCGCCCGGCTGCAGGCCCGCCTTCTCGAGCGCCTTCTTGGCCGCCGTGGCGGGCGTGCGGGCGAGGTAGGCGAAGTCGTCCGCCGACTGGGCGTGCGCCACGATCTCCGCCAGCACCTCCTTGCCGTTCTCCCCCGCCCAATCGTCCGCGCACACCACCAGCGCGCCGCCCCCGTCGTTCACGCCCGGGGAGTTGCCCGCCGTGTGCGAGCTCTCCCTGTCCACCAGCCCCGGCAGCTTGGCGAGCGCCTCCAGGGAGGTCTCCCGGCGAGGCGCCTCGTCCACCTCCACCACCGTCTCGCCCTTGCGGCTCTTGACCGTCACCGGCACGATCTCCTCCGCCAGCTTTCCCTCGTCGGTGGCCGCCAGCGCCCGTTCGTGCGAGCGCAGCGCCCAGCGGTCGAGATCCGCCCGCGTGAGCTCGAGCTCCTCCCCCACCTCCGTGGCCTCCACGAACATCTGCTTGCCCGAGAACGGGTTCGTGAGCCCGTCGTGCACCATCGCGTCGAGCGCCTTCACGTCTCCCATCCGAAAGCCGAAGCGGGCGTTCGGCAGCAGGTAGGGGGCCTGGGACATCGACTCCATGCCCCCGCCCAAGCCCACCTGGATGTCCCCCGCCCGGATCGCCTGGTCGAGGATCACACACGAGCGCAGCCCCGACGCGCACACCTTGTTGATCGTCTCCGAGGACACCTCCTTGGGGATCCCCGCTTTGATCTGCGCCTGCCGCGAGGGGATCTGACCCTGGCCCGCCTGCAGCACCTGGCCCATCACCACGTGCTCAACCTGCTCAGGAGCCACATCCGCCCGCTCCAGGGCCGCCTCCATCGCGCTCGCCCCGAGCTCTGTGGCTTCCAGCGAGGACAGCCCACCACCCATCTTCCCGACGGGCGTCCGTGCGGCGCCGATGATCACGGTCTTGGGCATGTTCGGATGGCCTCCTGAGGTCGGAATGCAACGACGAGAGAACGGGAATGCTAGCGGGGCGGCTATCGTGCTCCGGGTCGTGCAGGTAGAAGCCACCGTAAAACCGGCCCTCGACACCGACGCAGACACGCTCGTGGTGTGCCTGTGCGAGGGCGAGCAGCCCCCCGCCGGCGCCCCCCCGGAGCTCGCCGAGCTGCTCGCCTCCGGCGAGGCCCGCCGCACGCCCAAGTCCCTCGCCCTCGCCCACGCCGGCGGCCGCCGCTGGCTGCTGCTCGGCATGGGATCCACCGCGAGCCTCACCCCCGAGCGCGCCCGGGCGCTCGCCGCCTCCGCCCACGCTCGCGCCCTGGAGCTCTCCGCCCGGACCCTCGCCGTGCAGCCCCCCGCCGGCGCCCCCCTCGCCGTCGTGGAGGCTCTCGTGGAGGGCTTCGTGCTGGCCGACTATCGCTATGACCGCAACAAGTCCAAAGCCGCCGACTCCTCCTCCTCCTCCTCGGCCGCCGGCGAGCCCGAGCCGCCCAAGCACCTCGAGCGGCTGGTGGTGGCCGCGCCGGAGGTGGGGGCGGGAGATGGCTTTCAAAATGGGGGCCCCGCGCGGGCGCGCGCGGGCGCGCGCGGGCAGCCCGATTCGGAGACCTCCACGCCGCCCCCCCAGAGCCCCGAGCGGCAGTTGGAGACAGCCGTGGCCCACGCCGCCACCGTGGCGAGCGCCGCCAACGCCGCCCGGGACCTCCAGAACCGGCCCGCCAACGACCTCACCCCCACCGCCCTGGGCGAGTACGCAACGGAGATCGCCGCCGCCATCCCCTCCCTGTCGGCCACCGTGGAGGGCCGCGCGGACATCGAAGCCCGCGGCATGGGCGCCTTCGCGGCCGTCGCCCAGGGCTCAGAGCAGGAGCCCGCCCTGATCGTCCTGCGCTACGAGCCCCCCGGGGGCGCCCCCGAGGGAGCGCCTGTGCTGGGCTTCGTGGGCAAGGCCGTCACCTTCGACAGCGGCGGCATCTCCCTGAAGCCCGGCGCCAAAATGGCGGAGATGAAGTTCGACATGTCCGGTGGCGCCGCCGTGATCGAGGCGGCGGCCGCGATCGCCCGGCTCGAGCTCCCCGTCAAGCTGGTGGCGGTGGTGGGCGCCACCGAGAACCTGCCCAGCGGAGGGGCCGTGAAGCCCGGCGACATCGTCACCGCCGCCAACGGCAGGACCATCGAGGTCAACAACACCGACGCCGAGGGTCGTCTGGTGCTCGCCGACTGCCTCCACCACGCCGTGGAGCTGGGGGCGGAGCGGATCATCGACCTCGCCACCCTCACCGGCGCCGTGATCGTGGCGCTCGGCTCCACCTACTCGGGTTTGATGGCCAACGACGACTCCTTCGCCCAGGCCATCCTCGCGGCCGGCGAGCACACCGGGGAGATCGTCTGGCGGCTGCCCCTCCACGAGGAGTACGACGAGCTCGTCAAGGGCGCCTACGCCGACCTCGACAACGCCCCCGAAGCGCGCAAGGCGGGCACCATCGTGGGGGGCGCCTTCCTCTCGAACTTCGTCGGCGACGTCCCCTGGGCCCACCTGGACATCGCCGGCACAGCCTGGGAGCTCGGCCGCGCCTACGCCCCCAAGGGCGCCTCCGGCTACGGCGTGCGGTTGCTGGTGGCCCTGGCGGAGTCCCACCGCGGCTGAGCCGCCCCACGCCGCAGGACGCCGTGGACTTCGATCTCTCCCCCGAGCACCGGCTGATCAGGAGCACCGTCCGGGACTTCGCCCAGGGCGAGGTGGCGCCGGTGGCGCAGGAGCTCGACGCCACCAAGTCCTTCCCCTATGAGATCGTGCGCAAGCTCGCGGCGCTGAACCTGATGGGCATCCCCTTCCCCCAGGAGTACGGCGGCGGCGGCGGCGACACCCTCGCCTACGCCCTCGCCGTGGAGGAGCTCACCCGGGTGGACTCCTCGGTGGCCATCACCCTCTGCGCCCACACCTCCCTGGGCACCCAGCCCATCTACCTGTTCGGCAGCGAGGAGCAAAAGCGCCAGTGGCTGCCCCGGCTGTGCTCGGGTGAGATCCTCGGCGCCTTCGGCCTCACCGAGCCCGAGGCGGGCAGCGACGCCGGCAACACCCGCACCCGCGCCCGCCTGGACGGCGAGGAATGGGTGATCGACGGCGCCAAGCAGTTCATCACCAACGCCGGCACCGACATCTCCGGCGTGGTCTGCATCACCGCCGTCACCGGCGAGACCGCCGCCGCTGACGAGAGCGGGGCGACAGGCGGGAGCGGGCCCACCAGCGGGAGCGGGCCCACCGGGGGCAGGGAGATCTCGAACATCATCGTCGCCAATGGCACTCCCGGCTACGAGCAGGGAGAGCCCTACCGGAAGATGGGCTGGAACGCGTCGGACACCCGGCCCCTCACCTTCGACGGCTGCCGCGTGCCGGCGGGGAACCTGCTCGGCCCCCGCGGCCAGGGCTTCAAGCAGTTCCTGCACATCCTCGACATCGGCCGCATCGGCGTGGCCGCCATGGGCGTGGGCCTCGCCCAGGGCGCCCTCGACCAGGCCCTCGCCTACGCCAAGGAGCGCCGCGCCTTCGGCAGGCCGATCGCCAAGTTCCAGGCCATCCAGGCCAAGCTCGCCGACATGTCCGTGGAGATCGAGGCCGCCCGCCTGCTCGTCCACAAGGCCGCCCTGGAGAAGGACGCCGGGCGCAACTTCACCCTCACCGCCGCCCAGGCCAAGCTCAAGACCGGCCGCCTGGCCGTGCGCTGCGCCGAGGAGGCCGTCCAGATCCACGGCGGCTACGGCTACATCGAGGAGTACCCCGTGTGTCGCTTCTACCGCGACGCCAAGATCCTCACCATCGGCGAGGGCACCGACGAGGTCCAGCAGATGGTGATCGCCCGGGCGCTGGGGGCCTGACCCGCCCACGTCCCCGACCGTGCGGGGCGTTCCTCGGGTCGGTCTCAGCGCGGCTCGAGCACCACCAGCGGGATCTCCCGCGCGGTGCGCCGGCGGTACTCTTCGTAGCCGCCGTACACGCCCACCATCAGCGGCCACAGCCGCTCCCGCTCCTTGGCGGTGGCCACCCGGGCGTGGACGTCACGGTGCCGCGAGCCCACCTGCACGGTGGTGTCGGGGTGGGCTTTGAGGTTGTGGTACCAGGCGGGGTTCTTTGGATAGCCGCCCTTGGAGGCCACCAGCACGAGGTTCTCGCCGTCTTCCCCGTAGACCAGCGGGCTCGTGCGCAGCTTGCCGCTCCTGGCGCCCACGTGGTCGAGCAGCAGCGTTGGCGGCAGCCCGGGGAAGCGGTGGCCGATCAGCCCGTTGGTGCGCCGATAGACCGTCGCGTGGCCTCCCATCATCGTGATCAGCAGCCCCCAGTTCCGATCCGCCCATT
>DATJMB010000176.1:0-3722 GCA_035508995.1 Solirubrobacteraceae bacterium | reverse complement strand
TCAACGCGGTCGCCGCGCCGATCCGCCGGCGCTGGACGAGCGCGCGCACCGCCATCGTGCAGGCCACGATCGCGAACGCGTATGCGGGCTGGCAGCGCAGAGCGAGCCGGCGCTCCGCCAGCAGGCACCGGAGCTCACCGGCGATGTGCGTCTCGGGAAGCATCACCAGCGGCACGGCGCGCCGCAGCGAGACCGGCATCGCGAGCGCCTCGATGTCGCAGAACTGAAAGACCAGGTCGTAGGGATCCTCGCGGTGACGACGCACGATCTCCCGGCGCAGGCGCAGGGCCGCCAGCCCGCGTGCGATGAGGCTGGTGACGAACATGGCGGCCCGCGAGCGGTTGTACCAGCGCTTCCAGCGCCAGCTGCTCTCACCCCAGACGAACGTGAGCCCCGGCACGTCCCGGAGACGCTCCGGCAGCGGGTGCTCGGCGGCGGGCACGAAGCAGTCGATGCGGTGGCCCAGGCGAGGAAGCCCGCGCAGCAGCTCGATGGCGACGCCCGGCACGCCGCCGCTCTCACGCGGGCCCGGCCCCGCACCGATCCAGGCTATGCGCAACGATCTGGCCGACATGGAGGGAACACCCTATAGCGAGGGCTCGCGGCCGCCGGTGGCTACGCCGACGGTGATCTATGTGATGGGGGCGGGTCGCAGCGGCAGCACAATCCTCGGCGTCGCCCTGGGCAACTGCGAGCGGGTGTTCTTCGCGGGCGAGCTCGACAAGTGGCTTTTGCGGCGCGGCAGGCCGCGACGGCAGGACCCGCGCCGAACGCGCTTCTGGGAGGCGGTGCTCGCACAGGTGACCGGCGCGGAGCCGCTCTTCGGGTCGGCGGTGCACAACGACCTCGAGCGCTCCTCCTCGCTCTTTCGCCCCGCCCGCCGGTCGGTCGGTCGGCGCCTGCGCGTGCGCTACCGGCAGGTGACCGAAGACCTGTATCGCGCCACCGCCAGCGCCGCGGAGGCGACGCACGTGGTGGACACCTCCCACTACCCGCTGCGGGCGCGGGAGCTGCAGAGGCTCCCCGGGATCGATCTCTTCCTGGTGCTGCTGGTACGCGATCCTCGCGCGGTGATGGCCTCGATGGCGCGGGAGGACGTGCCCGAGCCGACCTTCCGCACGCTCAACGCCGTGGGCTACCTGACGCTCACCTATCTGATCTCGGCCTGGGTGTACCTCAGACAGCCCCGCAGCCGGCGCATGGTCGTGCGCCACGAGCGCTTCCTCGGCGATCCCGAGAGGGTCATCGGCGAACTGCTGGCGCGTGCCGGCGCACACGGGGAGCCGCCCGACTTCTCGGCGCTGGAGACCGGCATGCCCCTGCAGGGCAACAGGCTCATCGACGCGGACACGGTGGCCCTCAGGCGCGGTTGAGGGCAGCCCGCCGAGCGGGGTCGCGTGTGTCCGTGGCCGCGCGCACCTGCGCTAGCAGGCGCCCGCGAAAGCTCTGCACCGAGAAGCGCTCGGCGTTGCGAACCGCGACCGCCGGGTCGAAGTCCAGCCGCGCCAGATCGGCGATGGCCTGGGCGAAGGAGTCGACATCGTCGAAGCCGGCGAGCAGCCCGGTCTGGCCGTCGAGCACCGTCTCCAGCGCGCCCCCCGCTCGCGCGGCGATCACGGGCCGGCCCGCGGCCTGCGCCTCCACGGCGGTGATGCCGAACTCCTCCACGCTGGTGACGAGCACCGCCCGCGCCGACGCGTACAGCGCCGCGAGCGCCGCGTCGTCCACCCGGCCCAGGAAGCTCGCCTCCGGATAGGCGGCGCGCAGGGCCGCGTACTCGGGTCCGGTGCCCACGACCTGGATCGGCGTGCCGGTGCGCCGAGCGGCCTCCAGAGCGATGTTCACCCGCTTGTGGTCCACCAGCTCGCACACCACCAGCAGCGCGTCGCCCGGCTCGCCGGGGGCGAAGCGGTGGGTTTCCACGGGGGGGTGCACGATCGGCGCTCGCCGGCCGTAGAAGCTCTCCAAACGCTGCTGGGTGAGCCTCGAGTTCGCCAGATACAGGTCGACGCGGCGGCTGGCCGCGAGGTCCCAGCGGCGAATGCGGCGCAGCTCGAGGTCCAGCAGCGGACGCAGCGGCGCCGGAACCTCGCCGATCGCCCGCGCGCGCTCGTTCCAGGCGTAGCGGAAGGGAGCGTGGCAGTAGCAGACGTGGACCGCCCCCGCGGGCACGTGCAGACCGTGTGCGAAGGCGCTGCTGCTGCTGATCACCACGTCGCTGGGCGGCGGTCGCAGGCGGCCGACGGCGTGAGGGTAGAGGGGCAGCAGGCCGCGAAAGCCCGACTGTCTGACACCCAGGCGCTGCAGCGAGGAGGTGGTCACGGGGTGTCCCGCGAAGCGCCCGCCGGTGCCGCGCTCGTCGTAGAGAAGGGTGAAGATCGGCGCCCGCGGAAAGAGGTCGGCGATCGCCGCGAACGTGCGCTCTGCGCCGCGCAGCACGAGCAGGTAGTCGTGCGCGAGGCTGACCCGCGGATCGGCGCTTCCTATAGTTTCCCCCGTGTTGCCTCCATGCACCGGGTCGTGCCGCGGCTCGTAGGCCATCCACGTTGAGACTAGCGAGCGCAGGAGAGGTCGCGAGCGCGGGATGGGCGCCGGCTCGGCGGCAGCCGGAGCGGAATCCTTGCGCCTGCTGATCACGGTTCCGTGGACGCGACGACTCGCGGGGGCGGAGCGGATGCTGCACACCTTCCTGACCGCGGAGCAGGCACGAGAACACGAGCTCGAGCTCGTGTTCCTCGAGGACGGGCCGTGGCCGCGCGAGCTGCGCGAGCTGGGGCTGCCGGTGCAGGTGCTGCACGCCGGCCGCCTGCGTGAGGCGCATCGGTTCGCCACGACCGTGTGGCGGTTGCGGCGGGTGTTCGCCGAGCGCCGCCCCGACCTGATCCTCAACTGGTCGGGCAAGGCGCAGCTCTACGGCGGCGCGGCGGCGGTGCTCGCGGGTGTGGGCGATCGGGTGGTGTGGTGGCAGCACGGGGTGCCTCGCCGCGGCCCGCTCGAACGTGCTGCCCAGCTGCTGCCCGCACGGGCCATCGGCTGCACCTCCCGGTGGCAGGCGGCGCTGCAGGAGGGGATGCGCCCACGGCGGCCCACCGTCGTCGTTCCCGCCGGGATCGCGCCCGGGGAAGCCACGGAGCAGGCGCGCGGGACGTCGCTGGCGGAGCTTCCAGCGGACGTGCCGGTGGTTGGCATGGTGGGGCGCCTGCAGCCGTGGAAGGGACAGGAGCGGCTGCTGCGAGCCCAGGCGATCCTCCATGGACGGGGGCGGAGATTCCACCTGCTGCTGGTGGGCGGCGACACGTACGGGCTCTCACCCCAGTACGCGGCCTCGCTGCCCGGGCTGATCGCGAGCCTGGGCCTGCGGGGCCACGTCACGCTCACCGGCGAGGTCTCAAACGCACGCCCGTACGTGGCGCGCATGGACATCCTCGTGAACGCCTCGGACCCGGAGCCTTTCGGGATCGTGCTGCTGGAGGGCATGGCGGCGGGGGTGCCGGTGCTGGCGGTGAGAGCCGGCGGCCCGCCGGAGATCCTCGACGGGGGCCGCGCGGGCGTGCTGGTGGACTCCGGCGAGCCCGAGGACCTGGCGCGAGGCCTCCAGCCGCTGCTGGAATCGCCGGCCCTGCGGCGGTCGACCGGCCGGGCAGGGCACGCGCGGTTCATGGAAAACTACACCGAGGCGGCCGTGCGCAAGCGGTTCTTCGCCTCGCTGCAGGCGCTCGCCG
>DATJMB010000175.1:0-16539 GCA_035508995.1 Solirubrobacteraceae bacterium | reverse complement strand
CAGACTCGCCCACCAGGAGGGCTGCTCGCAGGCGCAGATCTTGCGCGAGGCCATAGCTACCTACGAGCCCATCCCGTCCCAGGACCGGAACTTCGCGCTGGCAGGCTCCGGGCACGGCGACGGATCGTCGATTGCCGACGTGCTGGAGGAGGATCTGCTCAAGGGCTTCGGCGAGTGACCGCGGTTATTGACGCCGGGCCCCTCGCGGCGTTTGGCGACGCCCACGATCCGCACTTCGCTCGCATCGATCAGTTGCTGCGCACTCTCGATGGACCGCTGATCATTCCAGCACCCATCACATCCGAGGTGGACTACCTGCTCGGACAGCGGGTTGGGCGTGGGCCACGGCGAAACTTCATCGCCGATCTCGCGGCTGGGAGATTCACCGTTGCCTGCTTGGAGCGCGATGACTACACCACGATCGGAGACCTCGATGCACGCTACGCGGATCTCGAACTCGGGCTCGCCGACTGCGCGCTCGTCGTGATCGCGAGTCGGTACAGGACAGATCGCATCGTGAGTTTCGACGAGCGGCATTTCCGCGCCGTTACACCACTTCAGGGCGGTACATTCAAGATCTTGCCCGCCGACGCCTGAGCCTCGCAGGACCACCATGGACAGCCTTGTTGCGAAGATACAGCCACGCAGTGACACCCTTCTGCTGCAGCCCGTTGTAGACACCCATACTGGCCGATGGAGAAGACGATCTGGGGAAGACTGGGCAGAGCTCCAGGCCCAGCTGCCACGCTGGGATACGAACGCGAACCCCTCGCGCTGAAGGATCTTAATGATGTGCTGGGACGAGTAGAGCTTAGGCACCCTGAAGTGTTAGGGTGCGAACCTCGGCGGCTTTCACCTCTGCGGCGTCGCCGACAGGTACATCTTCAAAGTAAAGTTCCAGAGCCTCTTGGAGATTGGCCAACGCCTCAGCCTCGGTATCTCCAAAGCTGGACACATCGACATTAAGGCATTGAGCGATGCTGATTTGCAGGGATTTTCCGTGAAACACGGAGAGGGGGGGATTCGAACCCCCGAACGAGGTCAACCCCCGTTACGCGATTTCCAGTCGCGCCCGTTCAACCGCTCCGGCACCTCTCCCTGGGCTCTGTGAGGGAGCCATCCTAGGCTAGAGCACCCGCGCGGCGACCGCACGCCAGAAGGGACGGGCCGGACCCGGCCATGCGCCCGCCGAGACCTGCCCCATGACGCCCCGCCCGGCCGCTTGACGCCCCGCCCTCCGCCGCTGCTAGGCTCCCGGGCGTGCTACCGCTGCTCGCCGCCTCCGAGGCCTTCGCGAAGGACGTGGGCCTGATCGTCACGTTCATCGGGATCGGCATCCTCGTGAACATCATCGTGGTGCTCATCCTCGCCCAGGTGCGCGGAGAGCACGAGCAGAACCGCAAGCGCGTGGCGGAGCGCCGCAACAACTAGCGCCCGCCGCGCCGCCGCTAGGCGCACGCCGCACCCCAGGCGATCGCCGCTCAGATGATGTAGACGGGCGTGCCCACGGGGGTCACGCTGTAGAGGGCGATCACGTCGGGGATCGTCATCCGCACGCAGCCGTGGGAAGCATCGTGGCCGATCGAGCTGTACTCGCTGGGGGCGATGCCATGAATGCCGGCGCCACCGTCGAAGGACATGAAGCGGGCCTTCAGCGGGTCTTCGGGGCCCGGCGGGATCGTCTTGCCGGCGAGCGAGCCGGCCCACGCTTTGTTCGGCACGATCCAGGGCGGATCGACCTGCTTCCACTGCACGTGGTAGAGGCCGGGGGGCGTTTCCAGACCCTGCATGCCCACCGCGATGGGGTACGTTTTGGCGAGCCGCAGGTGGTCATAGAAGTGCAGCTGGAAGGCGCCGCGATCCACCACGATGTAGGCGGGGTACTGGCTGGCGAGCTGCGCGGTGGTGACCTTCGGCTGCACCGTGTGGGTGCTCACCGCGATCGTACGGCTGGGGCTCGCGCCGGTGAGCGCGTACTCCACCCGCCGGCCCAGCGAGCCATTCACGGCGACGCCGTCGCTGCCGGGCACCTGCGTGAGGCTCGCGCCGCTCACCGTCACGGTGGCGTTCTGGGCCGGCCGTTCCACCGCCGCCCGCACCTTCGCCGTCAGCGCTCGCACAGCCGCGTGCGAGTAGCTCACCTGGAGCGCCACCTCCCGGCTCACGCTCCCCCCCGAGAGCTCCCGGACGGCGCGCGTGAGGAAGGACCCTTCGCGGCTCGCCGCGAGCGCCCGCGCCACGCTCGCCGACACGTCGGCGCTCAGCTGCGCTTCCTCGGGCGAGAGCGTCCAGCTCTGCGCGCCGGCCTGCACCACCACAGGCCGTTGCAGCGGATCGAGCACCGCCCGGCGCACCTTCGCCCGCGCCCGCGCCGCATCCAGCCCGCCCACCGCCACGCCGTCGATCCTCACGCCCTTGGCGATCGTGTCCCGGTGGGAGCGGTCATAGAGGTAGGCGCCTGCGAGCAGCGCCAGCACGAGCGCACACGCCACCCCGGCCACCACAGCCCATGCCGGCACGCCCCGCCGTGGCGGCGGCGGGCGATGGCGTTCCAGGCGCCGGCGCCGCTCGGCGCCGATGCGGTCCTCAAGCGATGTCAATCTCCGCCTCGCTCATGGCTCCTCTCTCGTTCGCCGCCCCGCGCGAGCGCCCTGCAAGGCCGCTCAGTCGGGCTCCGGGATCATCTCGATCGCCCCGCAGGGGCACTCCTGCACGCACAGGCCGCAGCCCTTGCAGTAGTCGAGGTCGAACTCGTAGCGCGCGCCCGCGCCGAGCTTGACGACCGCGTTGTCCGGACATACGCCGTAGCAGTTGTCGCATTCGAAGCAGTTGCCGCAGGATAGGCAGCGACGGGCCTCGAACACGGCGGTTGACTCGTCCAGGCCGAGCTGGACCTCCTCGAAGGTGGACTGCCGGCGAATCGTGGCCAGCCGCGGCGCGACCGTCGGGGGGGCGTCGGCGTAGTACCAGGTGTTGAGCTCCTCGAAGCCCGCGAGCTCCCGCGCGGGCGCCGGCGCGAGCGTCTGGCCGCGCAGCCACGCGTCGATGTTGCGCGCCGCCAGCTTGCCGTGGCCCACCCCCACCGTCACCGAGCGCTCGGCCGGCACCATGTCCCCGCCCGCGAAGATGCCCTCGCAGCCGGTCATCATCGCGCCGTCCACCTCCACCACGCCGTCCCGCACCGCGAGGCCGGGCACACCGTCGATCAGCGACAGGTCCGCTTCCTGGCCGAGGGCCAGCACGAGCGAGTCCGCCTGCAGCTCTTCGAGCTCGCCGGTGGGCTGCGGAAAGCCGTCCGCGTCGAGCTCCATGCGCTCGATCAAGAGGCTGCCCTCGCGGGCGTGGCGGACGGTGGAGAGCCAGCGCATCCGCACGCCCTCCTCGAGCGCGTCCGTGATCTCCTCGTCGTGGGCGGGCATCCGCTCGCGGGTGCGCCGGTAGACGACGATCGCGTCGCTGGCCCCCAGTCGCCTGGCGGTGCGCGCCGCGTCCAGGGCGGTGTCCCCGCCGCCGTAGACCGCCACCCGCCGGCCGAGCAGCGGCTGCTCGCCCTCCTCCAGGCCCCGCAGCATCGTGACGGCGTCGAGGATGTGGGCGGCCTCTCCCGCGGGTATGTAGGCGCGGCGGCCGATGTGGGCGCCGACGGCGAGGAAGGCGGCGTCGAAGCCCCTCTCCCCCATGCTCTGAAGGATGTTCGTGACCTTCTGCCCACATTCGATGCGCACCCCCAGCTCGGCGATCCGTGCGATCTCCGCGTCGAGCACGTCGCGGGGCAGGCGGTAGGTGGGAATGCCGTAGCGCATCATCCCCCCCGGCAGCTCGCCGGCGTCGTGGATCACGGCCTCGTGGCCGAGCAGGGTCAGGTGATAGGCGGCCGACAGTCCGGAGGGACCGGCGCCCACCACGAGCACCCGCCTGCCCGAGCGCTTGGCCGGGGGCGGCGCGGGCGCCCAGCCGCGCCTGATCGCCTCATCGCCGAGGAAGCGCTCCACCGAGTTGATGCCGACCGCCTCGTCGAGCTTCGCGCGGTTGCAGACCGACGTGCAGGGGTGGTAGCAGGCGCGTCCCATCACCGCCGGCAACGGGTTCTCGCGCACGATCTCCCGCCAGGCCCCCTCGTGGTCGCCTTCCTCGGCGAGGTAGAGCCAGCGCTGGATGTCCTCGCCGGCGGGACAGGCGCCGTTGCAGGGCGCCAGGCGATCGATGTAGCGCGGCCGCTCGTCGCGCCACGCCCCCGTCTTGTTGGCGAGGCTCGAGCCGACGTCGAGGGTGATCGCGAAGGGCTTGTCCATCACTGAAGCCCGAAGCGGGCGATGTTGCGGTCGGCCTGGGCCTGGATGCGCGCGAGCACGTCCTCGCGGCGCTCGGGCTCGAACAGGTGGCGGTAGCGGCCCTGCAGCTTCAGGTACTCCTCGACGGGCCGGCGACGGCGGATCTTGGTGACGGCCGTGACCTCGCCGTGCTCGGCCTCGAAGACCGGGAAGAGGCCGCTCTCTTTCGCCAGCCGCGCGACCTTCATGCTGTCGGCCGCCTGGCAGCTCCAGCCGAGGGGACAGGTGACGAGGATGTGCAGGTAGCGGGCGCCCCGCAGCTCCATCGCCCGCGCCACCTTGGCCTCGATGTCGCGCAGGTCCGCGACGGTGGCGGTGGCCACGTAGGGGATCTCGTGGGCCATTGCGATCAGCGGCACGCTCTTGCCCTGGCCGAAGGGCGCGCCGGGCTCACCGCCGACGGCCTGGGTGGTCATCGTGCGGGCCGCTGGCGGCGTGGAGCCCGAGCGCTGGACGCCCGTGTTCATGTAGGCCTCATTGTCGTAGCAGACGTAGAGCACGTCATCGCCACGCTCGAACATTCCCGACAGGCACGCCATGCCGATGTCCACCGTGCCCCCGTCTCCCCCCTGGCCGATCACGCGCACGTCCTCGCGGCCCTTGGCCTTCAGCGCCGCGGCGATGCCGCTGGCCACCGCCGGGGCGTTGCCGAACAGGGAGTGCAGCCAGGGCATCTGCCAGGAGCTCTCGGGGTAGGGCGTGGAGAAGACCTCCAGGCAGCCGGTGGCGTTGGCGGCGATCAGCTGGCCGTCGGTGGCGCGCATGGCGGCGTCCAGCGCGTAGCGGGCGCCGAGCGCCTCGCCGCAGCCCTGGCAGGCGCGGTGGCCCTTGGTGATCGCGTTGCTGCGGTTCGGGTCGGCCTGCACGGAGCGAAGCTCGGGGTCGAGCAGGCGGTTGCCGGCCGCGAAGCTGGCCACTTGGTAGAACTTGATCGGCCTCACCGCCATCGTCGGCTCCCTCCTCCCGCCGGCCTCAGACCGGCCCGGCGGCGACCACGCCGATGTCGCGGAGCATGTTCTCGGCGTGGGGCCCGGAGCGGCGCTTGGCGCGGGTGCGCTGAAGCTCGCGCTGCACGAGCTCGTGGTCGAGGTCGAGGAAGGTCATCGGCTGCAGGCGCTCGGCGTCGGCGTCGCGCAGCAGTCCGTAGAGGGAGGCTTTGGTGATCGGCCGCCCGCCGAGACCGGCGATGACGGTGTGCACGTGGGCGTCGCAGCCGGCGAGGGCGATGCGCACGTTCTGGGAGACGATCCCGCCGACGCCAACCGCCAGGGCCTTCTCCAGCACCACCACCCGCTTGGCGCCCCGCAGGGTCGCGCGCAGCTCGGCCAGGGGAAACGGCCGGAAGGTGCGCAGCGACACCGCGCCCACGCTCATGCCCTCCTCGCGGAGCTCGTCGACGGCGTCCTCGATCGTGCCGAGCACCGAGCCGAGCGCCACGATCACCGTCTCCGCGCCCTCGGCCTCGTAGGAGCGCACGAGCGCCCCCTGCTCGCGGCCCAGCGCCCGCCCCAGCTCGCCGGCGAGCGCCGGGATTAGGTCCAGCGCCTGCATCTGCTTGACGTGGGCGAGGTACTTGACCTCCATGAACGCCTCCGGCCCCACCATCGCGCCGATCGACACCGGATCGTCGGGGTCGAGCACCTGGCGGGGCTCATACGGGGGCAGGAAGCGCTCAACCTGCTCCGCACTGGGGACGTCCACGCGCTCGTAGGCGTGGGTGAGCACGAAGCCGTCCATGCACACCATCACCGGCAGCGAGAGCTCCTCGGCGAGGCGGAAGGCGAGCACATGGGTGTCGGCGGCCTCCTGGTTTGACTCCACGTAGAGCTGGATCCAGCCGGAGTCGCGCTGGGACATCGAGTCGGAGTGGTCGTTCCAGATGTTGATCGGCGCGCCGATCGCCCGGTTGGCGAGGGTCATCACGATCGGCAGCCCCAGCCCGGAGGCGTTGTAGAGCGCCTCGGCCATGTACAGCAAGCCCTGGCTGGCGGTGGCGGTGTAGGTGCGGGCGCCGGTGGCGGAGGCGCCGATGGCCAGCGACATGGCGGCGTACTCGGACTCCACGTTCACGAACTGGCAGCTGCCGAGCTCGCCCGCCTTGACGATCGCCGAGAGCGCCTCCACGATGTGGGTCTGGGGGGAGATCGGATAGGCGGGGATCACCTCCGGCCGGCAGGCCGCCACCGCGCGGGCGACCGCCTGAGAGCCCTCGAGCTGTTCAAGCATGCACCGGCTCCCCGCACGCGTCGCGCACCTGCTCGAAACAGGCGCGGGCGGCGGCCGCGTTGGCCTGCGCGCGGCCGGCGGCGGCGAAGCGCTCCTCGATGGCACCGAGCAGGGAGTGCAGGGAGACGACGCCGGTGAGCGCGGCGAGGCCGCCGAGGAGCGCGGTGTTGGGGCGAGCGCCGAGGTGCTCGCGGGAGATCTCCGAGGCGGCGACGCAGAGCAGGCGCTCGGGCCTGAAGCCCCCAGACCACTCTCCCAGGCCGAGCTCGGCGAAGGGGCGGGCGGAGTTGATCAGCACATAGCCCTCCGCCTGGAGGCCAGCGAAGACGTCGACGTGGTGCAACAGGGTGGCGTCCTGAATCACGAGGGCGTCCGGCGCAAGCACCGGTTCGCGGGTGCGGATCTCGCGCTCGTCGACGCGGCAGAAGGAGGTGACGGGCGCGCCGGTGCGCTCGGAGCCGAAGCTGGGGAAGGCCTGGGCGAACTTGCCGTCGGCGAAGGCGGCGAGGGAGAGGAGCTCCGCCGCGGTGACGACCCCCTGGCCGCCGCGTCCGTGGATGCGGATCTGGAACATCCAAGGACTCCACCACCGCTCGAGGTGGGGTTCATCCGTGCAAACCCACAGGCGCCGTTCGGCGTTCCCGCGCGCGAGGCGCTGTTCGCCGGCGGTGGGGCGGTTGGCAGGGGTCGAGCGGCGGTTTGCCGCTCAGACGCGGCGGTAGCGGAGGTAGACCACGCCGGAGGCGAAGGTGCGGGTCTCCACCAGCTCGAGGTCAATCCGCTTTCCAAGCGCCGGGAAGCAGGGCGCGCCGGCGCCGAGCACGGCCGGGCTGACGAAGATCCGGTACTCGTCGACGAGGGCGAGCTTCGTGAGGGCGCCCGCCAGGTCCGCCCCGCCCACCCCCAGCGGCCGGTCCGCCTGCGCCTTCAGAGCCACGATCTGCTCGGCGACGACCTCCCGGACGAGCGTGGCGTTGCCCTCCACCGTCTCGAGTGTCCTGGAGAAGACGATCTTCGGCAGAGCCTTCCAGATGGCGGCGAACTCGCGTGCGTAGTCGGTGGTGAGCGAGCCGCTCTCCTCCGCGGTCTCCCAGTAGAGCATCGTCTCGTAGAGCCGCCGGCCACATAGATGGGCCGCGAGCTCACGCACCTGCTCGTTGTGAAAGCGATGCAGCTCGGGGCTCGGCACCGACCAGTCGAGCTCGCCGTCGGGGCCGGCGATGAAGCCGTCGAGCGAGACCGTGGTCGAGTAGATCAGATCGCCCATCGCTCGAGTCTATGTACCCGAAAGCGCCTTCAAGGGCTTCATGCGCGTGACCCGCCAGGCGGGATAGATGCCGCCCAGCACCCCGATGGCCACCCCCACCAGCAGCCCCCGGCCCAGCCCCCAGGCGGTGATGGAGGGGGTGATGTAGGCGCCGACGCCCAGGGCGTGGATCAGCAGATCGCCGCCGATCACCCCGAACAGCAGGCCGCCGGCGGCGCCGAGGACGCTCACGGCGATGCCCTCGCCGAAGATCAGGGACGCCACGCGCAGGGGCGACCAGCCGACGGCGCTGAGCAGGCCGAGCTCGCCCTGGCGTTCGATGATGGACATGGCCATCGTGTTGGCGACGCTGATGGCGCCGACGATCAGGGCGATGACGACGATCACGAGGATGGCCTTGGCGATGAGGGTGCCGTTGGCGCCGGCGCGCTCGGCCTGCTGGGGATCGCTGATCACCTGGGTGCCGGGGAATTCGCGCTCGATGGTCCTGGCGACGGCACCGGCGCGGCGGCCGGGGGCGAGGTTGACGACCACGTCTGTCTGCTCCCTGGGCTGGCCGGCCAGCAGGCGGGCCTGGGCGAGGGAGATCACGGCTCCGGCATCCTCGAAGAGCACGCCGGAGTGGTAGGTGGCGGCGATGCGATAGGGATGTCCTTTGAGGGTGAGGGTGTCGCCGGGGGCGAGGTGGAGCTGCTCGGCGAGCCGTTCCCCGACGAGGGCTTCGGTTTCCCAGTCGCGGGGTAGAGCGCCGGCGCCGATCACCAGTCCCTTCACGAAGAAGCCGTTGGGGTCGGCGCCGAAGGTGACGGCGGCGGGTTCGTGGGGGATCGCTTCGACCATCAGCAGCAGCGGGGTGGCCTGAGCGACATAGGACTTCTGCTGCAGGCGTCCGACGAGGGATTCGGGGAGGATCGAGGCGGTGGGGTCGGAGACGTTGGCCTGGAAGACGCCGAGGCCCGATCCGCCCAGATGCACGAAGCCGGCGGCGGCCTGTTTGAGGCCCTGGGTGAAGGAGAGCAGGGCGACGATGGTGGCGACGCCGAGGGCGATGCCGGCGGCGGTGAACAGCGTGCGGGAGCGGCGACGAAGGAGGTTGGTGAGGATGATGCCCAGCACGGGTGCTCAGCCTCCGGCCGGCACGGCGGGCTCGTCGGAGACGATCTGGCCGTCGATGATGTTCACGGTGCGGTCCGCACGGGGGGCGATGGCGCTGTCGTAGCTGACCACGATCATCGTCATGCCGAGGCGGTCGCGCAGGCTGAAGATCAGCTCGAGGACGTTCTCGGAGGTGGTTGAGTCCAGCGCCCCGGTGGGCTCGTCGGCGAGCAGGAGGCGGGGCTCGTTGGCCAGCGCGCGGGCGACGGCCACGCGCTGGCGCTCGCCACCGGAGAGCTCGGAGGGCAGGTGCTCGGCGCGCTTGGCGAGCCCCACCTCGTCCAGCAGCTGCAGCGCGCGGCGGCGGCGCTCGCGGTGGTGCACGCCGGCGCCGAGGAGCGGCACTTCGACGTTGGCGCGCGCGGAGAGGGCCTCCAGCAGCAGGTGGCGCTGGAAGACCAAGCCGACGACCTCGCGTCGCTCGCGGGTGGGATGGGCCTTTTGCCAGATCGGGCGGCCGTCGATCAGCACGCGGCCGACGTCGGGCTGCTCGAGGCCGCCGATCAGGGCGAGCAGGGTGCTCTTGCCCGAGCCCGAGCGGCCGGTGATCACGACGGCTTCGCCGGGTGCGATGCGCAGCGAGACGTCGTGCAGAGCGCTGATGCGGCCGAAGGCCTTGCCCACGCCCTCCACGAGCACTTCGGCGCCCTGGCGCTCGCTCATCGGGCGGGCGAGTCGCTCACTTGACGACCTGGACGGGGTAGTCGAGGTCGATGGTGTGACCGCCGGAGACGATCACGGCGCGGAAGGTGAGCGGATAGCCGACGGCCTCAGCGGGCCAGTGGAAGACGTCGGCGAAGTGGCCGGTGAAGAGGTAGTGGGAGCGGTGGGCCACGACCTGGCCGCCGAACAGGTACTCGTAGCCGATGCTCGCCTTCGCCGGCGCTCCGGCGCTCGTGACGGTGAAGGTCAGCGGCCAGGGCTTGCCCACGGTGGGGTGATGAGTGCTCGCGTGCATCGTCGCGCTCACAGGGCCCGCGCTGGCGCTCACCACGCCCGGCGCGCTTTCGTGGCCGGGGGACGTTCCGGCCGCGCTCGTGGCGCCGGTCGCAGGGGTGGTGGTCGCCGCCGTGGAGCTGGTCTTGGTCTTGGACGAGGAGCCGCAGGCGGCGAGCGCAAGCCCGGCGAGCAGCGCGATCAGGATCGCCGTCGAACGGATCGTGAGCCGGTTGGCGGAGATGCTCATCCGCCAAGGCTACCCGCGACCCTAGAAGAACCCCATCGGGTTGGTAGAGGTTTCAGGCGACGCCGGCGGCGGCGGGGGCGTGCTCCGCGGCCTGTGAGCCGCGATTCGCACCTTCGAGGACGACCTTCAACGCGTTGGTGTTGGCGGCGTCGGCGAAGGTGTCGTATGCGGCCATGGTGTCGCCAAGCGGGAAGCGATGGGTGGCGAACAGCGACGGGTCCAGGCGTCCGCTGGCGATCAGGCGCATCAGCTGGGGAATGCTGAAGGTGTCGACCAAGCCGGTGGTGATGGTCACGTCGCGGATCCACAGCTTCTCCAGGTGCAGGGTGGCGGACTTGCCGTGAACGCCGATGTTCGCCACGCGTCCGCCGGGGCGGATCAGGTCGGCAGCCAGCTCAAAGGCCTGGGGCACGCCGACTGCCTCGAACGCGACGTCCGCGCCGAGGCCGTCAGTGAGCTCCATCACCTGTGTGATCGGGTCCTCGGCGGCGTTGTTGATGGTGGTGTCGGCACCGAACCGGCGGGCGCTCTCCAGGCGGCTGTCGGCGAGGTCGATGGCGACGATGCGGCCGGGCGTGTACAGGCGGGCGGTGAGGATCGCAGCCAGGCCGATCGGACCGGAGCCCACGATGGCAACGGTGTCGCCCGGCGAGACCATGCCGTTGAGCACGCCCACCTCGAAGGACGTGGGCAGGATGTCGGCGAGGAACAGGACCTGCTCGTCGCTGAGCTGCTCGGGAACCTTGTAGACGGAGTTGTCGGCGAAGGGAACGCGGGCGTATTCGGCCTGGAGGCCGTTGATCAGGTGGCCGAAGATCCAACCGCCGCCGCCGAGGCACTGGCCGTAGCGGCCCTGCTTGCAGAAGCGACAGCTCCCGCACGAGGTGACGCAGCTCAGCAGCACGCGGTCGCCGGGGGACACGGTGCTCACTCCCGCTCCCACCTCCTGGACGGTGCCCACGGCCTCGTGGCCGAGCACGGTGCCGGGGGTGGTCTCGGGCACGTCGCCTTTGAGGATGTGCAGATCGGTGCCGCAGATGGTGGAGGTGTCGATGCGGACGATCGCGTCGGTGGGGTCGAGGATCTTCGGGTCTTCGACGGTGTCCCAGCCGCGCTGTCCGGGGCCGTGGTAGACGAGTGCCTTCATTGGAATTCTCCCCTTTCGTCGATGCCGATCGGTGGTGGGAGCCGCACTCGATCGGAGCTTTGAGGACGTGCGACAAAGCTAGAGGCGAGCCGGGGGCACAACATCGGGGACTTACCTCGAAGCTGGTGCGCACTTCTACTGAGATCGCCGCCCCGCGCGCGCGCACACACACGCGCGCGCACACGCGCGCGCGGGCACCCATTTTCGGAACACCTCTCCCCGGCGAAGCTCAGCCCAAAGAGGGCTGGGGACGACGCGGAGGTGCGTCGGCGAGGCGTATGCGAGCGTCGAGGATGGTGGCGCCGGCGGGAGAGACGAGGACGGGGTTGGCGTCCAGCTCTGTGACCTCGGGATGGGCCTCGACGAGAGCGCTGAGACGCAGGAGGGCGTCCTCGGCGGCGGCGACGTCGCAGGGGGGAGCGCCGCGGTAGCCCTCGAGGAGGGGAAAGGTGCGCAGGGAGCGGAGCATCTCGCGGGCGTCGAGGTCGGTGAGGGGGGTGATGCGGACGGCCACGTCGCGGAGGAGCTCGGCGCGGGTGCCGCCGGCGCCGCAGGCGAGGACGGGACCGAAGCTCTGGTCGTGGACTACGCCCATCAGCAGCTCGATGCCCTCGTGGGCCATGGGCTGGACGATGAGGCCCTGGAGCTCGTGGCCGGCGGCGCGGACGGAGCGGTCGATCTTGCGGGCGGCGGCGCGAACGGCGTCGGCGCCTTCTAGCCCCAGGAGCACGCCGCCGGCATCGCTCTTGTGCAGGAGGCCCGGAGCCACCGCCTTTAGCGCGACGGGACAGTCGAGCTCGGCGGCGGCGCGAACGGCCTGGGCGGGGCCGGAGACGACGCGGGTGGGAACGATGGGCAGGCCGTAGCAGGAGAGCAGCTCGGCGACCTCGGCGGGACCGAGCCAGCCACCGCCGGCGGCGAGGGCGTCGGCGACGATGGCGCGGGCCTGGGCGTGGCGCAGGCCGGCGAGCGCGGGAACGGCGCCCTGGGGGCGCTGGCGCCAGCGGCCGTAGCGGACGGCGTGTGCGAGGGAGCGGGCGGCGTCCTCGGGGAAGTCGAAGACCGGCAGATGGGCATGGCCGTGGGCGCGCAGCTCGCGCAGGCCGGCGTGCTCGGCCTCCATGAAGACGGCCAGGAGGGCCACGCCCTGGGCGTTGGCGTGTGCGGCGGCGGCGCGGACCTCGCGGGCGACGTCGCGGGGGCGGGTGACGAGGGGGGGCACGAAGATGGCGATGATGGCGTCACAGGTGTGGTGGTCGACGAGGGTCTCGATGGTGGTTAGATAGTGGGAGGCGGGGCAGGTGGCGATCATGTCGACGGGGTTGCCGAGGCCGGCCTCGGGAGAGAGAAAGCGGGCGAGACGGGCGCGGACGGGCGCGGGGAGCTCGGCGACGTCGAGGCCCTCGGCCTGGCAGGCGTCGGCGCAGAGGATGCCCGGACCGCCGGCGTTGGTGACCACGGCGACGCGGTCGCCGGCGGGCACGGGCTGGGCGCAGAGCAGGGAGGCGACGTCGAAGAGCTCGTGCATGGTGTCGGTGCGGATCACGCCGGCCTGGGCGAAGAGGGCGTCGACGGTGACGTCGGAGGCGGATACGAGAGCGCCGGTGTGGGAGGCTCCGCCGCGGGCTCCGGCGGCGGAGCGGCCGCTCTTGACGGCGACGATCGGCTTCTGGGCGCTGACGCGACGGGCGATGCGAGCGAAGCGGCGGGGGTTGCCGAAGGACTCGAGGTAGAGGAGGATGACGTCGGTGCGGGGGTCGTGCTCCCAGTACTGGAGCAGGTCGTTGCCGGAGATGTCGGCCTTGTTGCCGATGGAGACGAAGGTGGAGAGGCCGAGGCCGAGACGCTCGGCGGCCTCGATGATGGCGACGCCCAGGCCTCCGCTCTGGGAGAGGAAGCCGACGTGGCCGGCGGTGGGCACGTGCTCGGCGAAGGTGGCGTCGAGGCGAACGTCGGGGGCGGTGTTGAGGAGGCCGAGGCAGTTGGGGCCGATGAGGCGCATGCCGGACTCGCGACAGATGGAGAGCAACTCGTGCTGGCGGACGATGCCCTCGGCGCCGGTCTCGGCGAAGCCGGCGGAGATCACGAGCAGGGCGCGAACGCCGGCGGCGGCGCATTCGCGGGCGACGTCGGCGACGATGGGGGCGGGCACGGCGATCACGGCGAGGTCCACGGGCTCGGGCACGTCGGCGATGTGGGCGCGGGTGCGCAGGCCCTGGACGGTGCGGGCGTTGGGGTTGACGACGTGGAGGGTGCCGGCGAAGGGGCCGGAGCGGAGGTTGCGGAGGATCTCCCAGCCGACGGTGCGGCGGCGGCGGGAGGCGCCGATGACGGCGATGGAGCGGGGGGCGAGAAAGGCGCGGAGGGCGGCGACGGCGGCGGTCTGGTCGCGCTCTTCCAGGCGGGCGCGAGCCTGGGGGGAGAGGGCGGTGGGAAGCTCGATCTCGACGAGCTCGTCCTTGGCGTGGCGGCTCATGGGGAAGCCGCTTTCGGCGAAGACGTCGAGCATGGGGGCGTTGTAGGGGAGCACCTCGGCGATGAAGGCGGCGATGTCGTGTTCGGCGGCGGCGGCGGCGAGATGGGCGAGCATGACGGTGGCGATGCCCTTGCCCTGCCAGGAGTCGGCGACCATGAAGGCGACCTCGGCGCGGTGGGGGGAGACGCGGATGTAGGCGCCGTGGGCGACGATTTGGGCATCGGGTCCGGCGGTGGCTACGAGGGCGTAGCGGTCGCGGTAGTCGACGTCGATGGACCAGTTGGCGACCCACTCGAGATTGGGAGCGCCGAAGAAGCGCAGGTCGACGGTCTCGGGGGAGAGGGCATACAGGAAGGCATGGATGGCGTCGCCGTCATCGGGCCTGACGGGGCGGATGTGCAGGCTGGAGCCGTCGCGGAGGGCGACGTCGACGACGTGGGCGCTGGGATAGGGGGCGGCGGGAGCCGAGGTGGGATCGACGGGGGCGGCGGTGGAGCTGGTCATGGCGGGGCGAGGGAATCGTCGCGGGGGATGGAGAGGGAAACGTCCGTTTAATGCCGCACGGCTGGGGCGGAGGCCTACGGATGCAGAGGGGCGGCGGATGGGCAATGTTCTGGGCATGAGCACATTGACGAGCATCGTCGCGACGCGGCGGCTGTCGGAGCTGGGACACGAGGACGTGGGGTACGCGGGAGGAAAGGGGGCGAACCTCGGGGAGCTGACGCGGGCGGGGGTGCCGGTACCTGCCGGGTTCGTGGTGGGAGCGGAGGCGTACGGGACGTTCTGCGCGGAGACGGGGCTGCGAGAGCGTCTCGGGAAGCTGCTGGAGGGGCTCGACGTGGAGGACACGGAGGCGCTGGGGGAGGCGTCGGAGAAGGCGCGGGAGCTGTTCGACGAGACGCCCGTGCCGGCGTGGCTCGGTGAGCTGATCGAAGGGGCCTACGAAGACCTGTCGGGCGCGGGGGAGGAGCAGGCGCTGGTGGCGGTGCGGTCCTCGGCGACGGCGGAGGACACGGCGTCGGCGTCGTTCGCGGGCATGAACGAGACCTTCCTCGGGGTACGGGGGGCGGCGGAGACGGTGGAGGCGGTGAAACGGTGCTGGCGGTCGCTGTTCGGATCGCGGACGGTGTACTACCGGTCGCGGCGGGGATACGGGCAGGCGGACATGGACATCGCGGTGGTGGTGCAGCGGCAGATCTCCTCGACGCGGTCGGGGGTGATGTTCACGATCGACCCGGCGTCGGGGGCGAAGGAGAGACTGGTGATCGAGGGGGCTTTCGGGCTGGGAGAGGCGGTGGTGTCGGGGAGCGTGTCGCCGGACCGGTACGTGGTGGACAAGGAGAGCTTGGCGGTGGTGGTGCGGGAAGTGCGGGCGAAGGAGCTGGCGATCGAGCTGGCCGCGGATGGGGGGACGGCGACGCGGGAGCTGGCGGGAGAGGAGGCCACGCAGCCGGTGCTCAGCGAGGCGGAGGTGCGAGAGCTGGCGGAGATGGGAAAGCGGATCGAGGAGCACTACGGCTCGGCGCAGGACACGGAGTGGGCGTTCGACCCGGAGGGGAGGCTGTGGATGTTGCAGAGCCGGCCGATCACGGCGACGGCGAAGCCGCTGGCGGCCCCGCCACAGGCGAGCGCCGCCGTCGGGACGGCTGGCACAGCGGGCACACCGGCGAGCACCCCCGCGGGGACCCCCGAACAGGGGACGGTGCTCGTGCGCGGCCTCGGGGCGGCGCCGGGGGTGGGCTCGGGGGCGGCGCGGATGCTGCGGACACAGGCGGAAGCGGAGCGGCTGGCGGAGGGGGAGGTGCTGGTGACGCACATGACGGCACCGGACTGGGTGCCGCTGATGCGGCGAGCGGCGGGGATCGTGACGGACTCGGGGGGGATGACGTGTCACGCGGCGATCGTGTCGCGGGAGCTCGGGATCCCGTGTGTGGTGGGGACGGGCAGGGGGACGGAGAAGCTGCGAGATGGAGAGCTCGTGACGGTGGACGCGACCCGCGGTCTGGTGCTGGAGGGGGCGAGGATCGAGATGGGAACCCGGCGCTCGCTCGCGGGACAGGGCAAGACAGGTCCGGGCGGGGTGAGCGTCGGCGCAGCGCAGATGGAGGGCGCAGGGGCGGGCACCGCCACAGTGGGGGGCGGCGGGAGCAGCGGGACGGTGACGGGGACGCGGGTGCTGGTGAACCTCTCGGAGCCCTCGCAGGTGGGACGGGCTGCGGCGCTGGATGTCGACGGGGTGGGGCTGTTGCGGGCGGAGCTGATGCTGCTGGAGGCGCTGGAGGGAAACCACCCGCGGGCACTGATGGAGGAAGGGCGGGACGGGGAGCTGGTGGACCGTCTGGCGGGGGCGTTGAGGACATTCGCGGAGGGGTTCGCGCCGCGGCCGATCACCTACCGGACGGTGGACTTCCGGACGAACGAGTTCCGGAACCTGAAGGGGGGCGAGAAGTACGAGCCGCAGGAGGCGAACCCGATGATCGGCTACCGGGGGGCGCTGCGGTACACGCGGGAGCCGGACCTGCTGGGGCTGGAGCTGCGGGCGATCGCACGGGTGTGGGAGCAGGGGCACGAGAACTTCCACGTGATGGTGCCGTTCGTGAGGACGGTGAGAGAGCTCGAGATCTGCCGGGATCTGGTGGCTGACAGCGGGCTGCTGGACAAGCGGGGGTTCGAGCTGTGGGTGATGGCGGAGGTGCCGTCGGTGCTGTTCAACCTGGAGCGGTACGGGGAGCTGGGGATCGCGGGGATCTC
>DATJMB010000174.1:0-14851 GCA_035508995.1 Solirubrobacteraceae bacterium | reverse complement strand
CGCACCGCGATCGTGCTCGCGCCCGACCCCGTGTACACCAGTGAGCCCCCGTCCAGGTACACCGGTTCGCCGCTCGTTTTGCCCGCACCCTGCGTGAGGGTGGCGCCTTCCTCGTACACCTGGCCGGTGCCCGTGGAGGCGATCGTTCCCGCGGCGTTGGTCAGGGAGCTGCCGTTGTAGATGTAGAGACGCTCGCCGGTGGCGAGGTCGATGGTGCCTTCGTTGGTCAGCAGGCTCGGAGCTTTGCCGTCGAATTCGACGGTCTGGTTGACGTCGAGGGCGCCCCCGTTGACGAGATTGCCCTGGATCTGGCGTTTGCCGCCGGCGTCCACTTCGGCGGAGATCGTGCCGGTGCTGGTGAGGGTCTGACCTTCGGCGATCGAGAGGTCCGTGTTGTAGCCGCAGCTGCCGGAGTTTTCCATCGTGATCGTGCCGGCGCTGGAAAGGCTCGCGGCGACGCTCAGCTGCTCGCTGCTCTGGCTGCATGTGCTCTGCAGCTCGAGCTTCTGGCCCGCGGAGATGTTGCCGCTCAACGTGCTCGCGCCGCGCGTGGCGATGGTGCTCGCGCCGGAGCCCGTGTAGACGATCGCGCCGCTTTCCACGTAGACGGGTTCGCCGCTGGTTTTGCCGGCGCCCTGGGTGAAGGTGCCGCCTTGCATGAAGACGTAGGCGCCGCTTTCGGCGGCGATCGAGCCGCCGGCGGCGTCGGTGATCGTGCTTTCGTCGGAGGCCAGCAGCTCGGAGCCGGCGGAGAGGTCGATGGCGCCTTCGTTGGTGAGGGCGGCTTTGGCGCCGTTGAAGGCGGCGGGAGTTCCGGAGGCGGGCGTTTCGATGTGGAGGGTGCCCTCGTTGGTGAGGTTGCCCTGGAACTGGCGCTGGCCGCCGTTGGCCTTTTCGGCGGTGATCGAGCCGAGGTTCGTGACGGCGCTTTTGAGGTACACGTTGTAGGCGCAGCTGTCGGCGTTGCCGAGCGTCAGCGCGCCGTGGGCTTCGACGTTCAGGCCGGCGGTGGTGGTGAGGGTCTCACCGCTGTTGGAGCAGGTGCTGTCCACGGCGAGGGTCTGGGTGCCCGAGGAGCCGCCGAGGGTGAGCGACTTGATCGAGGGGTTGACTTCGTCGAGCAGCACGGTGTAGGTGCCGGCGGCGGTGATGCACACTTCTTCGCCGGCGACGGGGACGGCTTTCTTGGACCAGTTCGCGGCCACGTTCCAGCTGCCGGCTTCGGCTTTGGCCCATGAGTCTTCGCAGCTCGCGGCGTGTGCCGCGGACGGCGCCAGGGCGGCGATGCACACGAGCGCCGCCACGGCCGCGAGTGCGGCCAGGCGCACGCGGAGCACGATCGACAGGGATCCGTTCTGTCCTTGCATGTCCGTCCTCCCGACTCGCGTTGCACTCGCGGCCTCGGCACCGACGCCTGGCCCGCGAACGTGGGTACGTCCGGGCGCGCAGCCTGCCCGGCGGGGAGGCTATCCGTGGGCAGGGCCGCCGTCAAGGGCAGCCGGACCGCATCGGGCGGATGACAGCCGGACCGCATCGAGGCGGCGGTGGAGGTGTTTAGATTGTGAGCACCGAGCGGCGTGGCAGGCACACCCGCGACAGGGCAGCGCCACACGGACACGGAGGGAACCAGGACATGAGCAGAATCAGCAGCGGCCGGCGGATCGCATGGGGGGCGTTGGCCTTCGCCGCCACGGCGGCGCTTTCGCTGGCGGGGATCCTCGCCCTCAGCGCCCCCACGCTGGCGGCCAAGCAGCCAAAGTCGGGGGCTCCGTCGGTGTCGACCGGGGGCGTCAGCCACGTGCACGGCAACTCGCTGCAGCTGCAGGGGACGGTGGACCCGAACGGGGCCGCCACGACCTACTACTTCCAGTGGGGGCCGACGGTCGCCTACGGCTCGCAGACCACTCCCGCGAGCCTGCCGGCGGAAATGAAACGGGTGAAGGTGGGCCAGACCGTCACGGGACTGCTGCCCGGCTTTCACTACCGGATCGTGGCGACCAACTCGTTCGGCACCAAGCCGGGGCACGATCGCACCTACAAGGCGAAGAGCTCCAAGAGCGCCTTCAAGCTGCCGAAGTCGATCCCGAACACTGTCTATGGAGGCGCGCTCGTCATCAGCGGCACCCTCTCGGGGGCGGACAACGCCGGCCAGAAAGTGATCCTGCAGGCGAGCCCCTACCCCTATCACTCGGCGTTCACGACCACGGGCCTGCCGGTCCTCACGAGCTCGACGGGCGCCTTCACGTTCCGGGTCAGCCGTCTGACGACCAGCACTCAGTTTCGCGTGAGCACGGTCGCGACGCGACCGCTTTACAGCAAAACGCTCACCGCTCAGGTGGCGGTGCGAGTCAGCCTGAAGGTGCGCACGGCCAAGCGCAAGGGTCTGGTGCGCCTCTACGGCACCGTCTCCCCCGCTCTCGCTCGCGGCCGCGTCTACGTGCAATTGCTCGAGCCGGCGCGGCCCGGACACAACGAAAAGACCGAAGAACGGACCACCAAGTACGCCAGCAAGCTCAGCACGCCGCTCAAACACGCCACCAAGACGATGTCCCGTTACAGCGCCATCATGGACATCACCCAGACCGGCCGCTATCGCGTCTACGTCAAGCTCCCGAGCGGCAAGCAGGCCTATGCCGCGGGCGCCAGCCAGAGTGTGGTGCTGAAGGCCGGCCCGGCGCCGGCCAAGGGCAAGAAGAAGCAGAAAGGGACATAGCGGCCCCTAGAATCGCTCACGGATGAGCATCGACGAGGCATCGCGCGCCGGGGTCCACGCTGAGCAGGAGACGCTCGAGGAGCTGCGCCGGGCGCGGGCGGCGGACGGGAGGCGGCCCGACTTCTTCATCGTGGGCCACGCCAAGTGCGGCACCACCGCGTTGTACCGGATGCTGAAGGCGCACCCCCAGATCTACATGCCGGACGTCAAGGAGCCCGAGTTCCTCTCGCGCGCGCCCGAGCATCGCGCGCGCCGCGCCGAACAGCCGGAGCGCCCCGCCAAGCGGCTTCCCGAGACGCTCGAGGCCTATCTTGCGCTCTTCGCGCCGGCGACGCCCGAACAGCTCGCGGGCGAGGCCTCCACCGAGTACCTGCGAACTCCCGCGGCCGCCGGTCGCATCGCGCAGCTGTGTCCCGAGGCACGGATCGTCGCGATGTTCCGCGAGCCGGTCGGCTTCCTGCGCTCGCTGCACCTGCAGCTGCTGCAGGTGGGTGTCGAGACGGAGGTCGACTTCGCGCGCGCGCTGGAGCTCGAGACCGAAAGGCGGCGCGGCCGGCGGGTTCCGCGCGACTGCCCCTGGCCACCCGCCCTGCTCTATTCAGATCACGTCCGCTATGTCGAGCAGCTGAGCGCCTATCACGAGCGCTTCGGGCGGGAGAGCGTGCACGTGATCGCCTACGAGGACTACCGGCGCGACAACGAGGGCACGGTCCGCGAGGTGCTGCGCTTCCTCGGCGTGGACGACGAGCTGCCCGTCATACGCACCGAGGCCAACCCCACCCTGCGGGTACGCTCCCGCCGCGGCGAACGCCTCGTCAATGCCGTGTCCGTCGGCAAGGGTCCGGTGTCACGGTCGGCGAAGCGGGTCTTGAAGGCCGTGATGCCGGCACGCGTCCGCCGCGGCGCACACCGCACGGCGATGCGCGTGGTCGTCGAAAGCGAGCCGCGACCGCCAGCCGAGGAGCTGGTGGCGGAGCTGCGCCGCCGCTTCGCGGGCGAGGTCGTGGCGCTGAGCGAGTACCTGCGGCGCGACCTCGTGGGCCTCTGGGGCTATGAGGACGTTCGCTGAGCTGGCGCGAGCTTGCGCACGCGGCGCATGACTTTGGCGCGCAGCGACAATGGCGGCGGCCACGAGCGGGGCACCTCGTGCGCGTTGAGGCGTGCGGCGAGCCCCTCGTAGTCGGAGTGGCGACCGTGGATGATCGCCACGCGGCAGCCCACGGTGGTGGGATAGCCGACACGGAAGTTGTACTCGGGCGCGAGCACGAACACCGCCACATCGCGCTCCCAGGCGCAGCGTCGAAAGGCGAGCTGGTCGGCGCGCCCGCTGCGACTGCCGTGGCCGGGCGTCGGAAAGGGATCGCCGTGCTCGAACCACCTGCGATAGGTCTCTTCCCAGCTTTCCATGAAGGCGGCGGTCCGCTCGCTCGCGCTCCAGGCGAGCACGCCGGTGTTGAACTCATAGAACGCCGGTGGCACGTCCGGGTCGCGCGGCCCGCGCCCTTCGGCGGTGTGAGCGGCCGCGAGATCGTAGCGGTCGAGCAAGCGCAGCAGGTGGGCGACGTCCTCCACGACGAAGGTATCGGTGTCGAGGTACAGGGTGCGCTCGAACGGCGAGCGGCGCATGTTCGCGATCTTGTCGAGATAGGGGTTCTCCGACGGCTCGAAGGGCATCACCGAGAGGCCCTCGAGACCCTCGCAGGCGGCGAGAGCCCGCTCGGCGTCGCTGGAGGCGAACAGCACGTGGGGCAGCGAGGTGCGTCGCAGCGAGGAGCGCGCCGATCTGATCGCCTCGGCGACATAGAGCTCGCCCGAGGCCGAGTAGACGATTCCCTCCGGTGCAGAGGCGGCGAGCATTCGCCCGCCAGCATAAAGAACGCCGGAGCCGCTCAGCGCGCGAGCAGGCCGCGGGCGGCGAGCAGCTCGAGCACGCGCACGACGTCGGCCTCCAGCTCGGCGCCGTCGCGGCCGACCACGAGGTCGGGGCTGGCGGGACGCTCGTAGGGGGCGCCGACGCCGGTGAGGCCGCTGAGCTCGCCGGCGCGGGCACGCGCGTAGAGACCCTTGGGGTCGCGCTGCTCGCAGACCTCCAGGGGAGCATCGACGAACACCTCGAGGAAGTCGAGCTCGTCGGCGGCGTGCAGCTCCGCGGCGGTCCTGCGGTCGGCGGCGTAGGGACTCACGAGGCTGACGAGGGCGACCGTGCCGGACTCGGCGAGCAGGCGCGCCACGTGGCCGGTGCGCCTGACGTTCTCGCGGCGGGCGGGCTCGTCGAAGCCGAGATCGCCGTTGAGGCCGTGGCGGAGGTTGTCGCCGTCGAGCAGGAAGGCCGGGTGGCCGGCTTCGATCAGGCGCTCCTCGACGGCGGCGGCGATGGTGGACTTGCCCGCGCCCGGCAGTCCCGTGAACCACACCGTGGCGCCCGCGTGACCGAGCGCCTCACGGCGGCGCTGGCGGGTCATGCGGGTGCCCTGCCAGCGCACGTTGGGGCTGCGCTCGCGCTTGGCCTGCCCCTCGGCGTCCTCCTCGCCTTCGACCTCGGTGTCGAGGACGACGGCGGCGGCGACCGTTTCGTTGCTGGCCTCGTCGATCACGATCAGGCTGCCGGTGGCGCGGTTGCGCCGGTAGGAGTCGAACACCAGCGGCGAGCTCAGCTCCAGGCGCACGCGGCCGAGGTCGTTGAGCTCGAGCGTGTCGGCGCTCTCGTCGCGGCGCAGGCTCTCGACGTCGATGCGGTAGCGGACGTCCACGCCGCCGACCATCGCGGTGCGGGTGGTGTGCTTGACCAGATAGCGGCGGCGGCGATCCAGAGGGCGCTCGGACATCCAGCACAGCAGGCACTCGAAGCTGGTGGAGACGGTGGGCTGGTTGTGGGTGCGCACGATCGTGGAGCCGCGGCCGACGTCGATGTCGTCGGCCAGTCGCAGCGCCACGGACATCGGCGGGAAGGCCTCCTCGATCGGTCCGTCGAAGGTGTCGATGGCGGCGATCGTGCTGTGCTGGCCGCCGGGCAGCACCACCACGTCGTCGCCGGGACGCAGCACGCCGCCGGCGACCTGGCCGGCGTAGGCGCGGTAGTCGGCGACGCTCGAGCCGACTTGACGCCCGCCCACCCGGATCACCCACTGCACGGGGAAGCGCACGTCGATGAGGTTGCGGTCGGAGGCGATGTGGACGTGCTCGAGGTGGTAGAGCAGCGGCGGGCCCTGATACCAGGGCATCGCCTGCGAGCGCTCCACCACGTTGTCGCCCAGCAGGGCGGAGATCGGGATGAAGGTCACGTCCGGGAGCTCCAGGCGGGCGGCGAAGGCGTCGAACTCCTGCACGATCTCTTCGAAGACCCGCTCGTCGAAGTCCACGAGGTCCATCTTGTTCACGCACACCACCACGTGGGGGATGCCCAGCAGAGCGCTGATGAAGGCGTGGCGCTTGGACTGCGCCACCACGCCCTTGCGGGCGTCCACGAGCACGATCGCGAGGTCCGCGGTGGAGGCGCCGGTGACCATGTTGCGGGTGTACTGCTCGTGGCCGGGGGTGTCGGCGATGATGAAGCGCCGCTGGGCGGTGGCGAAGTAGCGGTAGGCGACGTCGATCGTGATCCCCTGCTCGCGCTCGGCGCGCAGGCCGTCGGTGAGCAGGGAGAGGTCGAGGAAGTCGTGACCCATGCGCTCGCTGGTCTGCTGCACGTGCTCGAGCTGGTCGGTGAGGACCTGCTTGGAGTCGTAGAGCAGCCGCCCGATCAGGGTGCTCTTGCCGTCGTCGACCGACCCCGCGGTGGCGAAGCGCAGCAGGTCGGCGGGCCGCTCGGTCAGGCGCCGGAACATCTCGGCGGCTCCCTGCCCGGCGCCCGGCTCGGCCAGGCCCGCGGCCGCCGCGTGGGGCCTGCCGTTGCCGTTGCCGTTGCCGATCGCCCCCGGTGTGATGCTCGCGTCGTCCATCAGAAGTACCCCTGTCGCTTGCGATCCTCCATCGCGGCCTCCGTGACCCTGTCGTCGGCGCGCGTCTGCCCCCGCTCGGTGACCTCGGTGGCGGCGATCTCCGCCACCACCTCTGCGAGGGTACTCGCCTCGGACTCGACGGCGCCGGTGCAGCTCATGTCGCCCACCGTCCGGTAGCGCACCTGCGCCGAGAAGGGCTGCTCGCCGTCCATCAGCTCCACGAACGGGCTCACCGCGTAGAGCATCTCGTCGCGGGCGAACACCTCGCGCTCGTGGGCGAAGTAGATCGAGGGCACCTCGAGCTCCTCCTCGGCGATGTACTGCCACACGTCGAGCTCGGTCCAGTTGGAGATCGGGAAGACGCGCGCGTGCTCGCCCCTGTGGATGCGCCCGTTGTAGAGGCTCCACACCTCCGGGCGCTGGTTCTGGGGCTCCCACTGGCCGAACCGGTCGCGGAAGGAGAGGATGCGCTCCTTGGCCCGCGCGCGCTCCTCGTCGCGGCGGGCGCCGCCGAAGGCGGCGTCGAATGAGTGCTCGGCGATGGCGTCCAGCAGGGTGACCGTCTGCAGGGCGTTGCGGGAGGCCCGCGGGCCGGTCTGCTCGACGGCGCGGCCCTGGCGGATGGACTCCTCCACGGAGGCCACGATCAGGCGCTCGCCGAGCTCCGCCATGCGACGGTCGCGGAACTCGATCACCTCGGGGAAGTTGTGGCCGGTGTCCACGTGCATCACCGGGAAGGGAAAGGGCGCGGGGCGAAAGGCCTTCTCGGCCAGGCGCAGCAGCACGATCGAGTCCTTGCCGCCGCTGAACAGCAGCACCGGGCGCTCGAACTCTGCCGCCACCTCGCGCATCACGTGGACCGCCTCAGCCTCCAGGGTGCGCAGATGGGGAAGGTGGTAGCTGGTGGGCATCCGTGCAGGTCGATTGCTGAGGTCGAAGTCGATTCGATCAGGCGCCACGCCGAGCGCTACGGTGACACGCTCGGCAAAGACGCATGTGAACATTAGGGTCGGCGCCGCGAGCTTGTCAAGATTGTGACATGCCTTTCACGGCCTCCGGGCCGGATGCCTCTCACGGCCTCCGGGTCGGGTCCCCCGGGTCGGGTCCCCCGGGCGCCGCCCCGGCGGGCGCGGCCGGCGCCACCCCAAGAGCGCGCTCGTAGAGGGCGAGCACGGCGGCCACGTGGTGGGGGACCGTGAAGGCCCGCGCCACGCGCTGGGCGCCCGCGGCGCCCATCCTGGCGCGCAGCCGCGGATCGCGGGCGAGCCTCGAGATCGCCTCCGCCCAGGCGGCGGGTGAGCGGGGCGGGAGCAGCAGACCCTCGCGGCCGTCCTCGAGGATCTCGGGAGGGCCGCCGACGTCGGTGGCGATCACCGGCACCTCGAGCGCCATCGCCTCGATCAGGGCCCTGCCGAAGGGCTCCTCCCAGGAGGGCAGCAGCAGGATGTCGAGCGCCCGGATGAGCCGTGGCACGTCCTCCCTCTCCCCCAGCCAGTAAACGCGCTCGACCACGCCGGCGCGGGCGGCGAGCTCGTGCAGGCCCTGCACGTAGCGGCGGTTGTCGAAGCGGGTGGCGCGGGCCACGAACTTGGCCGAGCCGACCAGCAGCAGGCCGGCGTCGATGCCCGCCTCGCACACTCGTGCGAGAGCCTCGATCGCGGTGTCCTGACCCTTCCAGGGGGTCAGCTGGGCGACCACCCCCAGCAGCAGCGCGCGCTCGCCGGCGGCGCCCAGGCGCGCGCGGGCGCCGGCGCGATCGATGCGGGCGGGGTCGAAGCTGGTCTCCTCGACGGGGTTGTGGATCACCTCCAGGCGCGCCCTGGGCGCGGCGGCGCGGACGTTGGCGGCGGTGTAGCGGGAGTTTGTCACCACCACGGTGGCGCGCGCGGCGATCAGTCTCAGGATGGCGCGCGAGAGCCTGCCCGGCGGCAGGCAGTCGCGCACGTGCACGACGGTGGCCGTGCGGGGAATGCGCGCGAGGACCAGCACGATGCCCGCACGAATCGAGTTGGCGTGCACGAGCTCGGCGCGATGGGCACGGGCGGCGGCGCGCACCTGGCGGGCTGCGCGGGCGAGATCGAGCAGCGCGCGGGGCGTGTGCAGCGGGTGCAGCCGCAGGCTGCCGGCGGTGCCGGTGATGGTGCTCACCGGTAGGCCGAGCGCGCGGACCGCGTCCTGCAGCGGGCCGGCGGGGGTGGCCACGCGCGCCTGCACCGCCTCGGGCAGCGCACCGAGCAGGCTCAGCAGCGAGCGCTCGCCGCCGCTGACCTCTGCGGTGTGGTTGACGTAGAGGACCCGCACCGGCTCACCCCCTCTCGAGGCCCTCGAGCATGGTCTCCTGCACCCGCGCGGCGAACAGCGGCCACGTCAGCTCCTGCGCCCTGCGCGCGCCCCCCTGTCCCAGCCGGCGGGCGAGCTCGGGGTCCAACAGCAGGCGCGTGAGGCCCTCCGCCACCGCGAGCGGGTCGCGTGGATCGACCCGCAGGCCCGTCTCGCCGTCCAGCACCGAGTCCCGCGCACCGCCGGCGTCGCCGGCGAGGACCGGCTTGCCGAAGGCGCCCGGTTCCAGGTAGACGATGCCAAAGCCCTCCCCCGCGAGCCCACCCGCGGGCAGGCGACTGGGCATCGCCAGCACGCTCGTGCGCCGCAGCCACAGATCGCGCTCGTCGTCGGCGACCGCGCCGAGGAAGCGGATCGCGTGGGCGACGCCGTTGCCGGCGGCCATTCGTTCCAGCGCGGGCCGCAGCGAGCCCTCCCCGATCACCACCCACAGCGCGTCGGGGACCTTCGCCAGCAGCAGCGGCAGCGCCGCGATCATCGTGTCGTGGCCCTTGTAGCGCTCCTCCAGGCGTGCCACGGTGAGGATCACGGGCCGCTCCCAGGGCAGCGGGGCCGTCTCGTGCGGGATGTCCACGCCGGGGGCGATCAGCCGCAGGCGAGCGGGCGTGGCGCCGGTGGCGGCGATCAGGCTGGCTGTGTAGCTGCTGACGGCGATCGACGCCGCCGCTCGTCGCGCGGCGAAGGCCGCGAGCGCCGGGCGGGCGGTGATCTCTTCGGCGTGGAAGATGATCGCCGTCTCGCTCCCGAGCACCCGGCCCACGGCGGCCAGCGCCGGGGCGAGCGCGATGTGCATCGCCAGCGCCGCCCGCGGCCGGCGGCGCAGCGCCTCGCCGAAGGCCACCGCGTTGAGCAGCGCGTTGCGTGCGGCGCGGGGCGCGCCCGCTCCCCCCACCCGCCGCACGGAGACGGGGCGCTCGCGGTCCAGCTCCCGCGCCGCGGGACCTCCGAGGGCCACCACTCGCACGTCGAAGCGGTCGATCGACTCGGCCAGGCGCCGGCTCATGAGCTGGATGCCGCCGTGCTCGGGGGGGTAGTCGGGCGTGAGCAGCAGCAACGAGGGCCGGCCGTCCCCGCTCCCGGCCGTGGCTCTAGCGGTCACGTTCCAGCCCATGAAAGCGATCGGCCCACAGCCCGAGGGCCAGCAGCGGCCAGAGCAGCTCGCTGTGGTCGCGGGCGCCGGCGAGGTGCTCGTCCACGAGCGTACCCACCGGCTGGCGCTCGAAGTAGCCCTCGCCGTAGATCGAGCCGTGGCGCAGCTGCTCGGAGAGCACCGGCGCGAGCGGACCGCGCAGCCACTCCGCGGCGGGCACCCGGAAGGCGGTCTTGCGGTAGCCAAGCGGCGAGCGCGCCGGCGCGACCCCCTCGGCGGCGAGCATCGCGTGCACAAGCGTCTTGCCGCTGCGACCCAGGTGCAGAGAGCTCGGCAGCGAGCCTGCGAGCTCAGCGAGGCCGGCGTGCAGGAACGCGGTGCGCATCTCCAGCGAGCAGAGCATGCTCGCCCGGTCGCTCTTGACGAGCACGTCGTCGGGCAGGTAGTGCAGCTGGTCGAGGTGCATCAGCCAGCGCGCCGCGGGCGTGCCGTCGAGGTCTCCCGCGGTGAGCTCGAGATCCTCGAGCACCCGCCCGGGCCCCACCTGCGCCAGGCGCGGCCCGTAGAGGCTCGGGCGCGCCTCGCGGCGCCTGGCGGTGGTCCAGTCGAGGGTGCGCTCGAGCATCGATTCCGGCGCGAAGCGGCTCAGGCGCTCCCCGGCCGCGCCCAGGCGGCCCGCGTGTGCCAGCAGCGCCAGGCTCCGCGTGGCGCCGCCGGGCAGCGCCGACTCGATCCGCTGCGCACGCGCCAGCCAGCGATAGCGGGGGTAGCCGCCGAACAGCTCGTCCGAGCCCTCACCGCCGAGCGCCACGGTCACGCGCGGGCGGGCGAACTCCGAGAGCGCGTGCAGGGGCACGAGCGCCCGGTCGGCCAGCGGCTGGTCGAGGGAGGCGAGCAGACTCGGCGCCCGCTGCGCCACGTCCTCCTGCGTGAGAGTGACCTCGTGGTGCTCGCTGTGCAGCTGGGCGGCGACCTGGCGAGCGCGCTCGGTCTCGTCCACCGCGCCCGTGTCGTAGCCGATCGTGAAGGTCTGCAACCGCTTTGAGGACTCGCGCGCGGCCACCGCCGCCACGAGCGTGGAGTCGGCGCCACCGCTGAGGAACACGCCCACCGGCACGTCGGCGATCAGGCGCGTTCGCACGGACTGCGCGAACAGCTCCCGGGCCTCCGCCGCGGCCGCTTGGAGCGAGTCCTGGCGCGGGCTCTCGCTCGCGGGCGGCGACCACCAGGGACGTTCGCGCGGCTGTGGATCCGCACGGCTCCAGCTGAGCAGGTGGCCGGGGCGCAGCTGGCGCACGCCGCGCACGATCGTGCCCGGCCCCGGCACGTAGGCGAACACGAAGAAGGCGTCGATCGCCGCCGGCTCGAGCTCCGCCGGCGACGGCTCCACCGCGAGCAGCGCCGTCAATTCGGAGGCGAACGTCAGCTCCCCGTCGCGCTCGTGCCAGAACAGTGGCTTCTCGCCGAAGCGATCGCGCGCGAGCAGCAGCCGCCGGCGGGAGGCGTCCCACAGAGCGAAGCCGAACATGCCCTCCAGGGCGTGCACGAGCGCCTCGCCGTACTCCTCGTAGAGGTGTACCAGCACCTCGGCGTCCGAGCCGGTGGCGAAGCGGTGGCCGCGAGCCAGCAGGTCCTCGCGCAGGCGCCTGTGGTTGTAGATCTCGCCGTTGCACACCACCCACACCGTGCGGTCCTCGTTGCACAGCGGCTGGTGGCCGCCCGCCACGTCGATCACGGCCAGCCGCCGGATGCCGAGGCTCACGCCGCTCTGCGCGTCCGCGTACAGGCCTTCGTCGTCGGGGCCGCGATGGCGCATGGTCGCGCACATCGCCGCCGCCCTGCGGCCGTCGGGGTCCTCCGTGCTCCCTCCGATTCCGCACACGGCAGGCAACATAGCGATTGCCGGCGCCCGGCTGGAAAACGCGGCGCGGAGCCGCGGGCGGTGCCGTGGAGCCGCTCAGCCAGCGGCTGGCGCGCCCGTGGGGCGCGCCAGCCAGTTGACGATCTCGTGCTCGGCGGCGGCGGTGAACGCCTCGCGGCCGAACGGCCCCTCGCCGGCGATCGAGAACACCTCGTAGCCCAGCCCGTCGAGCAGCCGCCACACGTCGGCGGAGGCGCTGCCGTAAAGACCGGCGGCGCCGGCGACGTGCTCCAGCACCACCAGCGGCCTGGCCCGCTCGAGCACCTCCCGCCCGCCTTCGAGCGTCTGCAGCTCGGCGCCCTCGACGTCGATCTTCACCACGCTCGGGAGCGCGCCGGCCAGCTCGGCGTCGAGCGTGGAGACCCGCACGGCGATGTACCGGGGCGAACCGACCCGATCGCTGATCGCGGGGCTGCGCCGCAGGCCACTCCAGCCGTCCATGGTCGTGAAGTGGCAGAACTCGGCCGTCCCCGCCGACGCCGCGAGGGCGAGCTGACGAACCTCCACTGTGGGCAGGGCGAGCGCGAGCTCCCGCGCCAGCTGCGGGATCGGCTCGAAGGCCACGTGACGCGCCCCTGGAGCGACCCGCAGCGCCTCGCGCAGCAGCTGTCCCCTGTTGGCGCCCACGTCCACGTACAGCCCGTCGGCGCGCAGCGTCGCGGCGAGCACCGCGCGCACGGCGATCTGTTCACGCAGGTCACGACGTGCGTCGCGGTAGACGGCGGCGGCCAGCTCGGGGCGATCGAGGCGCCGCGACGCGGACCCCACCGCCCTCCTCACAAGCCCCATGCGCGCCTCACAGCGCCGCGGAATCTAGCGCAGGGGGGCGGTTTAAGTCATGTTGGGAATCGGCCGATACAAACGCCAAAGCCCAGATCGGCCCACCTCCCTGAAAGCCCAGTCACTTCCGCGAGAGGACCAGCCATGCCCAGCCCCCTTCGCCGTTCACTGATCGCCCTCATGAGCTGCTCGATGCTCCTCGCCGGCGCCGGCGCCGTGCCGGCCGGTGCGTCCGCCGCGCGACACCGCCGGCTGCAGACGCTGAGCGAAGCCTCCCCCACGCAGGCCCCCGAAGGCGGCGCCGCGCAGGCGGGCGCCGAACAGGGTCAGCTTCCGAGCGCGCCGCCGCAGCCGAGCGCGGGCGCCCAGGGCGAAGACGGCACGCCGGGAGCCCCCACGCCAAGCGTCCACACGCGGCGACACGGCAAGTGCGAACTGACTCTGGAAGCCTCCTCGCCGAAGGTGGTGGCGGGCGAAGCAGTGACGCTGAACGGCACGCTCGCCTGTCCGGAAGGGACCGACGCGGCGGGTGAATCGATCTCCGTCTCCCAGACCCAGCGCGTGGACGGGGCGCCGGCCACGAGCGCGCTCGCGCCCGCGACGGTCCAGCCCGACGGCACCTTCCAGCTGACCACCGCCCCCCTCACCGCCACCAGCCATTTCCTCGCCAGCTCCTCCCTGGCCCACCGCCGGGCCCGCGTGGTGGTGAGGGTCACGCCCGAGGTGACACTGGAAGGACCGGCCGCGGCGGGCGCGCAGCTGATGGCGCGGATCAGCAGCTCGACCTCGACCCACCACGCGACGCGCGCGAGATTCACCTTCACAGGCGTGGTCGACCCGACCATTGCCGGCACGAGAGTGGCTCTGCAATACGGTTACGCCACCGGCGGCGGGCGCTGGCGCACGGTCGCCTACGGCCGGGTTGACGAACAGGGCCGCTACACGTTCGTCCACGGCTTCGGACACGCCGGCCAGGTGAGCGTGCGCGTGGTGGCTCATCCCCGAGGTGAGCTCGCCGCCGCCAGCGAACCGCTCAGCTACGAAGTGCTCGGTCCGCACGCCCTGCGCGTGGCGCCCGCGCTCAGCTCGCTCAGCCTCTCGCCGCCGCCGAGCACCGTGCAGGCGGGTGTCCTCGTGACCTTCTCGGGCACCCTCGCACCGGCTGCGCCGGCACCGGTGTCCACGTCCCCGCCGGCCGCGCAAGTGGTCGTGCTGCAGCGCCAGAACGCCGACGGGATCGGCTTTCACGATGTCGCCTCCACGACCACCGGCGACGGCGCGTACGCGATCCCCTGGACCTTCCAGCGGCCCGGCGAATACGTGCTGAGGATCAGGCAGCCGGGCGGTGCGGGCGCTGCCGTGAGCGCGCCCTTCACGGTCACCGTCACGGCCGCGGCCTGAGCTCAGCGGCCCTCGAACTCCTCGACGATCCGTTCGAGGGCGAGCGAGAGCTGTTCGCACACGAGCTCTGGCGCGAAGCGTCGCGCGGCCTCCTCGTGGGCCAGCGTGCGCAGCCCAGCGGGGTCGGCCCGCAGGCGCTCCAGCGTGAGCTCGATCGCGGCGGCCATCCCCGCCACGTCGCCCGGGGCCAGCTCGGCGGCGACCCTGCGGTCGATGCCCTCGACGGCGCCGGTCTCGCTGGTGGCCACCACCGGCACGCCGGCGGCGAGCGCCTCCCCCACCGTGAGGCCGAAAGGCTCGTACTTGGCGGGCTGCAGCAGCACGTCGGTGCGAGCTAGCTCCGCGGGGATGTGCGCGGGCTCGATCCGGCCGGCGAATTCGCTGCTCTGTGGCGGCAGGTCGGCGAGCAGGGCCGTGTAGTCCGACCACAGGCTGGGACCGCCGACGACGCGGATACGCGCGTCGCTACCCGCGTCGCGCAGGCGAGCGGCAAGCGCGATCACGTCCTCGAGTCCCTTGCGGGCCGAGATGCGTCCGAGCACGAGCACCCGCCCGGGACTCGCCGCGCCGCGGGTGAGGTCGAGACCGGAGAACCGCTCCAAGCGCACCGGATTGGGTATCACCCGAGTCTGTGCACGGGGGTAGCGGTAGTCGTTGACGAGGTGATC
>DATJMB010000173.1:0-56826 GCA_035508995.1 Solirubrobacteraceae bacterium | reverse complement strand
CGCGAAGGCTCCGGGCGCGGCGAGGTCCAGCAGGGCGTCGTCGATCCGGTAGGGCGCGAGCGCCGCGCGGCGCTCGGCGGCGGTGTCCTCGTCGCCCATGCTCACCCACACGTCCGTGTACACCGCCTGGGCGCCCGCCACAGCCTCGCGAGGATCGTTGTGCAAGGTGAGCTTTCCCCGTATCTGGGTGGGCGGGCTCTCGAGGGCCAGCAGCGACTCGTGGGCGTCGAGGGTGTAGCCGGGGGGCGAGGCCACCGCGACGTCCACCCCCGCGAGGGTGCCGAGCAGGGCCAGCGAGCGGGCCATGTTGTTGCCGTCGCCGACGTATGCCACCTTCAGGCCCGGGAGCGCGCCGTAGGCCTCGCGCAGGGTGAGCAGGTCGGCGAGGGCCTGGCAGGGATGGTGAAGGGCGGTGAGCATGTTCACGACCGGCACCTCGCTGTGGCGGGCGAGCTCGGCGAGCATCTCGTCGGGGCCCGTGCGCACGCCGATCGCGGCCACGTGGCGGGAGAGCACCTGGGCGGTGTCCCGCAGCGGCTCCCCGCGCGAGAGCTGCAGCTCGTCGGCGCGCAGCACCAGCGGCCAGCCGCCGAGCTCGTGGACGCCGACCTCGAAGGAGACGCGCGTGCGGGTGGAGGGCTTCTGGAAGACCAGCGCCACGCCGCGGCCGGCGAGCGCCCGCGAGGACAGCGGCGCGGCCTTCAGCTCGAGCGCCCGCGTGAGCAGCCCGTCGAGCTCATCCGCGGTCAGCTCGGCGCCCGTCAAGAGGTGTCTTGCCATGGGCTGGTGAGTCTAGTGTCGTTGCCGCTGCGCGACACTAGGATGGTGCCCGTGAGAGGAGCATCTTTCGTGATCGCGGACGCCCGGGGGCGAGTCGTCGTCGCCCTGGCGCTCGCCGTCGCCACCCTCGCCCTGCTAGCCGGCTGTGGCTCGGGCGGGGCGAGCTCCGGCTCCACCACCACCGCCGGCACGAGCGCCGCGACCGCCCACACCACCACCCAAGCGGGTCTGCAACCGGACACGACGCCCAAATTCGCCAGCCCCTCGCCCTCGGCGCCGATCCAGAGCGGCGTGGTGCCGATCGCCTACCGCAACATCGCCATCGCCCCGGACACGGTGCGCGTGAAGGTGGGCAGCACGGTCAAGTGGACCAACTACGACTCCGTGCAGTGCAACGTCACGAGCGAGGGCGGACCGCAGAAGTTCGCATCTACCAACTTCGGCGAAAACGGCACCTATGAGCTGAAGGTCACCAAGCCGGGCACGATCCACTACGAGTGCACCCTCTTCCCCGCCACCATGAACGGGACGATCGAAGCGGTGGGCTAGGAAGCACCCACACGCCGCGCCGCCACAAACGTCAGTCGAAGTGAGCCCGCCCCGCTTCGCCGGTGGAGGGAGTGGCGTAGCGACGCTCGGGGATGCGGCCCGCCAGCCGGGCGCGGCGGCCGGCGCGCACGGCGTCGCGCATCGCGGCGGCCATCAGCACGGGGTCTTCGGCGCGGGAGATGGCGGAGGCGGCCATCACGGCGTCGCAGCCCAGCTCCAGCGCGATCGCGGCGTCCGAGGCGGTGCCCACGCCGGCGTCCAGCACCAGCGGCACCTCCACGGCCTCGCGTATGAGGCTGATGTTGTAGGGGTTGCGGATGCCCATGCCGCTGCCGATCGGCGAGCCCAGGGGCATCACCGCGGCGCAGCCCACGTCCACCAGCCGGCGTGCCAGCACGGGGTCGTCGGTGGTGTAGGGGAGCACCGTGAAGCCCTCGTCCACGAGCTCCTCGGCCGCCCGCAGCAGCTCCGGGCCGTCGGGCATCAGCGTGTCCTCGTCGCCGATCACCTCGAGCTTGATCCAGTCGGTGGCGAACGCCTCGCGGGCGAGCTTGGCTGTGAGCACCGCGTCGCGGGCGGTGCGACAGCCGGCGGTGTTGGGCAGCAGGCGCACGCCGGCGGCGGCGAGCACGTCGACCAGCGAGCCGCTCCCGCGCGGGCCGTTCGCGGGGCCGGTGCCCACGCGGCGCAGGGCCACCGTCACGAGCTCGCTCTCGCTGGCGGCGATCGCCGCGGCCATCAGCTGAAGCGAGGGAAAGCCGCCGGTGCCGAGCAGCAGGCGGGAGTCGAACGTGACGCCCGCGATCGTCAGCGGGTCCGCGCGGGTGTCGAGCGTTACGCTCATCCATCACCCTCCCTGCATCGCGGTGAGCACCTCCACGCGAGCGTCGGCGGGTAGCGCGAAGGCCTCCCAGCGCGCCCGCGGCAGCACCTCGCCGTCGACCGCCACCGCCACCCCCCGGGCGTGCTCGTCGAGGCCCAGATCGTGCAGCAGCGCGAGCACCGTCTCGCCGGCGGGGATCTCGCGCGGCTCGCCGTTGACGATCACGCGGGGACCCCCGCGAGCGCCTCCACCACGAGCTCGGCGGTGAGCGGCGCGAGCAGGATGCCGTTGCGGTGGTGGCCGGTGGCCCACACGAGGCCCTCGACGGCGCCGGGGCCGATCGCGGGCGTGTTGTCGGGCGTGCCGGGACGCAGCCCCACCGAGAGCTCCTCGATCTGCAGCTCGTCGATCCCCGGCAGCAGCTCGCTGGCGTCGCGCAGCAGCTCGTACACGGCGCCGGCGGTGGGCGCGAGCTCGAAGCCCCGCTCCTCGACCGTCGCGCCGAGCACGTAGCGGCCGTCGCCGCGGGGCACGAGGTAGCCGCCCTGAAAGCGCAGCACCCTCCTGAGCAGGCCCGGGCCGGACGGGTCGCGCAGGCGCAGGATCTGGCCCTTCACGGGCCGCACGGCGATGCGGGCGTGTGCGGGCAGGCCCTCGACCTGGGCGCTCCAGGCGCCCGCGGCGAGCACCACCAGCGCGGCGTCGATGCGCTCGCCGCCGGCCAGCCGCACCCCGTTCACGCGCGCGCCGGCGCCGTCCAGCTCGAGCGCCGCGACGGGGCTGTGCTCGCGGATCGCCACGCCCGCTCGCTCGCAGGCGCCGCGCAGCGCGGCCAGCACGAGGCGGGGATCGACGCAGTGATCGCCGGGGGCCTCCATCGCCAGGCGCACGGTGGGCGCCAGCGCGGGCTCGCGCTCGCGGGCGGCGCTCGCGCGCAGGCGCTCGGCGGGCAGTCCCAGGGAGTGGCGAAAGGCCAGCTGGCGCTCGAGCTCGCGGGCCTCGTCGTCGTCGCGTGCCACCACGAGCGTGCCCGTGGGCAGCAGGTCCACGCCGGTGCCGCTGGCCTGCTCGAGCTCGCGCGCGAACGCCGGCCACAGGGCCGCGGAGCGCATGCCCAGCTCCAGCAAACGCCGGCCCGCCTCGCCGAACTCCGCCTCGGCAACCGGCGCGAGCATGCCGGCCGCCACGTGCGAGGCCCCCCGGCCAAGCTCGTCGCGCTCGAGCAGCGTAACCGAGAGCCCCGCCCGCGATGCCCGCCACGCGCAGGCGAGCCCGGCGATGCCGCCGCCCACGATCGTCACGTCGCTCCTTTCGCCGCTTGCGATCATGGATTGATGCTAGTCCGCGTCCGCGCCCCGCGTGCGAGACTGCGGCGATGGCCGTCTCCGAGCAGCTAGCCGCGCGGCGCGCGCGCCTTGACGCCGCGCGGCTGTACCTGGTTTGCGACGGCAGACCCGGCGGGCGGGGGCTCGCGGAGGTGCTGCCGGGGGCGATCGCGGGCGGCGTGGACGTGGTGCAGCTGCGCGAGAAGCAGGGCCAGCGCCAGGCGCTGCTGGCGCTGGCACTGCAGGCGCGGGAGCTGTGCGCGCGCCTCGGTGCCCTGTTCGTGGTCAACGACGACCCGCTGCTGGCGCGGGAGGCGGGCGCGGACGGCGTGCACGTGGGCCAGGAGGACATGCCGGTGGCGCAGGCCCGCGCGCTGGTGGGAGCGGAGATGCTCGTCGGCCTCTCCACGCACGCGCCCGCCGAGATAGACGCCGCCGCGCAGGCCGCTGCGGGCGGCGGAGACCCCGGAGCGCCGGACTACATCGGCGTGGGGCCGGTGCACGCCACGCCGACGAAGCTCGGCCGGCCGGCCGTGGGCCTCGAGCTGGTGCGCTACGCCGCCGGCCACGCCTCCTTGCCCTTCTTTGCGATCGGGGGGATCGACGCGGGCAACGCGCGCGAGGTGGCGGAGGCGGGCGCCACGCGGGTGTGCGTGCTGCGGGCGATCGCCCAGGCGCCCGACCCGGAGGCGGCGGCGCGAGAGCTGCGGGGCGCGCTGGGCGCCGACGTGGCGGTGGCGTCGTGAGCGAGGCGAACGGGGGCGGCTCGCGCTCGGCGGCGCGGGAGGAGCGGGCGCGGGCGCGACTCACGCCGCTCGGGCCCGACGAGCGCCCGGCGGCGCTGCTCGTGGCGGTGGCGGTCGCGGCGCTGCTCGCGCTGGCGGTGATCGTCGGCGCGCTGACTGTCCACGGCCTGCGCGACCACGGCGGCTCGCTGCCGGGTGGCCTGTTCATAGCGGCGATCCTCGCGCTGCTCGCGTGGGGCATGTACGGCCGGCGCTACTGGGCGGTGCTCGGCTTCGAGGCGCTGCTGGCCTTTCAGGTCATCGTCACCTCGCTGGCGCTGGTGGTCGCCTCGACGTGGCTCGCGGCGGTCTTCTGCCTGGTCTCGATCGTGCTCGCGGGCTGGCTCTTCTGGAAGCTGATATCGGTGATGGGACGCCTGCAAGCCGGGGATCGATAGGCTCAGGATGGAGATGGCCGAGACGTCATATGACTGCATCGTGATCGGCTCCGGGCCGGGCGGATACGTGGCCGCGATCCGCGCCGCGCAGCTCGGCAAGAGGACGGCGGTGATCGAGAAGGACAAGGTCGGCGGGCGGTGCCTGAACTACGCCTGCATACCCGCCAAGGCGGTGCTGCGCTCGGCGGACCTGCTCGGCGAGATTCGCGACGCGAAGGAGTTCGGCCTGAACGTGGCGGGCGTGGAGGTCGACTACCCGGCGGTGCAGGAGCGCCGGGCGAAGGTGGTGGGCACGCTCACCTCGGGCGTGGGCGGCCTGTTCAAGAAGAACGGCATCGAGCTGATCGAGGGCGAGGCGAAGCTCGCGCCCTCGGCGGGCGCGGGCAACGGCAGCACCGGCGGCGGCGTGGGCGTGCAGGTGGGTGAGCAGCAGCTCGTGGCCGGCACGGTGGTGCTCGCGGCCGGCTCGGTGCCGCGGGCGATCCCCGGCGTGGAGCTCGGCGGGCGGGTGCTCGGCACCGAGGAGGCGTGGGCGCTGCCGCAGCTGCCGGCGCGGCTGGCGGTGGTCGGGGCGGGCGCCTCGGGGGCGGAGATCGCCTCGGGCTTCGCGCGGCTGGGCAGCGAGGTGCTGCTGCTGGAGGCGCTGCCGCGGGTGCTGCCGGCGGAGGACGCCGACATATCGCGGCTCGTGGAGCGAGGGCTCAAGCGGCAGGGGATCGCCGTGCACACCGGCACCCCGATCGAGTCGGTCAAGGCCTCGGATGACGGCGTGAGCTTCGCCCACGGCGGGGAGAGCGCGGAGGTCGACTTCCTGGTGATCGCCACCGGCCGGGCGCCCGACGTGCAGGCGCTGGGGCTCGACGCGGCGGGCGTGGCGCTCGACGAGCGGGGTCTCGTGCGCGTGGACGGGGCGCTGCGCACGAGCGCACCCGGCGTGTACGCGATCGGCGATCTCGTCGCGGGCCCGGCGCTCGCGCACAAGGCCTCGGACGAGGGCATCGTCGCGGTCGAGGACGCGGCCGGCCTGGCCACGCACCCGATCGCCTACGAGGACATCCCGCGGGCGACGTTCTGCACGCCCAACGTCGGCTCCTTTGGCCTCACCGAGGAGCAGGCGCGCGAGCAGGGCCACGACGTGGTGGTGGGCAAGGTCCCCTACGGAGCGGTGGGCGGCGGCACCGTGTACGGCGATCGCACGGGGCTCGTGAAGCTCGTCGGCGACCGCACCTACGGCGAGCTGCTGGGCGGGCACATCGTCGGCGCCCGCGCCACCGAGCTGATCCAGGAGCTCGTGAACATCCGCGCGCTCGAGGGCGGCTACCCCGAGCTGGCGCGCACGATCCACGGCCACCCGACGCTCTCGGAGGCCGTGATGGAGGCAGGTCGTGCGGCGGACGGCTGGCTGATCCACGGGTGAGGTGACCGTTCCGTGGCGTCAGACGCCACCCCCGCCTTCTACTTCGACCTCGCGAGCCCCACCGCCTACCTCGTCGCCGAGCAGATCCTGCAGGTGCTGCCCGGGCCGGCCGAGTGGCGACCGGTGCTGGCACGGGAGCTCGGGGAGGCCCGCCAAGCCGGGGACGGATCGGCGCCGCCGGGGGAGCCGCGGGAGAGCATCGAGCGGGGCGCCGCCGCGCTCGGCCTGCAGCCGCTGCGCTGGCCCGATCCCTTCCCCTTCGACAGCTCGCTGGCGATGCGGGTGGCCACCTACGCCAAGGCGATCGGCCGCACGGTGCCCTTCGCGCAGGCCGCCTTTCGCCAGGCGTTCGCGGGCGGACGGTCGCTGGGGGTGAGCGAGAACGTGCTGATCGCGGCGGCGGCCTGCGAGATGCACCCCGCGGCGGTGCTGCGGGCGGCAGAGCAGCGCTCGGTCGCGGCGCGGCTGGCGCAGAGCACCGCGCGGGCGCACGAGCTCGGCGTGCGGGAGGTGCCGGCGCTGGCGCTCGACGGCCAGGTGCTGCACGGCGAGGGCTGCTTGGCGGAGGCGCTGGCGCTGGCGCTGCGATGAAGGCCAACCGCGCCTACCGGCTGATCGTCACCCGCGGCGGACTCACGCCGGCGCTGCTCGCGGACACCGAGCGGGTGGACCACATCGAGGTGGTCGAGATCGACAGCGGCGAAGTGGTGCTGTTCTGGGACTGCCCGCCGCGACAGGCCTCGCGCATGGCGCGGGCGCTGCGGGCGGACCTCGCGCAGCTGCCGGCGGAGGAGTTCGTCGACCGCTGGGCTACGGTGCAGGCGTGACGGCATCCCTGCCCGAGCCCGAGATCGCGCGCGAGTGGCTGGCGAGCATGACGCTGATCCGGCGCTTCGAGGAGCGCGCCGGGGAGATGTACGCGCGGGCGAAGATCGGCGGCTTCCTGCACCTCTCGATCGGCGAGGAGGCCACGATCGTGGGCTCGGCGCGGGCGCTGCGCGAGCAGGACTATCTGATCTCCACCTACCGCTCCCACGGCAACGCGATCGCCCGGGGCACGCCGCCCGAGCGGGTGATGGCGGAGCTGTTCGGCCGTGTGGGGGGCTGCTGCGGCGGGCACGGCGGCTCGATGCACATGTTCGACTACGAGCGGCGCTTCATGGGCGGCTACGGGATCGTCGGCGGCAACCTGCCGATCGGGGCCGGCATCGGTCTCGCCAGCGACTACCTGGGACGCGACGAGGTGACGCTGTGCGCGTTCGGCGACGGGGCCTCCAACCAGGGCACCTTCGGGGAAACGCTCAACCTCGCGGCGCTGTGGCGGCTGCCGGTGCTGTTCATGGTCGTCAACAACCAGTTCGGCATGGGCACCTCGATCGAGCGCCACTCCGCCGTCACCGACCTGCAGCGCAAGGGAGAGTCGCTCGGGGTGCCGGGCACGAGCTGCGACGGGATGGACGTGCTCGACACCCACAGGGTGGTGAGCGAGACCCTGCAACGGGTGCGCGAGGAGCGCCGGCCGCTGCTCGTGGAGGCGATCACCTACCGCTTTCGCGGGCACTCGATGGCCGATCCCGAGGAGTACCGCACCAAGGAGGAGGTGGCGCACTGGCGCGAGCGCGACCCGATCCCGCAGTTCGGCGCGCTGCTGGAAGCGGAGGGCATGCTCGACGATGCGGGACGCGAGCGGATCGAGCGCGAGGCGCAGGAGCGGGTCGAGCGGGCGGTGGCGTTCGCCGAGGAGTCCCCCTTCCCGGCGCCCGAGTCGCTGTACGAGGACGTGTACGTGCTCGAGGGCCAGGTGCACGGGCGGTATCACCAGTGAGCGGGCCTCGCTCAGGTGCGGTGACGCCGCCAGGAGCGCGGCGATGAGCGAGCTGCGCTACCGCGAAGCGCTGAACGCGGCGCTGGCCGAGGAGCTCGCGCGCGACGAGCGGGTGGTGCTGATGGGCGAGGACATCGGCGTGTTCGGCGGCTCCTTCAAGGTGACCGAGGGGCTGCTCGAGCGCTTCGGCGAGCGCCGCGTGCGGGACACGCCGATCTCCGAGAACACGATCGTGGGCATGGGGGTGGGCGGTGCGATGACGGGCCTGCGGCCGGTGGTGGAGCTGATGACGATCAACTTCTCGCTGCTGGCCTTCGATCAGATCGTCAACCACGCGGCCCACATCCGCTACATGTTCGGCGGCCACGTCTCCGTGCCGCTCACGATCCGCATGCCCCAGGGCGCGGGCCACCAGCTCGGACCCACCCACTCGCACTGCCTGGAGGCGATGTTCCTGCACGTGCCGGGCCTGCTGGTGGCCGTGCCGGCGACGGCGGCCGACGCGAAGGGGCTGCTCAAGAGCGCGATCCGCGACGAGAACCCGGTGATCTTCATCGAGCACGAGTCCCTCTACGGGGTGCGCGGCGTGGTGCCCGAGGACCCCGAGACGCTGGTGCCCTTCGGCCAGGCGCGGATCTGCCGGGAGGGGACGGACGTGACGATCGTGGGCGTCTCGCGCATGGCGCTCACGTGCGAACGGGCTGCCGCGCGGCTCGCGCGGGAGCACGAGGTGCAGGCGGAGGTGATCGACCCCCGCACGCTGCGGCCGCTGGACCTCGACACGATCCTCGACTCCGTGCGCAAGACCAACCGCTGTGTGGTGGTGGAGGAGGGCTGGCCCCATGGCGGCGTGGGCGCGAACCTCGCGGCGCTGATAGCGGAGCACGCCTTCGACGACCTCGACGCGCCGGTGGCGCGGGTCTCGGGAGCGGACGTGCCGATGCCCTACTCCAAGCCGCTCGAGGACATCGCCTACCCGCACGAGCCCCAGGTCATGGACGCCGCCCTGGCAACGCTCGGGCAGACGGCGGGGGCCGCCTGATGGCCGAGCTCGTGATGCCGCGGCTGTCGGACACGATGGAGGAGGGCACCATCCTGCGCTGGCTGGTGGCCGACGGCGATGAGATCGCGCGGGGCCAGGAGATCGTGGAGATCGAGACCGACAAGGCGACGATGGTCTACGAATCCGATCTCGCCGGCGTGCTTTCGATCGTGGCCGCCGAGGGAGACACGCTGCCGGTGGGCACCCTGATCGCACACGTGGGCGAGGCGAGCGGAGCCGGTGCGGCGAGCGAGGCGAGCTCAGGCGAGACGGCCGGGCCGGCGGTGTCCGCTCCGGCGAGCGCCCCCGCACAGGCGCTGCGCGAGGAGTCCACGAGCCCAGGGGCGTCTGCATCCGGTGCCGCGCCGCCCCCCGCCGAGTCCGCCCCGCCTGAGCCTCCCCCACCTGAGAGCGGTCCCACGGACACGGGCGAGCGCGTGAAGGCCTCCCCGCTCGCGCGGCGGCTCGCGGCGGAGCAGGGGGTCGATCTGCACGGCCTCGCCGGCAGCGGCCCGGGTGGGCGGATCGTCAAGGCGGACGTGCTCGCGGCCGGCGGCGGGACAGGCGCATCTGCGGCGCAGGCCGATACCACCGCCGCCGCAGCCCTCGGAGCCGCACAGCAGGCGCCAAGCCCCTCTGCACCCACAACAGCCCCGGCGGGCGGCCTCACGAGCGTGGCGACGGCCAAGGGAGAGAGCACCGAGGTCGAGCTCACCCGCACCCAGCAGACGATCGCCAGGCGGATGGCGGAGTCGAAGGCCACCGTGCCTCACTTCGCGCTGGCGATGGACGTGGACATGGAGGAGTGCGCGAAGCTGCGCGCCCAGCTCAAGCAGCACGCGACGGATGCCGTGCCGACGTACAACGACATGGTCGTCAAGGCCTGCGCGCTGGCCCTGCGCGAGCACCCTCGCGCGAACTCCAGCTACCGCGACGGGCGCCTGCAACTGCACTCGCGCGTGAACGTCGGCGTGGCGGTGGCGGTCGAGGGGGAGGGGGAGGGCCCGGCCGGAGGAGCGCTCGTGGTGCCCACCGTGTTCGACGCCGACCTCAAGGCGCTCGGCGAGATCTCCCGTGAGGCCAGAGCGCTGGCGGCGAAGGTGCGTGAGGGCACGATCACCCCGCCGGAGCTCGGCGGGGGCACGTTCACGGTGTCAAACCTGGGCATGTACGGCATCGCCAGCTTCACCGCGATCGTCAACCCGCCCCAGGCTGCGATCCTCTCTGTTGGCGCGGTCGCCCCGCGAGCGGTGGTGCGCGAGGGCGAGATCGTGGCGCGCCAGACGATGACCGTCACGCTGGCCTGCGATCACCGCATCCTCTACGGCGCCGACGCCGCCCAGTTCCTGGCCCGCATCCGCGAGCTGCTGCAAGCACCGGCGGCTTTGACACTGTAGGGGCTGCTTCTCAGAGGCCGGGACGTGGACCCATGAGACGAGTATAGCCCCCCAACCGCCTGGCGGAGACGAGCCACGGGGCGGGCCCTGCGCTACTCGGATGAGCCGGATCGGGCCCGGAGCCGTCCCACCATCGTCTCGATCTCCGCGAATGCGTTGCCGTCTTCGGATTTCACTTTCGCGATCCACCACTCGCCCTCTTGCCAGAAGTTCCACGCAATCCAGGAGACCTGCGCTTCCACGATCTCGGTGTCGAGCAGATCGTCGTTGTACATCCCCGCGACACCCTCCAGGAGGTTGGGGAACGCCTGAATCCGCTGAACCAGTTCGCGGTCCGCAAGCCAGGGTGAACCCTTCAGCTCCTCCCACAGCGTCGCTGTGGCAGCGCGACGGGCATCGTCGTTCATCTCCCTCCAAGCGGCCTCCGCGATGCTCGGCGGCCGCAGACCGCAGCGCAGGAACGCGGACGTCACCGACTTGCACTCGAGCAGATGAGGATCTTCCAGGCGGGCAACCGATTCGAAGGTGGCCCGCTGACGGCCAGCCCGGCGGTTGTCCCTGATCGTCACACCAGCGCCGAGCAACGCGAGGATCGCAACGACGGCCGCGACACTCGTCGCGACGGCCGTCGCCAGCTCGGAGGTCGACGTATGTGTCTTGCGAGCCGTCCGTGCGCGCCGCCGCCGCTGGCGTTCCTGTGCGTCCGTCGGCGCCGCTTCGCCGGGTGTCCTCACGAACGTGCTCGCCTCGGCGCGGCCTGTATCGATGACGAGCACACCGCCCGTTCCGACGACGGCGCCAGCGAGAGTGGCAACGGTCAAGAGGAGCGTGAGCCGGTCGCCAGGCCATGACTTGCGAGGGTGCCGAGGGTCCATATCGTCAGCTTGCCGAGTTGCTTAGCTCACGGCCACAATAGGTCCCCCATCGGTCGCATGGCCCGCCGTCATCGACCGCCGCGCGCCGACGCTAGGCTGAAGAGAGCTGCCAATGGATGAGATCTACCAGCCATCGAACGGGTGCGGTGAACTCGCAGTCTGCCACCTCGGCACGATCCCCTACCGTGACGCCCTCGCCATCCAGCAAGATCTCCGCGCTCGCCGCCAGTCCGGCGCGATCCCCGACACCCTCCTGCTGCTCGAACATCCCCCCGTCTACACCCGCGGCCGCCGCTCCGGCGCCCAGGAGCTGCCCTTCCCCGAGCGCTTCTACAGCGACCGCGGCATCGACATCGTGGACACCGACCGCGGCGGCCGCCTCACCTACCACGGCCCCGGCCAGCTCGTCGGCTATCCGATCATGGCCCTCACCGACATCGGCCGGCACCTGCGCACCATGGAAGCCGCCATCGTCGCCGCTCTAGCCGAAGAGGGGCTGGAGGCACGCTCCCGCTGCCAGGAGGGCCCCGACTACACGGGCGTCTGGGTCCCTGTCGCCGAAGGGGGCCAGGATCGCAAGATCGCCTCCATCGGCGTCCACGTCTCCCGTGGTGTCTCCACCCACGGCTTCGCCGTCAACGTCGACAACGACCTCTCCCCCTTCACCTGGGTCGTCCCCTGCGGCCTGCCCGACGTCCAGATGACCTCCCTCTCCCACGAGCTCCCGGCCGACCGCGCCGTTGATCCGGATGCCTTTCGCGAGCGCATCGCGCGCTGCTTCTGCGACGCTCATGGACGGCAGATGGAGATCGTCACCCCCGCGGACCTCGGCCTCGACACCTCGGCTCTCTCCCTCACACCGACGCCGGTGACCGCATGAGCGCCACCAGATCTCGCGCCAACCCCGGCGGCGCAGACGTGCTGCGTGTGCTCGGCCCCGACGTGCGGCCCCTGCGGGAGCGCAAGCCCCCCTGGTTCAAGGTCCCCCTCCCCGGCGGCCGGCGCTACCGCGAGCTCACCGAGCTGATCCGCTCGGAGAACCTCCACACCGTCTGCCAGGAGGCCGCCTGCCCGAACGTGGGCGAGTGCTGGGAGCGCGGCACCGCCACCTTCATGATCCTCGGCGATACCTGCACCCGCCGCTGCGGCTTCTGCAACGTCAAGACCGGCACCCCCACCTGGAACGACCCCCTCGAGCCCGCCCGTGTGGCCCGCTCCATCGCCCGCATGGGCCTCCGTCACGCCGTCATCACCTCCGTCGACCGCGACGACCTCCCCGACAAGGGCGCATCCGCCTTCGTCGGCGTCATTCGCCAGGTCCGCCGCCAGGCCCCCGGCTGCCAGGTGGAGGTCCTCACCCCCGACTTCCAGGGCCAGGAGATGCCCCTCGCGAAGGTCATCGCCGAGCGCCCCGACGTCTTCAACCACAACGTCGAGGTCGTCCCCCGCCTCTACCCACTCGCCCGCCGCGGCTCCCGCTTCGAGCGCTCCTGCCGCGTCCTGCGCCTCGCCGCCGAGCTCGGCGAGGGTGAGGTGGTGACCAAGTCCGGCCTCATGGTCGGCCTCGGCGAGACCCACCAGGAGATGGTGGACACCTTCGCCCTGCTGCGCCAGAGCGGCGTCCAGGTGCTCACCGTCGGCCAGTACCTGCGCCCCTCCGCGCGCCACCTCCCCGTCGTCCGCTACTGGCATCCCGACGAGTTCGCCGCCCTGCAGGCCGCCGCCTACGAGCTCGGCTTCCTCCACGTCGCCGCCGGCCCCCTCGTGCGCTCCTCCTACCACGCCGACCAGCACGTTGGGTGGGCGGGCAAACCATCCTTGGCCGGCGCCGGCCCCCTCGCCGCCCGCGGGTAGCCGAAGCCCAGCGGCAGACATCACTACAAAAAATCGACGCCCCGCGCGTGTGGGCGCGCGCGAGGGCGCCGCCGGCGCCTGCCGCCGCGCCAGTCGCTGTACTGAGCCCATGGCCCGCCTCGCCGTGCTGCTCGCCGCCGCCGTCTTCCTCGTCGGCTTCGCCTACCTCACCCTCAGCGCCGTGTCCCAGCAAGGGTTTACCCTGGCAAGCGCAATCTCGGTGTTCATCCTCGTACTCCTCGGCGTCGGCATCCTCGGCGCCCTCCTGAACCCGCCCCGGAGATGAGCCACACCCCGACTCCACCCCCCTTCATGACCTTCGAGGAGAGCCGTCGCCGCCGCGAGCACGCTCGCCGCCGACGTCGCGCCCGCAGGCGCGCCGGCACCGTCGCCGTCCTCGACCTCCTCCTTGCCGCCGCCTTCGTGGTGATGGCGCTCGCCCGCTCCCACCCCGCTCGCGGCTCCGCCGCCGCCGTCCGCCACGGCCACGCCTGGGTGGGCCACTCGACTCAAGCCCCCCACGCCCGCGTCTCCCAGACCGGCCTGCCGCTGGCCAAATCCGCCCTCACCCTCGCCGGCGTGGGCGACCCCGCCGGCGACCCCATCCAGACCCAGTTCGCCGAACCGCCCCGCGCCGGCCTGCTGTTCAACCTCGACACCGGCCAGGTCCTGTGGCAGCGAAACCCCTACACCCGCCTGCGCATCGCCAGCCTCACCAAGATGATGACCGCCCTGCTCACCGTCGAGTCCGAGCCGCCCCTGACGCCCGTCCTGATCACCCGCCGCGCCTACGACATGCCCGGCTCCAAGGTCGGCGTCCTGCCCCTCGGACACCACGTGCGCCTGGAGAGCCTCCTCTACGGCCTGCTCCTGCCCTCCGGCAACGACGCCGCCGTGGCCCTCGCCGAACGCGTCGCCGGCACCGTCAACCGCTTCGTGGACGCCATGAACGCCAAGGCCGCCAGCCTCGGCATGGGCTGCACCCGCTACTCCTCCCCCTCCGGCTACTACGACGCCGGCAACTACTCATGCGCCGCCGACCTCGCCATCCTCGCCCACGTGGACCTGCAACAGCCACGCATCGCCCGCGTCACCCGCACCTACACGGCGGCGCTCCCCTTCCCCATCAAGGGCGGCAAGCTCTACCTCTACAACAACAACCCCCTCCTCATCTATCACTACCCCGGCCTCACCGGCCTGAAGACCGGCTACACCCTCGCCGCCGGCAAGTGCCTCGTGGCCACCGCCGAGCGCCACGGCGTCCGCCTCGGCGTCGTGCTCCTGCACTCCACCGATCCCGGCACCCAGGCCGCCTACCTGCTCGACCGTGGCTTCGAGGACGTCTACGGCCAGCCTCCCGTGCCCGCTCCGCCGATTCCCGCTGGGGAGTAGACTCCGTCGGGCTCGATTGACTGGTCAGTCAACCAGGGCTCCAACGAGGCGACGTAAAGGAGGAGCAGTGGATCTCGACGACACCCCCGAGCAGGCCGAGTACCGCGTCCAGGTGCGCTCGTGGCTCGAGCGGCACGCCGCGGAAGCGCCGATCTTGCAAGGACCCGGCGCGATCGAGGACGAGGACGAGGTGATCGCCGCCCGCCGCGTCTGGCAGGGCAAGCTCGCCGAGGGCGGCCTCGCCGGCGTCACCTGGCCCAAGGAGTTCGGCGGCCAGGGAATGGGCCCCATCGAGCAGGTCGTCTGCAACCAGGAGATCGCCCGCGCCAAAGTGCCCGGCATACTCGACGCCATCGGCGTGGGCATGCTCGGCCCCACCATCATCGCCCACGGCGACGACCACCAGAAGACCCGCTACCTCGGGCCCATGCTCCACGGCGACGAGGTCTGGTGCCAGCTCTTCTCCGAGCCCGCCGCCGGCTCCGATCTCGCCGCCGTACAGACCCGCGCCCGCCAGACGCAGGATGGCGGCTGGACGCTCAACGGCCAGAAGGTGTGGACCACCAACGCCCAGTTCGCCTCCTACGGCCTGCTGCTCGCCCGCACCGACGCCGACGTGCCCAAGCACAAGGGCCTCACGATGTTCATCGTGCCGATGGACGCCCCCGGCGTGACCATCCGCGGCCTGCGCCAGATCTCCGGCGAGGCGGAGTTCAACGAGGTCTTCTTCGACGACGTCGCCCTCGACGCCGGCGCCGTCGTCGGCGGCGTCGGCAACGGCTGGGGCACCGCCCTCACCACCCTGATGTTCGAGCGCGTCACCATCGGCCTCGGCGGCGAGGGCCTCGGCTACAACTCCACCCGCTTCGCCGCCGCCATCGCCGCCGACGAGCACGCCCGCCGCGACCCCGAGGTGCGCCACCAGCTGGGGGAGATCGCCAGCGAGCTGCTCGCCGTCCGCTTCACCGGCTACCGCACCCTCAGCGCTCTGCAGCGCGGCCAGATCCCCGGCCCCGAGGCGGGCCTCGCGAAGGTCACGATCGTCAACGGCGCCATCAAGGCGGGGGACCTGATCGTTGACGTGGAGGGCCCCGACGCGCTCGACAAGAACAGCGAGTGGGCCTACATGATCTCCTTCCTGCCCGGCCTGAAGTCCGCCGGCGGCACCGAAGAGATCCTGCGCAACACGATCGGTGAGCGCGTCCTCGGCCTGCCCCCCGAGCCGCGCCTGGACAAGGGCATCCCGTTCTCGGAGCTGCGCTCCAAGGAAGGAGCACCGGCATGAACCTGGCACTCTCAGACGAGCAGGTCTTCCTGCGCGAGGCCGCCCGCGGCGCCCTCTCCCGCTTTGCCACCCTCGAGGCCGCCCGCACCGCCCTCGACGGCGACGACGCGGCCCTGCCCGACATGTGGCCCACCGCCTGCGAGGCCGGCTGGCCTGGCCTCCTGATCGACGAGCAGCACGGCGGCGCCGGCCTCGACGCCTTCGACGCCATGCTCGTGCTCGGCGAGTGCGGCCGCGTGCTCGCCAAGCTCGCCCTGGTCGGCCACCTGCCCGCGAGTGCCATCCTCGGCGACTCCCCCGCCGGCGCCGACCTGCTGGATGCCCTCGCCAGCGGCGAGCGCCGCGCCGCCTACCTGCCCGTGAGCCCCCCCGGCGACCTGGAGCAGCGCTGGAGCGTGGATCCCCGCGCCGGCTCCACCCGCGGCGATGCCCCGGTCGCCAAGAGCGCCGGCGAGGGCCAGGCGAGCGTCTCCGGCGAGCTCGCCTTCGTGCCCGACGCCCCCGGCGCCGACCTGCTCGTGGGGGTGGCCTTGCTCGAGGGCAAGCCCGTGGGCGTGGCGATCGAGGCGAGCGCCGCCGGCGTGAGCGTGGAGGCCACCACCCGCTATGACGTCACCCGCTCCCTGGGCCACGTCACGCTGAAGGACGCCCCCGCCCGCGTGCTCGACGCGCCGCCGGAGTCCCTCGCGGGCGCCTGGTATCTCGCCCAGGCGCTGATCGCAGCCGAGTCCCTGGGCAGCGTGGAAACCGCCCTGGACGTGTCCGTGGCCTACGCCAAGGAGCGCCACACCTTCGGCCGCGCGATCGGCTCCTACCAGGCCGTCAAGCACTCCCTCACCGAGGTTCTGCGCCAGCTCGAGAACGGCCGCTCGCTGCTCTACTACGCCGGTTGGTCCCGCGGCGGCGCGCCCCAGGAGTTCCCGCTCGCCGCCTCCGCCGCCCGCTCCGTGGCGGGCCGGGCGCTCGACCACGCCGCCCGCACGATGATCTCCGTGCACGGCGGCATCGGCGCCACCTGGGAGCACGACGCGCCCCTGTACTTCCGCCGCGCCCAGCTCTCCCGGCGGCTGCTCGGCGGCACCGCCGCCGCTACCGACCGGGTGGCCGGCGAGCTGATCGCACAGGCCGCTTAGCCTTCTTCTTCGCCGGCGCCCGCTCGGCCGTCCCCCGTTCGGAGGCTTCCAGCGCCGCCAGCACCGGGGCGCCGTAGGCGGCGTGAACGGCCGCCACCATCCCCTCTTCCAGGCCGCAGTTGATGCAGAAGCCGTGCTGGGACCAGCCGATCGCCCGCGCGAGCACCTGATCGGCGTAGGTCACCCCGGCGGCGTCGTGGCCGTAGTAGTCATACGCCGCGTCCCACGCGCTCCCGTCCAGCGCCATGCCGGCGCCGTCCGCCGAGAGCAGGTGGGCGGCCGCCATCACCGCGTCGAAGTCGTCGTAGATCGAGGGATGCGTGGCCGTTGGGTGGTCGTACGCCGCGGGCCGCACGCCGTAGCGGTAGGAGTCGCTGACGAGGTTCCAGGTGGAGGGAGCGCCCGCGCCCCCGTTGCGCACGTTGAACTGCATCGGCCCGCCGCAGCAGCCGGCGAAGTTCAGCCCGTGGTAGGTGCCCGGCGCCGTCGAGAAGGCCGACTCCTGGTCGTGGATCGAGGCGATCAGCAGCCAGCTCACGCCGAAGGTGCGCTGGGCGGTGGCGTAGATCGGGTAGAAGCCTTCCATCCAGCGCTTGGCGATGTGCACCTGGGGCGGCCCGTAGTAGCCCGAGAGGCTCTTGGCCTGCGCTTGCGCGGGACTGGCCACGATCGCCGCGTGCCCGTTGGCGCCCGCCTTCGGGGCCGCCGTCAGCGCACTCGCCGCCGAGGCGTAGGCGGCCGGCGAGGCCGGCGCCGGGGTGGCCGCCCGCACGAGCACCGGCGGCGGCGCCACCGCCGCGATCGAGCCGCCGATCAGGCCCGTGAGCACCGCCACGAGCACCGCCACGCCGAGCGCCGCGATCGCGCCCGCGATCACCCACGCGCCGCGCTCAGAGGGCGGCGTGGGAATGTGGGCGTGGTGTGGGACCTCCCCCGCGGACGCGAGGGCGCCGGCGGCGGTGGGCTCCCGTCCCACGGTGCTCTCCGAGACGGCCATCCCCACAAACCGTAGCGGCCGGTGCGGGGCTCACACGCCGAGCGCCCGCCGCAGGATGCGGTCGAAGATGCCGCTCGGCAGGATCGCCCGGGCCGCCACCATCCCGCGTGCGTCCACCCCCACGAGGTAGCGAGCCCGCGGCCGCCGGGCGGTGAGAGCCCGTTCGATCGTGGCCGCCACCTTCTCCGGCGCCACTCCCCGGCGGGCGCTGTCTTCGATGACCTTCGTGAACGCACCCTGCACGTGGCCGTACTCCCGCTCGAGCTCCGGTGGCACCCGCACCGCCTGGGCGGTGGCGCGGGCCTTGTCCCAGATGGGAGTCTTCACCGAGCCCGGCTCCACCAGCGAGACCGCGATGCCGGAGCTGTGGAGCTCCCCCCGCAGCGCATCGCCGATCGCCTCGATGGCGTGCTTGGAAGCCGCGTAGGGGCCGTTGAAGGGCACCGACACGCGACCCCCCACGGAGGAGATCAGCACGATCCGCCCCTTGGCCGTCCGCAGCGCTCCCAGCAGCGCCCGCGTCACCGCCAGCTGGCCGAAGACGTTGACCTCGAACTGCTGGCGCAGCTCCTCGTCGGAGACGAGCTCCAGCGGGCCGCCCACGCCGATGCCGGCGTTGTTCACGAGGCCGTCCAGCCTGTCTCCCACCGCTCCCGCGGCAGCCGCGATCTGGTCGGCGTCGGTGACGTCCAGCAGCAGCGGCGCGATCCCGGCGCCCTCGCCCCCGGCGCCGTTCTCGCCCCCGGCGCCACCCCAGCTCGCGGCCGCCAGCAGATCCCGGCCGGCGTCCTCGCTGCGAACTCCCGCGAAGACCCGCCAGCCGCCGGCGGCGAGGCGCAGGGCGCTGGCGCGTCCGATGCCGGTGGAGGCGCCGGTGATCAGCACGGTGGGCACTGCGGGCGACCCTAGCGGACCCGTTCCCGCCTGCGAGCGGCGGGCGGTCACGGAGAGCAAAAAACGGCTGCCCGCGCGTGCGCGCGCACGCGCGCGCGGGGCCCCAAAATCGAGAGCACCGACGAGCGAACGGAGGAGGGCGAACGAGCGGACGTGAGAGGACTGTCACGAGGCGGTTAGCGAGGGCTTAGGATCGAGGGGGATGGTTCCGCGAGTGGGCAAGGCGTCGAACAGAGTGCGGCTGGCGATCGTGTGCGCCGTGCTGGCGGCGCTGGCTGGAGGCATCGCCAGCGCGAGGAGCGGGCTCAGCGGCTCGGCGAGCGCGAGCTCCAACCCGCCGCGGGGCAGCGCGGCGGCGCCGGCGGCGCAGCGAGACGGGCAGCCCCCGAGCCACGGCGGGACGCCGCGACGCGCCAAGAGCGTCAGCAGCGAGTGCGCGGCGACGGTGACGGACACGCTGGGACAGGTCGCCGAGCGGGTCTACCACGAGGGGGTGGCGAGCGAACGGACGGGCACGGCGGCTAGCTTCATCGCGCGCTCGATCCCACTGCGGGAAGCGGTGGAACGGGAAGAAGGGCCGGCGGCGCGGATCGCCGCGCGAGCGCTGCTGGCGACGGGACACCTGACGAACCTGGAGGTGACCAGGAACGGGCGGGTGCTGGCGAGCGTGGGGCCGGCGCGGGCGCTGGCGCCTCTGCGCGGGAGCATCCTCGACGCGGCGGGGGCGCCGATCGCGAGCTACGTGGCCAGCGTGTGGACGGACGACGGGCTGGTGGACGAGACGAACGGCATCGCCCAGGGCATGACGGAGCTGCGGCAGGACGGACGCGACGTGGCGGGCTCGCTGCGGCTGCCGGGGCGGGCGCTGCCGGCCCAGGGTCAGCTCACGGCGAGCGGCGTGAGGTACCGCTTCACGTCCTTCCCGGCGAGCGCCTATCCGGGCGGTGAAGGGGTGCGGGTGTACGTGCTCAAGGCGCTGGCGTCGATGGCGAGCCTGTGCGGCAGCAGCCAGCGGGGCACGCTCGTGAACACCCTCGGGCGGGTGGCGAGCCTGATCTACGCGGGGGAGGTGGGCAACCGTGCGCAGGTGCAGGTGCGGCGGGTGCAGCACAACGAAGCGCTGCTGCGGGCGGTGGCGGCGCGGGAACCGGAAGCCACGCGGCTGGCGATCGACAAGCTCTTGAACGAGCACATCGTGCGGCTGCGGGCGAGCGCCGGCGGACAGCTGCTCTCAGACGTGGGCGGACCGTTCGTGCTGGGCCCCGTGCGAGCGCCGCTGCGCTGGCAGGGCCGGCGGATCGGCAGCTTCGTGCTCTCGATCCAGGACGACATCGGCTACCTCAAGCTCGCCGATCGGCTGGCGGGGCTGAAGGTGGCGATGTACCGCGAAGGGCGGCTCGTGATGAGCAGCCTGCGCCCGGCGCCCGAAAGGGTGCCTGCGAGCGGATCTTTCGCCTGGGACGGCCGCAGCTACGGCGTGTACACGGTGCACGCCCAGGCGTTCCCCGCGGGGGCGCTGCGGATCGCGGTCTTGATCCCGCTCCCGTACGCGTAGGTCCCGCGCGTAGGCGCGCGCGGGGGGGCCCCAAAGAAGAGAGCGTGCGCGCCGACTCCGACGAGCTCAGGCGGGAGCGAGTGAGGCGTGCTTGGCGCGCAGGCCGTCGAGGAGCTCGGCGAAGGAGGCGGAGAATTTCTCCACGCCCTCGCGCTCGAGGGTCTCGGTGATGTCCTCGTAGTCCACGCCGGCGGCGGCGAGGCTCGCGAGGAGCTCGTGGGCACCCTGCAGGTCGCGCTCCAGGCGGGCCTCGGGCTGGCCGTGGTCCTGGTAGGCCTCGAGGGTCTCCAGGGGCATCGTGTTGACGGTGTCGGGGCCGATCAGCTCGTCGACGTAGAGGGTGTCGGGGTAGGCGGGGTTCTTGGTGGAGGTGGAGGCCCACAGCACGCGCTGGGGCCGGGCGCCCTTCCCCGCCAGAAACTCCCAGCGGGGGCCCGAGAAGGCGCCCTTGTAGTGCTCGTAGGCGAGGCGGGCGTTGGCGACGGCGAGCTTGCCCCTGAGCTCGTCGTGGCCGCCGAGGGCGTCGAGGCGGTTGTCGGCCTCGGTGTCGATGCGGGAGACGAAGAAGCTCGCGACGGAGGCCACCTTGTCGGGGTCGCCGCCGGCGGCGACGAGGCGCTCCAGGCCGCGGATGTAGGACTCGGCGACCTCGGCGTAGCGGCGCAGGGAGAAGATCAGGGTGACGTTGACGGAGCGGCCCTTGGCGATCACGTCCTCGATGGCGGCGAGGCCGGGCTTGGTGGCGGGGATCTTCACCAGCAGGTTGGGACGATCGACGCGCTCGTGCAGGCCGATGGCCTCTTCGTAGGTGCGCAGGGTCTCGTAGGCGAGGGTGGGGTCCACCTCCAGCGAGACGTAGCCGTCGCGGCCGCCGGTGGCCTGAAAGACGGGGGCGAAGACGTCGCAGGCCTCGGCGATGTCGGTGACGGCGAGCTCCCAGAAGGCGGCGTCGGAGTCGAGGTGACTGAGCGAGCGCAGCTGCTCGTCATAGGCGTCGCCGTGGGACATGGCCTTCTGCAGGATGGTGGGGTTGGAGGTGGCGCCGACGACGGCGTCCTCGTCGATCAGCTTCCGCAGGTAGCCGCCGCGAGTCCACTCGCGGGAGAGGGAGTCGATCCAGACGCTCTGGCCGAGCTCCGAGGCGCGCTGCAGGGGGGTGGGGGCGTCGCTGTCCATATACGGCTCCTTTGGTCGGACCGTTGCCTACGCTAGCGAGCCCACGCGCTGGAGGACGGCGCGGGCGCGGGCGGCGATGTTCTGGACGCTGAAGCCGAGCTCCTCGAGCACGCGGGGGCCGGGGGCGGAGGCGCCGAAGCGGCCGTCGATGCCCAGCACGTCGCCGTGATCGCCCACCCAGCGCCACCACGGCTGGCTCACGCCGGGCTCGACGGCGAGGCGGGCGGGGACGGCCGGGGGCAGCACCTGGTCGCGGTAGGCGGTGTCCTGGGCTTCGAAGATGTCCATGCAGGGCATCGAGACGACCCGCACGGCGGTCCCCCCAGCGGCGAGCTCGTGGGCGGCGGCGAGGGTGGGGTCCACCTCGGTGCCGGTGGCGATCAGGATCAGCTCAGGCGGGGAACCGTTCGGGGAGGAGTCCCAGAGCACGTAGGCGCCGCGCTCCAGGGCGCTGGCCGGCGCGAGGCCCTCGCCGGCGCGGTCGAGCACGGGAACGGCCTGGCGTGAGAGCAGCAGGGCCACGGGGCCGTCCTCGCGTTCGAGGGCCACGCGCCAGGCGTGGGCGGTCTCGTTGGCGTCGGCGGGGCGGATGACCCACAGGCGGGGGATGGCGCGCAGGGCGGCGTAGTGCTCGATCGGCTGATGGGTGGGGCCGTCCTCGCCGAGGCCCACGGAGTCGTGGGTCCAGACCCACAACACGGGCAGGGACATCAGCGCGGAGAGGCGCACGGAGGCGCGCATGTAGTCGGAGAAGATCAGGAAGGTGGAGCCGTAGGGCTTGACGATGCCGCCGTGGGCGGCGGCGCCGTTGACGATCGCGCCCATGGCGTGCTCGCGGATGCCGAAGGGGACGTTGCGGCCGGAGTGCACGCGGGAGAACTCGCCGGCGCCCTCGAAGACGGTCTTGGTGGACTCCACGAGGTCGGCGGCGCCGCCGAGGGTGGTGGGGGCGTGGGCGGAGAAGGCGGCCATCGCCTTCTGGCCGGCGGCACGGGTGGCGAGCTTTTCGCCGGGGGCGAACTCGGGGAGCACGTCGCGCCAGCCCTCGCGCAGGCCGGAGCCCCGCCAGGCGAGATCCCACTCGGCGGCGAGCTGCGGGTGGGCCTCGCGCCAGGCCTCGAAACGCCGCTGCCACCGCGCCTGGGCCTGCTCGCCGGAGGCGAGCAGGGACATGTGGGCATAGACCTCCTCGTCCACCCGGAAGGTGGCGTCGGGATCTGGCCAGCCCATCGCGACCTTCGTGGCGCGCACCTCGTCGGCGCCGAGGGGGGCGCCGTGGGCGCCGGCGGTGTCGACGGCGTTGGGGGCGGGATAGGCGATGTGGGAGCGCACGGAGACGAAGGAGGGGCGCTCGGTTTCCTCACGGGCGGCGGTGAGAGCGGCGGTGAGGGCGTCGAGGTCCTCGGAGTCCTCCACCCGCTGCACGTGCCAGCCGTCGGCGGCGAGACGGGCGTCGTGGTTCTCGCCGTCGAAGGAGATGGCGGTGGTGCCGTCGATCGTGATGCGGTTGTCGTCGTAGCAGACGATCAGCTTGCCGAGGCCGAAGTGGCCGGCGACGGAGGCGGCTTCCTGGCTGACGCCCTCCATCATGTCGCCGTCGGAGCAGATCACGAAGGTGTTGTGATCGACGACCTCCTCGCCGGGCCGGTTGAAGCGCTCGGCGAGGAAGCGCTCGGCGATGGCCATGCCGACGGCGTTGGCGAAGCCCTGGCCGAGGGGGCCGGTGGTGACCTCGATGCCGGGCGTGTGGCCCCGCTCGGGGTGGCCGGGCGTGCGAGAGGCCCACTGGCGGAACTCCCGCAGGTCGTCGAGGGAGAGGTCGTAGCCGCAGAGGTGGAGCAGGGAGTACTGGAGCACGCAGGCGTGGCCGGCGCTCAGCACGAAGCGATCGCGGCCGGGCCAGTGGGGGTCGCGGGGGTTGGCGCGCAGGAAGCGCTCGAAGATCACGTAGCCGAGGGGCGCGAGGGCCATCGCGGTGCCGGGATGGCCGGCGTTGGCCTTCTGGACGGCGTCCATGGCGAGACCGCGAACGGTGTCGATCGAGAGGCTCTCTATCTCGCTGCGGGCCACCGCTCGATCCTAGATGGTGGGCCGCCGGCGTGCCTTGCAAGGCGGCTCGGCCGACCGGGGAGCTCGGGGCGGCCGGCGTGGTCGCCCTGGAGACCTTCCAAAATGGGATGCCCGCGCGCGCCCGCGCGCGCGTGCGCGCGCACGCGCGGGGCGCCGCTTTTTTATCTCCCTCCGCCCCTACCCGGTACGGGGACGGCGGCGTGGCGTGGGCAGGCAACGGACCGGATGCAGCCGTCCCCGGACGCAGCCATCGCGGGGGCGGACCCTCAACAGCCAGTGCAGGTCGTGCCTGCAGTGGGAGCGCCGGTAGGGCCAGCGCTCGTGGAACGTGCGAAGCATCCGTTGCTCGGCACAGCTCGCGAGCCTCATGTGTCTTCCAACCTCCTGCTTCGGGCAGCTCCGCGTGCCGTCCGCTGAAGACGCGTCCCCGACTGCGGACCTGCTCCTCCAAGACCCCTTCGAGCATATATAAATCATAAATTACGCAGCATGTCAACTGTCTGGCCGATGGCGCTGGGCGGCTGCGGTATCTTGTGGGCGTCCAGATGGAGTCCTGGCGAGTCCGGTGCAGGGCAGCAGCCAGCCGGTCTCAAACCGCCCAGCGTCGCTACAAGGGCTGATGGCTCCTTTCGCGAAACACAACTCGAGCGCGAGAGGAGACGTGGGCCATGCCGAGGATCGACCGTCAGGAGCTGCTTGCGATATTCGCGGGCGGAGCGATCGGGGCGGTGGCGCGGGTGTGGATCGGGCGGCACCTGGCCAGCGGCGCCGGCGGCTGGCCGTGGGCGACGTTCGCGATCAACGTGAGCGGGTGCTTCGCGCTCGCGTACTTCGCGACGCGACTGGGGGAGCGGCTGCCGCAGTCCACCTACCGGCGGCCGCTGCTGGGAACGGGGTTCTGCGGCGCCTACACGACGTTCTCGACGATGCAGGTGGAGCTCCTGACGATGGTGGAAGGCCATCGCTATGGCCTGGCGGGCGGATACGCGCTGGGGAGCATCGGGGCGGGCCTGGCGGCGATCTGGCTGGCCACGACGGTGGTGCGACGCACGCGGGTGATGGCGTGAGCGGCTGGGTGTGGCTGGCGGTGGCGGCGGTGGGGGGCGGCGGGGCGATCGGACGGTTCCTGCTGGACTCGGTCGTCTCGGGGGCGGCGGGGCGTGACTTCCCCCTCGGGACGTTCGCGGTGAACCTCAGCGGGGCGCTGCTGCTCGGCTTTCTAACGGGAGCGGCGCTGACGGGCAACCTGATGGTGGTGGTGGGCACCGCGACGATCGGCTCCTACTCGACCTTCTCCACCTGGATGCTCGAGACGCAGCGGCTGGCGGAGGACACGGAGATGGGACGGGCGGGGTTGAACCTGGCGGTGAGCCTGCTGGCGGGCTTCGGGGCGGCGGCGCTCGGGCACGCGATCGGAGCGCACGTATGAGCGAGGGGTGGCTGAAGCTGACGACGTACTTCGGCGAGCGCGATCGCACGCCGCGGGGGCTGCTCGGGGACGAGCTGCTGGACATCTACGGCGCGGAGGGCGTTCAGGCGAGCATCCTGCTGCGGGGGGCGGAAGGCTTCGGGGGGCTTCAGCAGCTGCGCACGGACAGGCTGCTGTCGCTCTCGGAAGACCTGCCGGTGGTGTCGATCGCGGTGGACCGGCGGGAGCGGATCGAGGCGCTGCTGGAGCGGGTGTCGCGGATCAAGCGGCGGGGGCTGGTGACGCTCGAGCGAGCGCGGCTGGTGAGCGGGGAGATCGGCGCGGTGCGGCTGCCGCAGGAGCTCGGGGAGGCGACCAAGCTGACGCTGTACGTGGGTCGCAAGGAGCGGGTGGGGCGCAGGGCGGCGTTCGCGGCGGTCACCGAGCTGCTGCAGCGGCGGGGGGTGTCGGGGGCGAGCGTGCTGCTGGGCGTGGACGGCACGCGCCACGGCAGGCGGGCGCGAGCCAGGTTCCTCGGGCGCAACGGGGAGGTGCCGACGATGATCGTGGCGGTGGGGTCGGGGAAGACGATCGCCGGGGTGCTGGCGGAGCTCGGGGGGCTGCTGCGGGAGCCGCTGATGACGCTCGAGCGGGTGCGGGTGTGCAAGCGCGACGGGCGGCTGCTGGCGACGCCGCACGAGCTGCCGGGCACGGACGAGCACGGGCTGGCGATGTGGCAGAAGCTGATGATCTACACCTCGCACGCGGCCACCACGGAGGGGCGTCCGCTGCACCAGGCGATCGTGGGGCGGCTGCGGGAGTCGGGGGCGGCTGGAGCGACGGTGCTGCACGGCATCTGGGGCTTTCACGGCGAGCACGCGCCGCACGGCGACAGGCTCTTTCAGATCCAACGGCACGTGCCGGTGTTGACGGTGGCGATCGACACGCCGGAGCGGACGGCGCGCTCGTTTCAGATCATCGACGAGCTCACCGCCGAGCACGGGCTGGTCACCAGCGAGATGGTGCCGGCGATGAGGGCGATGAGCGAGCGCGAGCAGCGAGGCGGTCTGCGGCTCGCCGACCACGACTTCTAGCGTCACTCGAATCGCCCGGGTGGGGAATTGGCGACGAACCGCGACCAGCGGCGTCCGCGGCCAGCGGCGTCCGCGGCGGGATGTGGATGTGAAGATGTCGTGGCATTCTCGTCTAGATGGCGTGATTGATTTGACTTTCGGAACAGCCGCGCTAGTCTCGCCGATCGCACACTCGGTCCACGCTGCGGGGCCGGACCATCCGCTGACGATTCTCCAAGGAGCCTCGACATGAGCAACGCTGAGCTGCCATTCAAGTTCGGACGACTTCCGGCGATGCGCCCGGCGGCGCTCTCGGATCTGTCGGTGTACACGACCGGGAAGCTGCCTGAGCCGCCGAAGGAGGTGTCGGTGCCGGCGGGCGCCTACCCGATAGACGGCAACGACAAGTACGGCGACTGCACGATGGCGGGGGTGGCCCATCTGATCGAAGCTTGGAACGCCGTCTATGCCAAGCGGGTGCCGGTGCCGAGCGATCAGCAGGTGGTGGATGAGTTCCTCAAACTCAACGGCGGGCAGACGGACGTGGGGCTGAGCGAGGCGCAGGTGCTCTCTCTGTGGCACAAATCGGGTCTGTTCGGCGACAAGATCGCCGGCTACGCGCCGGTGAGTGATAGAGACATTCTCGGCATTCACCAGGCGATCGCCGAGTACGGCGGCTGCTACCTCGGCATCCAGTGCCCGGAGTCGGCACAGGAACAGTTCCAGAACCACCAGCCGTGGACCTACGTGCCGGGATCGCCGCTGGAAGGGCACTGCATCGTGGGGCTGGGCTACAACGAGAAGTACGTCGAATGCGCGACCTGGGGCGGGATCGCGAAAGTCACCTACCCCTTCCTCGCGCACTACCTCGAGGAGGTATGGGTGATCATCTCCCAGCAGCTCGTGGAAGCCAAGCAGAACAACCTGGGGGTCGATCTGCAGGCGCTCCAGGAAGATCTGGAGAAGGTGTGATGCTCAGCGACGATCCGGTCCTCGATCGCATCACCTACGTCGCCTCGCCGGAGCCGCTGGCGCCGATCCCGTGGCCAAAGGGCCTCGCGCCGAAGCTGCCCGCCAAAGCTCCCCAGGAGCTGCCGCGGGGAGACGTGCTGGTGGTCACCTGGACGGCGGCGGAGGCACGGGCGCTCGCGGACGTGCTCACGCCCGGACACGCCTCCAGCGCCTGGCAACGGTACTCCGACGAATGGACTCGCTACGAACACCAGCTCACGGGACGCTCGCCGGCGAAATTCTCGAAATGCCTCGGGCTGTGGGCGCTCACGGAAATCGGCGGCAAGCGGGTGGTGCTGTTCAAATCCGACCTGCACCTGGCGACGGACGCGCTGTCGATGCCGATCCGCCAGCTGTGGGCGCAGCTGGTGAAGGCGGTGAAGCCGAAGCTCGCGATCACCACCGGCACGGCCGGCGGGATCGGCGAAGGGACGCAGCTGGGCGACGTGTGCGTGACCAACGGGGCGAAGTTCAACTGCCAGGAGACCTTCAAGGCCGAACCGTTCGCGCAGCAGACCTTCAAAGGCAGGCCCTGGAAAGCCGGCGGACAGCTCAAGGCGAGCGGCAGGCTGCTGGCGGCCAACGCCGGCAAGCTGCGGCCGGTGGCCAACCGGAACCCGGAAGTGGCCACGGTGATCGGCAAAGCGGGGGTGGAGACGGTGGACTTCTTCGGCTTCGCCGACGCCACCGACTCCTACGGGATCGTGGGGAACGATCCCTACGCGCGCACCGAGGAGATGGACGACGCCACGCTGCCGCTGGCGCTGGCGGACATCAAGAGCGCCACCCCGTGGCTGTCGATCCGCAACGCCAGCGATCCGCAGGTGCCGCACATGCTGTCGCTGAAGGCGGAGAAGGCGTGGGCGGAGCGGATCTACGAAGAGTACGGCTACTGGACGACCATCGGCTCGGCGATCGCCTGCTGGGCGGTGATCGCGGACCTGTGAGGTTTCGCGCGGTCGGCACCGTTTCCCAGCGATAGAGTCGCTGCTCGCCAAGGCGTTGGAACGCGGCGCGGGCGGTGCCAGGGCGCCCCAACCTGGCCAGTAGGATCGCGATCGGCAAGGATGGGTGGCCGATGAGAGGCGTATGGCTATGGATCGGTGTCGTGGCGTCGTGCACGGTGCCGGCATCGCTCGCGCGGGCCGGTCCGGTGGCGGGAGAACCGCGCGAGCCGCAGCCGGTGTACCCGCTCTCTGGGCGGGTGAGCGCGGCCGGGCGCTACCTCGCGGGCCGGGCGGGCACCAAGGCCTTCGCGGTGGTCAACGACCGCGGCAAGGTGACCGGGGTCCAACTGCACCGCCGCTTCCATTCGGCGAGCGTGGTCAAGTCGATGCTGCTGGTCGCCTACCTGCAGATGCTCGCCCACCAGCACCGACCTCTGGACAGCGCCAGCCGGGGGCTGCTCTATCCGATGATTCACTCCTCGGACAACGAAGCGGCCTCGGCGGTGCTCGCGATCGTCGGGGAGAAGAGGCTCGATCGGGTCGCCAGGGAGGCGCACATGGTCGACTACGAGCCGGGCGGCGCTTCGTGGGGCTTCACGGAGGTCTCGGCGAGCGACCTGGCGCGCTTCTTCTTCCACCAGGAAGCGCTCATTCCGCGTCAATTCGACGGGTTTGCGCGCTGGCTGCTGTCGACCATCGAACGCGATGAGAGCTGGGGGATACCGGCGGTCGCTCGTCCCGAGTTCCAGGTCTTCTTCAAGGGCGGCTGGCTGCCGGAAGTCGAAGGACTGGTCAATCAGGTCGCGCGACTGGAACGGCCGGGGGTCGTGTTCGCTCTGGCGGTGCTCACCGTTCACGATCCGTCGATGGCCTACGGCGAGCGGACGATCGAAGGGGTCACAGCGCGGGTGCTGGGCTGGAGCGGATAATGGCTGGAAGCAGGGCGCCAACCGCAGGGCCCGCGACGCGCCAGAGCGATCGGCAAGAAAGGGTCGTCGTGTCATCCACTGTTCTGAGTCCCGTCACTCTTGGCAGCACCGGTCTGGAGGTCTCTGCGATTGCCTTCGGCACCTGGCAGCTCGGGGGGGAGTGGGGAGGGTTCGACGAGGGCGAGGGGATCGCCTTCAGGCGGAACCTGGAGGTCGTCGATCGGCTGAAGCGATTCGCCACGGAGCAACTGGGTTGCTCGGTCGCCCAGCTCGCCGTGGCCTGGACGCTGGCGAATCCGGCCGCGAATGTCGCGATCGTGGGCGCCCGGCACCCTCGTCACATCGAAGACAGCCTGGCAGCGGCGGAGCTGAGGCTGAGCGAGGCCGACCTCGAGCAGATCGAGCGCATCATGGCCGGCTCGGTGCCGATCGGGGGGCCCTCCCCGGAGGGGATGCCGTCCGCGCAATAGCCGCTGCCATCGGCGCAATAGCACGTGTAGAGCGCGACCCATTCGACGAAGGAGAGAACCGATGACAAGCTCCCCACAGCAGGGCTCCGGTCGAAGCGCCGTCGCGGTGCTGGGAACCGGCAGCATGGGGTCCCCGATCGCGCGCAACCTGCTCGCCGCGGGCTTCCCGGTATCGGCTTGGAACCGGACCGCCGCCAGGGCAGCACTCCTCGTGGACGACGGCGCCCTCCTCGCCTCGTCGCCTGCCGATGCCGCGAAGAACGCCGACGTCGTGCTGACGATGCTTGCGGACGGCGCGGCCGTGCACGAGGCGATGAGCGGACCGGCGGGAGCACTCGAAGCGATGCGACCGGACTCGACGTGGATTCAGATGGCCACTGTGGGTCTCGACTGGACCGGCCGGCTTTCCGATCTGGCGGCGGAGCACGGTGTCGAGCTCGTCGACGCGCCGGTGTCCGGCAGCGATGGTCCCGCTAGGGAAGCCAAGCTGATCGTGCTCGCCTCGGGCCCGGATAAAGCACGAGCCCGAGTGCAGCCGATCTTCGACGCGATCGGTCGCGAAACGATATGGCTCGGGCCAACGGGAGGGGGAACACGGATGAAGCTCGTGCTCAACAACTGGCTTGTGGCGCAGGTCGAGGCGGTCGCCGAGACGCTGGCGCTGACCGAGGCGCTTGGACTCGATCCGCACCTGTTCCCGGAAGCGATCGACGACGCCCCGCTCGGATCTCGCTACGCGGTGGCGAAGGCGCGAGCGATGATCTCCGGCGACTACACCCCCGGCTTTGCCCTGCGGCTGGCTTTCAAGGATGCGTCTCTCGCGCTCGATGCGGCTCAGGAGATGGGCCTGAGCCTGCCGCTCACCGCGGCACTTGCGCCCCGGTGGCGGCAGGCGATCGCGGACGGCCACGCAGACGACGACGTGAGCTCGGTGTTCGCGGAGTCAGTGCCGCGCCGCCACCAGGACAAAGGCCACTGAAGCAGCGGCACGCTCGCGTGACGACGCGCCGCGTAGTGTCGCGTCACCCCACAAGCGCCCTCTGTTTGAGAGAGCCGGCCTCGCGTCCGTCAGCCGCCGATCGTGCGATCCAGCAGCGCGAACAGCTCGCTGAAGTGGCGCTCCGCGGCCGCCTCGTCGTAGGCGGCGGTGTCGCTCATCGTGTAGCCGTGGGCGGCTCCCTCGTAGAGCTCTGAGCGATACCGCACCCCGGCGTCCTCGAGGGCTTGCTCGAGCTTCGCTACGTGCTCTGGGGTCATGCTCTGGTCGTTGTCGGCGTGGCCGAAGTAGAGCTCGGCGGAGATCGCGCCCGCGCTCAGGTGCGGACTGTCATCGTCGTCGCTCACCAGGCCCCCTGCGTGGAAGGCGGCGAGCGCCGCGACGCGCTCCGGGTAGGCGGCGGCGATCCGCCAGCCTACGCGCCCACCCATGCAATAGCCGGTGATCGCAAACGGCGGGCTCGCGATCTCGCCGAGACAGCCGAGGTACGCAGCCCCGTCGCTGGCGATCCGCTCCGGCGTCAGCTGCGCCATGGCAGGCCTCAGCCGCGCGAAGAACGGATCCCGCTGGGCGGGGTCCTCCAGATCGGGCATCTCCATGTCCGACGCCCGGCCGGCGCGATAGAGGACGTTCGGGGCGAGGACGACGAACCCCCGCGCCGCGATACGGTCGACCATCTCCTCTATCCGGGGACGCAAGCCGAAGGCGTCCATGAGGAACAGCACACCCGGGCTGCCCACGTCCTGCCCAGGCGGCCGCGAGAGGTATGCGTCCGCAACACCGTCTTGTGTACTGATCTCGATCATCTCGCCCTTCATCGCCACCTACTCCCATCGTCGCTGGCCGCAGAATGCAGCATAATGACCGCAACTGGGCCAGCTCGACGTCTTGCGGCTGGTCGGCCGCGTGAATGAAGAACGGCGCGCCGTCTATGTGAAGCCCGGCGACTCCGCCAAGGTTCCAGAGCTCGGCCGCGCCGAGTGCGGCCGTGTACCAGCCGGCTGCCGCAGCAGCATCGGGGACGACACCGAAGCTCAGCCAGCCATAGCCGTGGCCGCTACGAGCTGCTGCCGCTGAGCCGGGCGACCAGTTCGAGCATTGCGTCAAGCGCGGCCTCTAGCGGCTTGGTGTCGCGTTTGACCTGAGTGAGGAGCAGCCCGCCCTGCAGGGCGGCTAGCAGCGCGAGGGCGAGGGTGTCGGGGTCGGTGTCGGGCGGGAGCTGGCCTCGTGCGTGCATCGCTCGCAGGCCGCTCTGGATCGTGGCTTCCCATCGTTTGAAGCCCTCGGCGACGTGGACTCTTGCGTCGGGGTCGGTCTCGGCTAGCTGGCCTCCGAGAGAGCCGATTGGGCAGCCGCCGCTGCAGTGGTGCTCGCGCTGGGCCGCGATCACGAAGTCGCGCCAGGCTCGGAGGCCCTCCGGGGTGCTGAAATCGAACATCTCCTGCCCGCCGACCATGGTGTCGGCCTGGTGGTCAACGACTGCCCAGACCAAAGCTGTCTTGTCCTCGAAGTAGTGGTACAGCTGCGAGCTCGAGACGTCCGCCGCCGCGCGTACGTCCTCAATCGTCGTGTGGGCGACGCCCTGCCGGAAGATCAGCTCGGCCGCCGCGTCGACGATGCGCTGACGGGTCTCCTGACCCTTGCGCGTCAACGGGCGAGGGGTGGAGCTGGTCGTAGTCATACCGAAGATTCTACCAACAGAATGGATCGCGCTATCCATTCTGTGTTAGAGTGGAACGCACGATCCATTCCGAGGGTCGCGACAACCACTTAAAGGGAAAGCGCGCAGTCATCCACGTCGACGGCGGCCGCACCGCGATCTGAGAGGGGCCAAGCACTCAAATGCAAACCACCGCAGAAAAGACCGCGTTGATAACCGGCGCCAACGTCGGGATCGGCAAAGAGATCGCCCGGCAGCTGGCAACGCGCCCCGAGACGGCCCGCATCTACTTGGCGTGCCGGAACCAAGACCGGGCGGCAATGGCAAAGGCCGAGCTCGAGGCCGAGACCGGCCGGCGCATCTTCGACATCGTTCTCATGGACGTGTCCGATCCGCGCTCGGTCCGCGCCGGCCTGGCGGGCACCGACGGACCGATCGACGCGCTGGTCATGAACGCCGGTGGAATGGGCGGCAAGACGCCCATGAAGTTGACCGCCGATGGGGCCACTTACATGTTCGCGCAGAACGTCCTTGGCCACGTCGTCCTTCTCGAGGCGCTCCTGGCCGAGGACCGGCTGGGCGAGGTGGCGGTGTTCGCCGGAAGCGAGGCAGCCAGGGGAATCCCGAAAATGGGGTTCAAGCGGCCGTCGTTCGCGTCAAACTCCGCTGACGAGCTCGCCACTGTCATCGACGGCAGCTATTTCGCCGGCGGCAAGCCTGACGTCAATCTGGCCTATGGGCAGGCCAAGTTGATCGGCATCCTGTGGATGGCCTACCTCGCCCGCCAACACCCCGACCGGCGATTCATCAGCGTGAGCCCTGGTAACACCACCGGCACACAAGCACCCGATGACCTCGCATTGCCGCTGCGTATGGCGGCCAAGTACGTCATGCCCCGCGTGCCCGGTCTCGCCCACAAGCTTGACGTGGGCGCGAAGCGACTGGTCGACGGCGTCACCGACCCGACCCTGTCCAGCGGCGTGTTCTATGCCAGCGCGGCCAACAAGCTGAAGGGTCCCGCGGTCGACCAAACGGACATCTTCCCCGACCTGGCCAACCCGTCGTTTCAGGACCACGCCTACGAGGCCATCCACCGCTTTCTCACATAGGCGCCGAGGCGGCGCGCGGAATCCCGCCGAACAGGTCCCGAATGGTCCAGTTTGGTGCCCAAAGTGGTACCCAACCCCTCAGACCGACGCCCCGTCTCGCCCCGACCACCCAAACCCCCTGCACCTGAGCCGGCTTCAGAAAATGCGCCCGGAGGGAATCGAACCCTCGGCCTGCGGCTTGAAAGACCGCTGCTCTTTGGCTCCCCGAAGAGAACCGTTGACCACTGAGCTACGGGCGCTAGCTGTCTCCCTGCACATCGGCACCGATCACGGTGCGCCTAAATCTAAGCATGACTGGACCCAAAGCGCATCCGCAGCGCGCCGGGCACGGCGGGCGGGCACAATGAGTGGTCATGGGCGGCTCCGCTGCGCGACTCGGCTGCTCCCAGCGGGCGCGCAGGCTCGCCGCTCGGAGCGTGGCCCAGGTGCGCGCGCTCGGCGTGGGCGTGGGTGTGCGGGCCTACAAACCGGAACCCTGGAGTGCCGCCCGCTGGGAGCACGCCTACGGCCAGGGGGAGTTCGACTACATGGCCGACCTCGGCGAGCTGCCCCGCTACAGCCAGCTGATCGGCTACCTGCGCACCCATCCCGGTAGGCCCGCGGTGCTCGACATCGGCTGCGGCAGCGGACGTCTGCGGGAGCTGCTGGCCGAGGAGGACTTCGCGAGCTATGTGGGTCTCGACATCTCCCACGAGGCTATCGCCACGGCGAGCCGGCTGAGGGACGCCCGCACGGAGTTCATGGTGGGGGACGTCACCACGATGACCATCGCCCCCGCCGACGTGGTGGTGCTCAACGAGATGCTCTACTACTCCCCCGCTCCCCGCGAGCTGCTGCGGCGGATCGCCACGATCGTGCGCCCGGGGGGGCTCGTGCTGAGCTCCATCTGGCGCCACCCCGGAGACAGGGCGCTGTGGCGGCTGATCGACCGGGAGCTCGAGCCGGTGGCAGCCGCGCGGGTGCGCGCCGAGGGCAACCCCTACAACAGGCGCGGCTGGCGGGTGAGCTGCCACAGGGTCAAGGACCGCTGAGGGACGCGTATAATCTGCTGGTGGAAATGGATTTCCCGACCGGAGGCATGGATGCGCCCGGCAGTGATGTACGGCCGTCGATCGACGGCTCGCCGCTGCGGGCATGGGTGCTCCAGGACTGGGAGGCGAACGCCGGCCGGCCGGACTCGCGGCTGCTGCTCGCCTGGTATCGCCTCGCCCAGCGCGCCCGCCGGCGCTGGGGGGGTCTGGCGCGGGTGGTGGTGACCCCCTACTGGTGGCTCTCCACCCTGGTGGTGGGCGTGGAGCTCCCCCTCGACGATCGCGTGGGGCCGCGTCTTTGCCTGCACCACCCGCACAACATCGTCGTCAACCCCCAGACCACCATCGGCGCCGACTGCGTGCTGCGCCACGGCGTCACGATCGGCAACCAGGTCGACCGGCAGGGCAACGAGCGGGGCACGGCCACGATCGGCGACGGCGTGGAGCTGGGCGCCGGCTGCGCGGTGATCGGCGACATCCACGTCGGCGACCACGCCCGCGTGGGCGCCCTGGCGATGGTCACCAAGTCGCTGCCCGCGTGGGCCGTGGCGGTGGGCAACCCGGCGCGCGTGATCGCCGTGGACGCTCCCGAGGAGCACGAGCAGCCGGCGGCCACGGGACGGGCGGCGCTGTGAGCGCCGTCAACGGACACGGCGCCAACACGCTGCCGGTGAGCGTGGTGATCGCCTGCCACACGCAGGAGCGCTGGAGCTCGCTGGTGCGCGCGATCGAGTCGGCCCTCGCCCAGCGGCCCGCGCCGCTGCGGGTGATCGTGGCGGTCGATCACAACGTCGCCCTGCGCGAGCGCCTCGCGCGCGAGCTGCCCCAGGTGACGGTCGTGGACAACGAGGGCTCGAGCGGCGCCTCCGGCACCCGCAACAGCGGCGCGCGCCACGCGGACACGCCCTACATCGCCTTCCTCGACGACGACGCCCACGCCCGCGCGGGATGGCTGGAGCAGCTGCTCGCGCCCTTCGCGCGGGAGGACGTGGTGGGCACGGGCGGCCGGGTGGACCCGGAGTGGGCGAGCGCCCGTCCGCGCTGGTTTCCCGACGAGTTCGCCTGGGTGGTGGGCGCCTCCTACACCGGCATGCCCGAGATGACAGCCCCGGTGCGCAACGTCTGGAGCGAGAACATGGCGGTGCGTCGCGACGTCTTCGAGGAGGTGGGCGGCTTTCGGGCGGACTTCGGCAAGGTCGGCCACACCTCCCGTCCCGAGGACACCGACCTCTGCATCAGGATGGGCGCGAGCGCCCCCGGCAGGCGCTGGGTGTACGTGCCCGCGGCGCTCGTCGGCCACCACGTGCCCCCCGAGCGCTGCACCCGCGGCTTCTTCCTGCGCCGCTCCTTCTGGGAGGGCCAGGGCAAGATCGAGATGTCCCGCCACCTGGCCCACGAGCGTGACCTCGGCTCCGAGAGCGAGTACCTGCGCAAGACCATCCCCGCGGGACTCGCCCGCAACCTCAGGGCCGCCGCCACCGAGCGAAGCGGCGAGCCGGCCGAGCGCGCCGCCGCGATCCTCGCCGGCACCGCCGCCGCCGGCCTCGGCGCCGCCGTGGCCCTCGTGCGCCGCGCCTGATCTCCGCCACCTAAGCGCCGGCCCACCCGCGCCTCGCCGCCACGTGTCCAGCGCCGCGAGCCTCGCTCAAGCGGGCTTTAGCGCTGGTCGATCCGTTGCATGTGACAACGAGATCCCGCAGATGGCGCCATTTGATGACAGTCGGCGCGCTGGCACTGGCAATCGGCGCCGTCGGCCCGACCGCCGCCAGCGCCGCCCACCGCACCCAGACCCATGCCGGCGCGAGCAGCCCCTCCAGCGCCAGCAGCCCCTCCGGCGAAGCGATGCCCACGGGCAATCCGACCGGCTGGAAGCAGACGTTCGCCGATGAATTCACCGGCCCGCTCGGCGAAGAATGGAGCGAGTACTGGGGCCAGCCCGGCAGCGACCCCGGCGGTTGGTGGGACCCCTCGCACGTGTCGGTGAGCGGCGGAGAGCTGCGCCTGGCGACCTACGTCGATCCCCTCACCTGCATCGCCTCCTGGGGCTGCGAGTCGATCGACGGCTACGTCTCGGGCGGCGTGCAGCTGAAAGAGCCGCAGACCTACGGCAAGTACGAGGTGCGCCTGCGCGCCGACAACGGCCAGGGCGTGCCGATCGTGGCGCTGCTGTGGCCCTCCGACGGCGAATGGCCGCCGGAGGTCGATTTCGTGGAGGACACCGGAGCCAGCCCCCGCGCCACCAACGTCGCCACCCTGCACTACGGCACCCTGGGCACCGCGAGCTTCGGCCAGGCCTCCGACTCGCTGAGCGTGAACATGAGCGAATGGCACACCCTCGGCGTGGAATGGACGAGCGGCAAGCTCGCCTACACGATCGACGGACGCGTGTGGGCCACGATGACCGGCGCCAACGTGCCCCACCAGCCGATGAACCTCGCCCTGCAGTCCCAGACCTGGGATTGCGGCGGCGAATGGGAGACCTGCCCGGGCGCCGCCACCCCCAAGGAAGTCTCCTACGACGTCGACTGGGTCGCGATCTACACCCCCGCCTGACGATGGGTCATCCGGGTCATTCGGAGCTGTCGAAGCTGGCGCCCCCGCCGGATGAGTCGCCGGAGCCCGCCGAGGAGTGCTGGGGCTGAGCGGGCGCCGCCGGCGCCGGGATGGGCGCCCGCGTGGGCGCGGGAGTTGAGGCCGGCGCAGGAGTTGAGGCTGGGGCGGGAGTTGGAGCCGGCGCGGGAGTTGGGGCGGGCGCGGGAGTTGGGGCGGGCGCCGACGTTGGCGTGGGGGTTGGCGATGGCGCGGGCGCGGACGTGGCGGGGGTGGGTTCGGCGGCGCGCAGGGCTCTGGCGCGGGCCTCGGCGGCGGCGCGGCGGCGGGCCAGCTGGGCGGCCTCGCGGCGACGGGCGAGGATCGCGGCGCGGGCCGCGGCGGCGCGCTCGGTGGCGGCGGCGGTCGCGGCGCTGGAGACGCTGGCGGCGGGGGGCGTGAAGTGGTAGATGGTTGTGTCCCTGTTGGTGTGGTAGATCGTCCAGTCGGGTGAGCTGGCGAGCTCGTGTTTGAGTTTCGAGAAGCCGCCGGGGAAGCCGTAGTAGTTGCTGTAGGCGAGCATCGTGCGGCTGAGCACCAGGTAGGTGCTGGTGGGCGCCTTCAGCGAGCTCACCCAGAGGTTGACCTCCGGCAGGTCGCCGGCGTTGAGCCAGTCCGGGCCCACCTGCGGGTCGGAGGGCATGATCTCCAGGCGGTAGCTCTCGTAGGAGGCGGTCTCGAGCACCGGGAAGTCGTCGACGGCGAGCACCAGCGTGGAGCCGGGGGGAGTGTGGTGGTAGAACCACAGGCTCGCGTTCAGCTCGGCGGGCGTGAAGGCGTTGGCGGTGATCGGCCCGAAGAGGCCCTGCAGGCCCGCGAGCAGCGCCAGGCTCGGCAGCAGCGCGGCGGCGGCGAGGCGCAGGCGGGCGAAGGGCAGCTCGACGATCGCCGTGGCGATCAGGAAGGCGCACCACGGCGCCGAGAAGAGGAACACGCGGTAGATCGCCTCGCCGCCGTAGCTCTGCACGAGCAGGATCGCGAAGGGGCTGAAGGCGAGCACGGCGGGCACGAGGAAGCGGCCGGGCCGGCGGATCGAGCGAGCGAGCGCCGCGAGCGCGAGCAGCCACATGCCGAGCGAGAGCGCGCGCACGGTGGAGGCCGTGAACGCCTGCGCCTGCGAGCCCCACGCCTTGACCGAGCCGGAGGCGTTTTCGACCACGTTGAAGCCCGAGAAGATGCCGCCGTACTCAGTCGAGAGCAGGTGATAGCGCGAGAACACGTAGCCGAAGGCGATCGCCGCGAAGGCGAGCACCAGCCAGCGCGGGCGCAGCAGATCGAGGGCGCTGAGGACGACCAGGCCGATGAGGGCGATGAACGGGGTGAGCTGGTGGGCGGCCACGATCACGAAGAAGATCCCGATCGCGATGCCCGTCGCGGCGCGGCGCACCCCCGCGGGGGGCGCCGGGCGGTACTCCATGCCGCTCAGCAGCGCCCGGCGCAGGCGCCCGAGCCGGCCGCGCGCCGGCGCGAGCGGCGCCGCGACGGTCAGCCAGCGCAGGATCAGCAAGGCCAGCCCCAGCCACAGCAGGTAGGCGAAGGCCTGCGGGGAGAGGTAGTCCTGGCCCACCCAGCTGACGAAGCCCACGAACAGCAGCACCGCGAGGATCGGCACGCGGTCGTCGCGGCTCATGCCGCGGAAGAGCGCCAGCAGCATCACGCAGTTGGCGAGCTCGAAGAACAGCGGCGCCCAGGCGGCGAACGACAGGGGACCGACGCCCGACAGCGAGGAGATGCCCGCGACGGCCGAGAAGAAGGCCGGCCACTCCTGGTAGATGTTGGTGGTGTCCGTCACCCGCCCGTGGGCCCGCAGCGACTGGGCGACGCCCACGTGCTTGTAGACCCACGCATACTCGGGCGCGTGGAACAGCAGCGGCACGGTGGCGTAGATCACGACCACGAGCGCCAGCACGTGCAGCGTCATCACCCAGCCCGAGCGCTCGGCGCGGCGGAACTCCGCCACGAAGCCGCCCAGCAGCAAAGCGATGCCCACGTAGAACCAGGCGTCCACGGCGGCCAGCAGGCCGTAGAGGCCGAGCGTCTGGACGCGCAGGTGGGCGAGGCTGAGACCCCAGCAGCCCAGCCCGAGCACGATCGGCGCGAGGCGCAGGGCCACGCGGGAGAGCGCCACGGGGGCGGCCACGGGCCGCGCCGCGAGCGCCGGCAGGGCCGGTGGCTTGGCCTCGCTCACGCTCACCGCGCCACCTGCGGCTCGCCGAGGCGATCGGGCGGGGGGCGCCGCGCGAGGCGGCGCAGGCAGGAGAGCACGCTGGGGATCGCGAGCGCCAGCAGCACGAGCGGATGCCAGGCGGCCAGCCAGATCATGATCGCGGCGGCGAGCGCGAAGCAGGAGAGGCTGAGCGCGAAGGTGATGCCAAGCTGCGCATAGGCCTCGCCGGCGTCCAGCCAGCACATGATCCCGGGGCCGAGGCCGGCGGCGGCGAACACGAGCACCGCCGCCAGCGCCAGGCCCTTCCAGGGGCTGAGCAGCACGATCGCGGGCGCGAGCACGCCCACGAGCACGCCCACCCGAGCCGTCGCGGTGGTGCGCGGGTCGCCCATCAGCGGATCCTCCGCGCGGGCACGCCGCCGTAATAGCCGCCGGCCTCGCAGTCCCTGCTCACCACGGCGCCGGCGGCGATCACGGCGCCCGCGCCGATCTCCACGCCGGGCAGCACGACCGCGCGGGCACCGAGCCACGAGCGCGCCCCGATGCGCACGGCGCGCGATTCTGAGACCCGCGCGATGGCGCCGCCGGGGAGCTGCGCGTGGGTGGACGTGAGCACCATCACCTCGGGGCCGAACAGGCAGTCGTTGCCCACCTCGATGCGCCCGTTGCCCTCGAACCAGCAGCCGGCGTTGAGATAGGTGCCCGAGCCGATCGAGATGTGCGCGGACTGAAACCAGCAGCGCTCGAGCCCGTAGACCATGCCCTGCAGGTCAACGCCGCCGAGACGCACGAGATAGCGGCGTAGGGGCTCGGGCACCAGCGGGGACGTCGCGATGCGGCCCCGCATCGTCCAGCGGGCGGCGTGGCGGGCGTCGAGCGCGAGCCCCTCGAGCGCCGCCCGCCAGTCGCGCCCGGACCGCGATTCGTCGGGCAGCACCCCTCCCGCCGGCGCCGGCCCGCCGGCGCCGTTGGCCGTGGCGGCGTGGGCGCCGCCGTTGGTTGGCGCGGCGGTGGCGGCGGCCCGCACGGCGGCGGCCGCGGCGGCGATCGGATCGGTCGGGCTCACGAGAGCCCCTCCGTGGCGGCCACGACCACGCGCGAGCTGCGCCCCGCCAGGCGCGAGTACACGGCGGGCGCCATCAGCAGCGCTCCCGCCACCTGCGCCGCGAGGTTGGCCCAGCCGACGCCCGCGAGCCCCAGGCGCGGCATCAGCACGAAGCTCAGGCCCAGCAGGATCGCGCCCGAGGCGGCCTGGATCGCGACCAGGCGCCACAGGCGCTGGTCGAGCCAGGCGAAGGCGCCGTAGAGCACGACGACCGCCGAGAAGGGCGCGCTCGCGCCGATCAGGCGCAGCAGGGTCACGCCGTGAGCGGCGTAGGCGGGACCCTCGAGGCGCAGGATCAGCGCGGCGCCGAAGCAGCACACCACCACCGCGCCCACCACCACGGCGCCCCACAGCTGCAGGCCGCGGCGCAGCAGCCGCGGCGTGTAGCCGCCGGCGGTAACGGCCTCCACGACGAAGGATGCGCCGACGTTCCACTGCAGCAGGGTGATGCCGATGCACACCAGCCACGGCAGCGAGAAGTAGGCGGCGTACGCGGTCCCCAGCCTCCACACCACGATCAGCGGCATCAGCTGCACGGTGGCGGCGGCGCACAGCGTGGTGGAGTACTCGGCGGCGAGGAACGACATCAGCCGCCGCCGGCCGGGCAGCTCTCCCCCCTGGGCGTGGCGGGTGCGGCCGAGCGCGGTGCGGTACAGCAGCCCGTTGACGATCACCACCGCCACCGCCACGGGCAGCACCCACGCGACCACGATGCTGGTGCGCGCGGGCAGGAACGCCAGCAGCGGCAGCAGCGCGAGCTTGGCGGCGGCGAAGCTGACGTTCTCCACGGGCACCCAGTGGGTGATGCGAAGCGCGGTGAGCACCGAGTCCTGCAGGGCGAAGATCGCGAACAGGGCGGCCGCCACCACGAACAGCAGCCGTTCGGCGAGGCCCGCGTGCACGTACCCCGAGCCCACGCCGCTGGCCACGAACGCCGCGCCGAGCACGAGCGCGAGGCCGATGATCACGGCGTAGCCGCGCAGCACGAAGGCCATCGTCTTGCGTCCCGCTTTGGGGACGAAGCGGATGAAGACGTTGGTGAGGTTCAGTTGGGCGAGCGTGGCCAGCAGCGTGAGCGCCGAGATCTCCGCGAACGCGGCGCCCACGGCGTTGGCGCTGTGCACGTGCGCGGCGACCGCCCAGAAGACGAGGCCGAGCGCGTTGGTGGCGATCGTGGCCGTCATCAGGGAGACGGCGTTGAGGGTCATCTTCTCCGGTTTGACGAGCCTCATCGCCGCTCCCGGACCAGGCGCCTGCTGGAGCGGTAGGCGGCGGGCCCGCGGGCCATGCCGCGCAGCTCCAGGCGCGCCAGGCGCGACATCGCGCGGCGGTGCTCGTCGTTGGGCGTCCCCCCGTCGGTGGCGGCGGCAGCGGCGCCGTGGCCGGCGGCGCCGTTCTCGCTCGCCGCGCTCGCGCCCTCCGCGATCCCGGTCTGGCCCGAGCGGCCGCGCAGCTTGCGGGCGTAGGTGCCCAGCAGCGAGCGCACGCCGCGGGGCAGGATCGCGAGCATCGCCTCCAGGTGGCGGCGGTCGTAGTCCACGAGCGCGACCATCAGGGCGCTGAAGCCCACGCCGTAGCCTTCGATGTGCTTCCGCAGGGCGCTGTCGTCACGGCGATGGGTGTGGTGGACGAGCGCGGCCGGCTCGAAGCCGACGCTGTGGCCCCGCCAGGCGAGCTGGACGAACATGCCGAGGTCCTCGCCGCCGCACGAGGGCATGCCCGCGCCGAGGCTTTCGTCGAAGCCGCCCACGGCGCGCAGGGCGGCCGTGCGGAAGGCCATGTTGGCGCCCGCGCCGAAGGTGCCGGCGGCGTACAGCGAGAAGTCGCGCAGCAGGCGATCGTCGTCGTCGAACTGTCCCACCATGCCGCGGTGGCCGCGCGCGACGCCGTCGGGGCAGGGGAGCAGGCGATGGCTGACGGGCTTGAAGATCGTCGGCCCGTAGCCGCCGCCTTCGTAGTAGCGCTCGAGCATCACCTGGGCGGGCGTCTCGAGCTCGGCGGGGATCACGAGGCCCGTCACGCACGCCTCCTCGGGGCGGGCGGCGAAGCGGGCGGCCAGCGCGCTCAGCCAGCCGGGGTCCACGGTGACGTCGTCGTCGGTGAACGCCACCAGCTCGCCGCCGGCCTCGCCCAGGCCGCGGTTGCGGGCGGCCGAGATGCCGGGGCGGCGCTCGTGCAGGACGCGCACCGCGGGGAAGCGCTCGAGCCACTGCGGGTGGCGGCCGTCGCCGTCGCGGCGGTTGTCCACCAGCAGCAGCTCGGCGTCGGGGTAGTCGAGCGCTTCCAGGGACTCCAGGCAGCGACACAGCCCCTCGCGCCGGGCGAGGGTGCTGGGCACGATCACCGAGATCCTCGGCGCCTTCGCCCGCTCCGGCGCCTGCACGCCCGGAGCGATGTCGCGGACGTCGACGCCGGCGCGTTCGATGTGCAGCCGCAGGCGCTCGCGGTCGATTCCCTCGGCGTCCCGGCCCGTGGGCGTCAGGCGCAGCATCTGCAGTGGCCGTCCGTTGCCGCGCACCAGCAGCCACAGGCCGCGGTAGCGACCGCCTTCGGGATGCCGTGTGGACACCTCCGCGGGCAGGCGCTCGAGGTCGAGCGTGCAGACCTTGATCGGCGCGGTCTGGCTCACGGTCGCCACCTGCGCTGGGAGCGGCGGCTGGCGAGGTAGGCGAGCGGCCCGCGCACCATGCCCACCAGCTCGAGGCGGGCGAGGTGGGGCGGAAAGCCGGCGGAGCGGCGCACGCGCTTGGTGGATGGGCCGCCGAGCATCGCGTGAAGCCCCGCGGGGAGCACCCGCGCGAGACCGAGCAGGTGGCGCGGGTCGCGCCAGACCAGGGCGGTGAGCATCGCCGTGAAGCCGAGCCCGTAGCCGAGGATCTGGCGTTCGAGCTCGGGCAGGGTGCGGCGGTGGGTGTGATGGACGATCGCGGTCGGCTCGTAGGCCAGGCGGCTGCCGGCGACCAGCAGCTCGACCAGCATCGCGAGGTCCTCGCCGCCCTGGGCGGGCGTGCCGGCGCCGAGCGCCTCGTCGAAGCCGCCGGCGGCGCGCAGGGCGCTCGCGCGAAAGGCCATGTTCGCGCCCTGGCCGAGCTCGCCGACGGCGTAGAGGGAGTCCACGCGCGCGGCGCTCTCGCCGGCGGCGATGCGCAGCATGCGAAAGCGCTCGCCGGCGAGCGGGTGGCCGGTGGCGGGCGCCTGGAGCTCGAAGCTCAGCGTGGCGAAGGTCCGGTCCAGGCCCGTGCCGGACTCCTCGAACCAGATCTGGGCCGGCGTCTCGAGCTCCTTGGGGACGACCATGCCGGTGACGCCCGCCACGCCGGGCTCGCGCACGAAGCGCTCGCCCAGCGCCCGCAGCCAGCCGCGATCGACCTCGACGTCGTCGTCGGTGAAGGCCACGATCTCGCCGTCGGCCACCGCGATGCCGGCGTTGCGCGCCGCGGAGATGCCGGGACGGCGCTGGGCCACGACGCGCACCGGCGCGATCTCCCCCAGGCGCGCCAGCACCTCCTCGCCGGCGCCGCCCTGGCGGCGGTTGTCGACGACCACGATCTCGTAGTCGGGGTAGTCGAGCCGCGCGAGCGCCCGCACGCAGGCCAGCAGCTGCTCGGGGCGCCCGAGGCTGGTGGGCACCACGACCGAGGCGCGCGGCAGCGCCAAGGCGGGCGATTGGTGGGCTGGCTCGCTCGGCGCCGGCGCGAGCCAGCGCTCGCCCAGGCCGGCGCTCAGCGCGCGGCGCAGCTCGGCGGCATCGAGCTCTGGCGCGTGGACCGGCACCTCGACCATGCCGAGCGGGCGGGCGTCGCGCATCGCGAGCACCCACAGCGCCTCATACGTGCCGCCGTCGGGGTGGGCGCAGTCCAGGACGGCGGGCAGCTCGGCGACGTCGAGCACCAACACGCGCACCGGGCCGGGCGGGCCGGCGACGGCTGTCCGCGAGTCGGCAGGCTGGATCGGAGGCTCGAGCTGCTCGACCGCCATGGGCTCACGCTCCCAGCTCGATCGCGAGGCGCTCGGGGGACAGCACGCCCGCCTCGGCCGGCCCCCAGCCCGCCAGCCGCCTGCCGGCGCGCCACAGCGACTGCTTGGCGTGGGCCCAGCGGCGCAGCGCTCCCGCGGGGCGGTGGCGCACGAGCGCCACGAGCTCCTCGGGGGTGGTGTGCGGCCGGGCGTGCAGGCGGGGCAGCGCGAAGCGGTCCTCGCCGGCGACGGCCGGCAGCTCGGCGACGGCGCAGGCCTGCGCGAAGCCGGCCTGTGCGACGGCGGCGCCGGCGCGGGGCGTGCGATAGCCGAAGGGGTAGGCGTAGCTGCGCACGGGCCGGGCGAGGCGCTCCTCGAGCGTGGCGCGGCTGCGAATCGCGTCCTCGCGCACGTGCGCGGGGTCGTTGACGTCGGCCGCGAGGTGCAGGTGGCCGTGGGAGCCGATCTCCAGGCCCGCGTCGGCGAGCTGCGCGAGCTCGCTCCAGCTCAGCAGGGGCCGGCGGGCGTCCGCGCCGCTCAGCCAGCGGGCGCGGTCGCCGACGTAGGCGCTGGGCACGAACAGAGTCGCGGGCAGGCCGTGCGCGGCGAGCGCGGGGGCGGCGCCGGTGGCGACGTCGGCGAGGCCGTCGTCGAGCGTGATCGCCACGCGCGGCCCCCGCGCGGGTGGCTGCGCCAGCAGCGCGGGCACCTCGGCGACGCGCACGAGCTCACAGCCGGACTCCACCAGCGCGGCGAGGTGCTCGGCGAACAGGCTCGGGGGCACCGTGAGCTCGCCGAAGGCGTCGGTGCCGGCGGGCGCGATGCTGTGGTACATGAGGATCGCCACGCCCGGCGGGGACGGGGTGGGACTCATGCCGGCCGGCCTCCCGTCTGGCGCGACACGCCGCCGCCGTCGCGCAGGCGGCGGGCGTGGCGACGAGCGCGTACGTACATGCCGGGCCCCTCGAAGACGCCACGGCGGTGGACGCGCAGCAAATCGCGGGGGAAGTCGCTGGCGAGCCCGGAGAGGCGGGCGCCGTGGGGGGAGACGAAGTCCACGAGCGCGCGCGGGGCGAGACCCAGCAGCCGCGGCAGCGTGCTGGGATGGCGGGCGAGCATGCTCGCGTAGTAGGCGGTGAGGCCGCGGCCGTAGCCGTGGAAGAGCTTGGCGAGCGCGTCGGGCTCGCGGCGGTGCCAGTGGCGGACGATCGCGCTCGGCTGCCAGACGACGGTTCCGCCGAGGTACAGCAGGGCGCTGAAGGCCGCCGTGTCCTCGCCGGCAAGCGTCTTGGTGCCGGCGCCGAGGGCCGGGTCGAAGCGGCCGATGAGCTCCATGGCGTCGCGGCGGAAGGCCATGTTGCCGCCGGTGCCGAAGGGCGGCAGGGGGTAGAGCGGGTGCTGAGCGCCGGGGCCGGCGGCGGCGAACACCTCGCGGGTGAAGTCGCGGCCCTTGCTGTGGCCGCCGTACTGCTCGAACTGGAGCTGGGAGGCGGTCTCGATCTCGGCCGGCAGGATCATGCCGCTGGCGGCGCCGGCCTCGGGGTGCTCGACGAAGGCGCGGGCGACCTCCGCCGCCCACCACGGGTCGGCGAGCTCCTCGTCGTCGTCGATCCAGGCGAGGATCTCCGCGTCGGAGGCGTCGATCGCGCGGTTGCGCGCCCACGAGAGGCCGGGGCGTGGCTCGCGCACGTAATCGAGGGCCAGGCGGGACTCGTATTCGCGGGCGACCGCCTGGGCGCTGTCGTCGCTGGGATCGTTGTCCACCACCAGGACCCGCAGGGAGGGGTACTCCTGGCCGACGATGCTCGCCAGGCACTTGGCCAGGCCGGCGGGGCGATTGCGGGTGCAGATGGCGACGGTCAGGGACGGCGCCTGCGCGAGCACCAGCTCCCGGGCGGCCAGATACGGGGGCGCCTGCGCGGGCTCGAGGCCGTCGCTGGGGACGTCCCCCTGCCACTCCAGGCCGGCGGCGAGGATGCGGGCGCCGACGCGCCCACCGAGGGTGGAGGCGATCGCGCGGGCCAGCTCCCGCGCGGAGACGCCGTCGGCCGGGGGCGCGAGCTCGAGCACGCCGACGGGCTCTGTGAAGACGCGCACGAGCACCAGGGCGGCGCTCCAGCGACGGCCGTGCTCGTCGTGGCCGGGGATCGCGGGCAGGCCCTCGGCGACGTCGACGTCGAGGATCGCCACGTGGGGCGCTCGCTGCGCGGGCGCGCCGGGCGACGGCGCGAGCGGGCCGAACGGGAGCTCCTCGCGCGAGTCGGGGCCCGGCGCGGTGGGCGTGCGAGCACGCGCGAAGACGCTCATCTGGCACCGCCGAGGACGCGGGCCTCGTCGCGGTGCAGCGGCACCACGGTCGGCGAGCGCCTGGCCGAGCGTCCGCCCTCGCCCTCGAGGCGGTCCTCGAGCAGATCGGAGTAGAGCGAGACGGTCTGGTCGGCGGCGTACTCGAGCGAAGGCACCGCCAGCGAGGCGAGCGGGCCGACGCGCAGCTGGGCGGCGCGGGCGATCTCGTCGGCCAGCGTCAGCGGCGAGGTGCGAACCGAGACGAGGCTCACGGCGGCGGCGTGGTCGATGGCCTCGGCGGCCTCGCGGTTGGCGGGGGTGTCCGAGGCCACGACGGGCGTGCCGGCGCAGGCGGCCTGCATCAGGGTGAGCCCCGTGGCGGCGCCGCCGCCGGCGAGGTTGTCGGGGGCGACGAGCACCCAGGCGGTCTTCAGCCAGCGGTAGAGCTCCTCCTCGCCGACCGGGCCCAGGAAGCGCACGCGGCTGGCGACCTTCATGTCGGCGGCGCGCGCTTCCAGCGGGCGCCGGCCGCCCCTGAGGCCGAGCACCACCAGCTCGTAGTCGGGGCCGAGGTCGGGGAGCGCCGAGATGGCGAGCTCGGTGCGCCAGCTGACCTGGGGCAGCGCGAGCGCGAGGATCGTGCGCCGCGCGGTCTCATACGGCTGGGCGGCGGCGATCGCGCGGGTGTCGACGCCGGGACGCACGACGCGCACGCGGGGGACGGCGCTCGCGGCGTGCAGGTCGCGCATCACGGTGGCGGCCTCCGTTTCCGAGGAGCAGACGACCAGGTCGGCGGACGCCAGGGCGGTGCGGGTGAAGCGGCGGCGCTGTCCCTGGGCGACCCACGGACGGCGCGCGCGGGGGGCGGCGGCGGCGAGGTCTGGGCTGACGACGAGCCGGCGGAAGAGACCGCGGCTGGTGGCGGCGGGCAGCGGCAGGTGGCCGTGGACGTGGACGAGGTCGTAGCGATCGGCGTGGCCGTGCAGGTGCGTCCATAGCTCCGAGGGCGGGGCGTAGCCGAAGCCGCTCGGCTGGGCCTGGAAGCGGTGGACCGCCACGCCCGCCTCGGGTGGGTGCAGCGGCCGCTGCTGAGGGCCGTGGGCGAGCAGGTCGACGTGGCCGCCACGGCGGGTGACGCCACGGGCGAGCTCGCGCAGGCTGTGGGCGACGGCGCCGTGGTGGCTGTCGTGGGTGGATGTGACGAGGGCGATCTTCATCATTCGGTCACTCCCAGGAGCCTGCGCAGGAGGACGCTCGCGGAGGAGACGCGCAGCCACTCCAGGCCGATCACGCGCAGCACGCGCAGGCCGTCGCGAACGACTTTCAGGTTGCTGGCACCGTGCAGGCGCTCGCTCTCGAAGCTCGGCACCTCGTGGATCACGAGGCCGGCCTTGGCGATGCGCACGTTGATGAGGGTCTCGACCTCGAAGCCGTTGCAGTCCACGCGCATGTAGGGCAGGCAGCGTGCCCAGAAGGCGTTGTAGCCGTAGCAGAGGTCGGTGTAGCTGGTGCCGTAGATCATGTTCACCACGGCGTTCAGCGCCCGGTTGCCCAGGCGCCGCGCGGCGGTGATGTCGCTGCTGCCGCCGCCCTGGGCGAAGCGCGAGCCCTTGACGAAGTCGGCGCCCTCGCGCAGGGCGGCGACGAAGCGGGGAATCTCGGCGGGGTCGGTGGAGCCGTCGGCGTCGAGCATCACGATGATCTCGCCGGTGCAGGCGCGAAAGCCGGCGCTGAGAGCGTCGCCCTTGCCACGGCCGGTCTGCTCGACGATGCGCACGTCGCGGCGCAGCTCGCGGGCGAGCTCCGGGGTGCCGTCTGTGGAGTGACCGTCGACGACGATCACCTCGTGCAGGTCCTTGGGCAGACGCTCGAAGACGTGCGGGAGGTTGCGGGCCTCGTTGAGGGTGGGAATCACGACGCTCACGCGCGGGCTCTCTACCGCTCCGCGAGCCAGATTGAACGCGTCCGTCGCGCCGCCGCCGATCTCTTCGTTGCGATCGTGCTCACGCTCGGCCAGCAGCGGGGCGAGGCCGAGGCGGGAGTCGCGCTCAGCCATAGGCGTACCTCCCACGGGCCCGGCACCCGCAGACGAGCTGACGACCGGTGATCGGAACGGGCCGGTCAGCCGAACTCACTGCCGGGCGCGCGCACAGGGCGACGCGACGCACTACGGTCGCTGCAAAGCCGATGGTGGTGTTCTGCGTTCGCAACAACCGAGCATCCTTGCGTGCAAAAAGTTGGCAATCCTTGCAAGGACAAGCTAACCGGCGCTCTCTGTGCGACCAGAGACATGGGTCTAATTCGCCCGCGCCTTGATCGGACATCCGTCCAATCTGCCTGCCCCGCGTTAAACGGTATCAGACAAAAACGTGCGTGGATTCCAAATTCGCGCGAAGTTCACGCGGCCGTCGATGAGGAGCCGGCGGGGCGCATATGATCGCGCGCATGGGCGCGTCCGAGTCGAGGCGGTTTGCGCTCGAGAGCGCGGTGCGGGCGGCGGTGGTGGTGCCGCTGGCGTTCGCGATCGCGCTGGTGGCGATCGACTCCAAGCAGATGGCTCTGTTCGCGGCATTCGGCGCGATGTCGATGCTCGCGTTCGTCGACTTCGGCGGCTCGCGGCGGGAGCGGCTGCGAGCGTACATCTCTCTGATCGTCGCGGGCGCGGTCCTGATCGCGTTGGGCACCGTGTTCTCGATGTCGCCGTGGCTGGCGACGGTGGCGACCGCCGTGGTGGCCTTCGGGGTCCTGTTCGCGGGCGCGCTCTCGGAGTACGTGGCGGCGGCGCACGCGGCGGCGATGCTCACATTCGTGCTGGGCGTGATGGTTCCCGGGGAGGCGTCGGCGATCCCGACGCGGCTGGCGGGCTGGGGCCTCGCGGGCGGGCTGTCGCTGGCGGCGACGCTCGTGCTCTGGCCGAGGCGGCCACGGGGAGAGCTGCGACGGCGGTGCGGGGAGGCGGCGGCGGCGCTGGCGGAGCTCGTGCGGGCGCGACGGGCCGGCGGGGAGCAGGCACGCGAACAGGCGGGGGCGCTGGCGGAGGAGGCGACGGGGAGCGTGCGGCGGCTGTTCCTCGGGCTCGAGCACCGGCCGAGCGGAACCTCGAGCCGGACGGCGGCGCTGGCGCGGCTGGTGGATGACCTCGGGTGGCTGCACGGGGTCGCGGCGAGGGCGCCGGGGGAGGAGAGCGAGGCGGGGCTGTGGCGGGAGCGGGTGGAGCTGGAGGGGGCGGTGGCGGACGCGCTGGAGGCGGTGGCGGCGCGGCTCGACTTGGAGGAGGAGCGAGACGAGGCGGTGGAGGGGCGGGCGGAGACGGCGCTGGGCGGGCTGCGGGAGGCGCACGAGGCGCTCGGCCACGCGTTCGTGCGCGACAGCGAAGGCTGGCGGGAGCGGCAGGAGCCGGCGGCCACGCGGGAGCTCGACGAGGCGTTCTCGCTGCGACAGCTGTCGTTCGCGACCCTGCAGACGATGCGCGACGGGCTGCTGGCCTGCGGGCAGGCGGTGGCGGAGGACCCGCTGGGCACGCGGCGGGCGCGACTGGGCGTGGCGAGCAGGATCGCGCGCACGCACGCGAACGTGCGCTCGGCGTGGTTTCGGGACAGCGTGCGGGGGGCGCTGGGACTGAGCCTGGCGGTGCTGGTGGCGCAGCTCAGCGATCTGCAGCACTCCTTCTGGATCGTGCTGGGCACGATGTCGGTGCTGCGCTCGAACGCGCTGGCGACGGGAGCGACGATGGCGCAGGCGCTGGTGGGGACATTCGGCGGGATCGTGGTGGGCGGGGTGCTGGTCGCCGGGCTCGGCGGGGACGAAGCGGCGCTGTGGGCGCTGCTGCCGGTCGCGGTGGCGCTCGCCACCTACGCGCCGCGGGCGATCTCCTTCGGGGCCGGCCAGGCGGCGTTCTCGGCGACGGTGCTGGTGCTGTTCAACCTGATCGAGCCGTCGGGCTGGAAGGTGGGGCTGGTGCGGGTCGAGGACGTGGCGATCGGAGCGGGGGTGAGCGTGCTGGTGGGAGTGCTCGCCTGGCCGCGCGGCGCGGCGGGGGCGCTGCGGCGGGCGCTCGGGGCCGCCTACCAGCAGGCGGCGGCCTATCTGGAGGCGACGATCGACGGTCTGCTGGGAGACGTGGGAGGGGAGGAGGGGGGCGCGCGACGCGAGCGGGCGGCGCGGGCGGCGATCGCCAGCGGGCAGCTGCTGGACGCCACCGTGCGGGGCTATCTCTCCGAACGGAGCTCGGCGCGGGGATCGCTGGACGACCTGACGACGCTGGTGATGGGCGTCACGCGGGCGCGACGGGCGGCGCGGCTGCTGGAGGGGGCGCACGCGTTTGCGCGGCTGGCGCCGGTGGCGCGGGAGCTGCCGCGGCTGTGGCAGGCGCGGGAGGCCTTCGAGGCGGAGCGGCGGGCGCTGTGCGGGTGGTACGGGGAGCTCGGAGCGTCGCTCGCGGCGGCGCGGGTGGCGCCGCCCGAGAAGAGGCTCGACGAACGGGAGGGAGTGGCGCCGGGACGGGTGGTGCTCGAACGGCCGCCCGGCGGCGGCGGCGCGCCGGCGGGTCTGGCGATCGCATGGGCGCACCGCCACCTGGCGGCGCTGGCGGCGCTGGAGCCCGGGTTGCGCCAGGCGGGCGCGCGGGTCGTGGGCGCCGCGGAGCGCCGGGAGGATCCGCCCGCGCCGGAGCCGGCGCCGCTGCCGAGCGCGGGCGAGGGCTGAGGCGCGCGAGCGCGGCGAATCAGACGGCGGACACGGGAACGCGCGGGCGAGCGCTCGCGACGAGCAGTTCGAGGATCTCGCGCAGGCGCTCGCGGATGTCCTCGTCGGTCAGGCGGCCGCGCTCGTCGAAGCGTTCGTGGGCGTGGGGCACGGGCAGCTCGGCGTCCGTCACGCGGGCGCCGGCGGCGGCGAGCACCTTGCGCAACTCCGCCTGGGCCCACACGGCGCCGAAGGCGCCGGTGGAGGCGCCGAGGACGGCCACGGGCTTGTTCATCAGGACGCTCGAGCCGAGCGGGCGAGAGGCCCAGTCGAGCGCGTTCTTGAGCTGGCCGGGGATCGAGGAGTTGTACTCGGGGGTCGCGATCAGCAGCGCGTCGGCGCCGGTGATCGCGGCGCGCAGAGCGGCGACGGCCGGTGGAGCGGGCTCGCGGTCGTCGTCCTGGTCGTAGGGCGGGACGTCCCTGAGCTGCTCGAAGAGCTCGAGCTGGACGTCCCCCGGCAGCTGCTCCGCCGCGGCGAGGAGCAGGGCGCGGTTGTGGGAGTCGCGGCGGAGGCTGCCGGGGATGGCGAGGATCTTCATGGTCTCGGGTCCGTGTCAGGCGCTCTTGGTGAGGAACAGCTCGGCGGTGACGGTGACGTCGTCGGCGAGGGCGGGGTCGCCGTTGGGAAGCGGGTTGTTCCAGTTCAGGCCGTAGCGGGTGCGATCGAGGGTGGCCTCGAGCTCGAGGCCGAAGTAGGGACGGTCCATGTAGGACTTCTCCTCGCCGATGCGGCCCCTGGCGAGGATCGGGAGGGTGGTGCCCTTGATCGTGAGCTGGCCCTCGATCTCGACCTCTCCCTCGCCGGCGGGACGGATGGCGGTGGAGGCGAAGGCGATCTCGGGTGTGCGCTCGGCGTCGAAGAAGTCGGGCGACTGGAGGTGGGCGGCGAGGTTCTCGTCCTGGACCTTGACGGCGCTCGCGGCGACGGAGCCGGTGAGGCTGGCCTGGCCGTCGTCGGAGACCTCGAGGGTGGCCTGCAGCGGCGCGAAGCTGCCGCGGAAGGTGCCCACGTGATAGCCGACGGAGAAGGCTACGTGGGAATGGACGGGATCGACGGTCCAGGTGCCGCTGGGAAGGGTCTTGGGGGGGTGTACGGTTGTGCTCATCGCGAGGACCTCCTGAGGGGGAAGGAAAGGGATATACTTGACTGATCAACAATCTAGCACAGATCGATGACTAGTCAACTATTGAGCGAGCAAGAGTCTCCGTCGGTGGACGCGTGGGTGCGGTTGCTGCGGGGGCACGCGGGCATGCGGCGCACGGTGAGCGCCCAGCTGCAGAGCGACCACGGCCTGACGGTGAACGAGTACGAGACGCTGCTGCTGCTGGCGCAGTCCGAGCGACGGCACATGCGCCGGGTGGACCTGGCGGAGAGCCTCCAGCTGACGGCATCGGGGGTGACGCGGCTGCTGGAGGGCCTGCGGGAGCGTGGGTACGTGGACAAGGAGGAATGCCCCGGCGACGCACGTGTGACCTACGCGGTGCTCACGGACGCGGGCGCCGAGAAGCTCGGCGAAGCGTCGTGCTCGCACGTGCGGGCGATCCGGGGGCTGTTCGAGGAGCGCTACAGCGAGCGGGAGATGACGACCCTGATCGAGCTGCTCGGGCGGCTGCCCGGCGCGGGCGGCTGCGGGGCCTCGAGCTGCACGGGGTAGAGGCGGCTTCCGAGCTATTTCGATAGGGCGGGAGGTGGTATGTTGCGCGCGTGCTGGGCCTGAGGGCGGCAGTCTCGACACGGACGATCGGAGCATTGGCCTGCGGCCTGCTCTTGATGATGTGCGTGGACGCCTGCGGCGCGACTACGACCACCACGACGACCACCGGGGGCGAGGTCTCGGTGGTGGTCACCTCACCGACGAGCAACAGCGTGATCGCGGGCAACAGCGTCACGGTGCGGGGCACGGTCTCGCCGGCCACCGCGTCGGTGCAGGTGCAGGGCAAGCCGGCCGCCGTGGGCAACGGCGTGTTCACCGGGGCCGCCGAACTTCACGGGGGCAAGACGACGATCGACGTGATCGGCAGCGCCCCCGGCCAGACGCCCGGCTCCACCAGCGTGGTGGTGGTGCAGCAGGGCGGCGGCTCCTCCGGCGGCTCGGGGGGAGGCGGCGGATCCTCGAGCGCGACGCCGGGCGTGGCGCACGAGCAGCCGAGCACAGGCGGCACGGGCAGCGCCGGCGGGGGACAGAGCGCGTGCGGCGATCAGCTCTCTGTGGGACCGGACACCACGTGCTCGTTCGCCGAAAACGTCCGCCAGACCTACGAACACAACGGCCCCGGGACCTACGCCGTGTACAGCCCGGTGACCCAGCGGACGTACACGATGACGTGCTCCGCGGGCACCAGCGTGGTGTGCACGGGGGGCAACAACGCGTCGGTCTACTTCCCCTGATGGGTAGCCGGCGGGCGCCGGCGCGGGCAGCTAGCCTGCTGCGAGGATGAGCTACTCCCCCGAGTACCTGACGCAGCGTCGCGCACGGCGGGTGCGAAGGCGGCGCGCGTTGACGGTGGGCGCGGCGGTGCTCGCGGTCTGTGCGGTGGGCGTGGCGGTGTACGCGATCGCCGCCCCGAGCCATCATGTGGTGGTGGTGCGGGTGGCCAGGAAGGCGGCGGCCACGGCGGGCGCCTCCGCCACCAGCGCCGGCGCGAGCGGCGGCCAGGCCGAATACCCGGCGGCGGCGGGGGCCGAGAGCCTGCGGAGCGTCCAGGCCCAGCTCCACGCGATGCACGGCCAGCAGGCCACGGGCGCGAGCACGGGCGATGGCGCGGCGGAAGCTACGAGCGCGGCCTCCGGCGGCCTGCTCGCGAGCGGCTCGGCGGGCTCCTTCCAGCGATTGGCGAGCTCGCTGCCGGGGCGGGTGGAGCTGGCGCTCGTGCCGCTGGGAGCGGGGCGGCGGGAAGTGCTCGGCGGCGACGAACCGGCACACGGCTGGAGCACGACCAAGGTGCCGGTGCTCACGGCCCTGCTACGAGCCCGTGGCTCGGCCGGCCTGACGGCCCAGGAGCGGGCGTGGGCGCAGTCGGCGATCACCGAATCGAACAACGAATCGGTGCTCGCGCTGTTCGGAGACCTCGAGCGGCTGAAGGGCGGTCTCGGCGGGGCAAGCCGCTACATGGAAGGGCTGCTGCGGCAGAGCGGCGACAGCGAGACGGTGGTGGCCACCGCGCCGCCGCCGGCCGGAGCGGTGACGACCTTCGGGCAGACCGAGTGGCGTCCCGGCGAGGCGGTGAGGTTCTTCCGGGCGCTCGCCCTCGGCTGCCTGCTGCCCGCCGGCCAGACCAGCTACGTGCTCGGCCTGATGGAGAGCATCGAGCCGGGCGAGAGCTGGGGGCTGGGGTCGGCGGGCTTTGACTCGATCGCCTTCAAGGGCGGCTGGGGACCGGAGCCCGGCGGCTACCTGGTGCGCCAATCGGGCATCGTGGACCCCGGCTCGGCGAGGGGAGCGGCGGTGGCGATCGTGGCGTTCGCCCCCTCCTTCGGCGCGGGCACCGAAATGCTCGACCGCACCGCCTCCTGGCTGCACACGCACCTGCGGCTCTCCAGCCGTCCGAGCGCGGGCTGCGTCAGCGAATAGCGACCGGCGGCCGTTATGCTGCCGGCGGGTGACATACGCCCACACCTAGGGTGGGTGGCGGCGCACGCGTCGAGTGTGGATGCTTGCCGGGCAATCCAACTCGGAACGGGAGATACCGATGCTTACGCCCAGCGATCGACGAACCACGCCACGCCCAACCCAGCGTCCCCAGCGTCCCGATGGGGGCCGCGCCTCCAGCCACTTCTCACGGCTCCCGCGAGGGCTCGCGCTGGCGGTTGGCGCAGCCGCGCTGATATCGGCGCTGCTGGCGTCGTGCGCGCTGGCGGCCTCGGAACCCGCGGTGGGCGCCGCGTGCACCAGCCTCGATGGGTCTTTGGCCTCGTCGGTCACGGGGAGCCCACAGTTCAACAGCCTGGTCAGCGAATCGCTGGCCGACGGCTGCGTGGCCTACGTCAACGACGAATCCACGTTGTACCTGGAGTTCATCCGCGGGCCGCTGACGGGCCAGACCAAGACGATCGGACACACGGGGGTGATGCTGTTCGACATCGCGGTCACCTCCGCGGGCGAACTCTACGGCGTGGACAGCAGCAGCTCGCTCTACAGGGTGAACGTCGACACGGGCGCCGCGGTGTACGTGGGCTCCACGGGGTACTTCCTCAACGGGCTCGTGGTCGCGCCATCGGGCAGCATCTACGGGTCGGGAGAGGGGGCGCTCGTGACAGTCAACCCGGCCAGTGGCGCTGCCACGGCGGTCGGAGCTGGCTCTGGCTTCAGCTCGTCGGGCGATCTCGCCTTCACCTCCGAAACCGCGCTCTACATGACCGCTACCTCCACGGCGCTGAGCGACAACCTCGTATCGATCGACCCGCAGACGGGCGTTGGCAAACTTGTGGGCGCGATCGGAAAGCCCTCCGTCTATGGCCTGAGCGCCAGCTTTGGAGCGCTGTTCGGCCAGGATCTCGGCGGCGAACTGCTCAGCATCGACCCGGCGACGGGCGCCGGCACGGTACTGGCGACGGGCGGGCCGCAAGCGCTGGGGATGGCGACACCGCCCAGCGCACAGCCCCAGCCCCAGCCCCAGCCCCCGGCGATCTCCCCGACGCGGGCGTTCAGCCTCCCGCCCGCCAGCAAGCAGTGCGTGAGCAGGCGCAGGTTCACGATCCACGTGCGCACGCTGCCAGGAGTCACATGGGTCAGCGCGGTCATCAAGATCAACGGCAGGCGCGTCAAGACCCTCGGGCGCTCCCACATCACCGCGCTCGTCGATCTCGTGGGCCTGCCAAAGGGCACGTTCGTGCTCTCGATCACCGCCAGGGCGAGCGACGGTCGCACGGTGACGGGAACACGTACCTACCACACGTGCGTGCCGAAACGCAAAAGCCACTATCCGGCGCCGAGACTCTAGGAACCAGGAGACGACCAATGCGCATACAGCTCGCCATCACAGCCATCCTCAGCGCCGCGATCGCGGCAAGCTCCACGACTCCGGCCGCGGCGGCAAGTCGCTCCTGCGGCGCATTGCCCGGTGGCCCGGCACCGCGTGTCGTGACGATCTATCGCGGCGCCGTGTCATGCACGCAAGCACGGAATGTAGCCAAGAGCTACGCCCACGGCACTTTCCACGGACCGGTCAACGGCCCGCGCGCGGCTCAGTACATAACGGTTCCCGGTGGCTGGCGCTGTTCGGTGATCGAGCAAGGTGGAGCCACATGCGTACGCGGAGGGTCGAAGCTCGATCCCCGAGACGAGATCGGGTTCATCCTGGATTAGCGGGAGCGCAAAGGGCAAAAGGGGGCGCACCGAGCGGGATGTGCGCACCGTGTCGCGGTATCGGCAGACCCGGCATCCGGTACTCTGCGACTCCGTGGGTGGAGCGCTGGGAAGGCTGGTCGCGATCGGATGCGCCGTGGTGACGGCGGGACTGCTATGGGCGATGCCGGCAGCAGGCGCGGTGCTTGTGTACGAGGGCAACAACCCGAACCCCGAAGAGTACGACTACACGAACTCCAGCTACACGGACCTCGCGGCCGCAACCGGGGATACGGTCAACACCGAAACAAGCCTCCCGTCCGATCTCGCGAGCGACTCGTGCGTGATCCTGCAGTTGAACCAGGAAGCGTTCAACGCCGAACAGGTGGCGACGCTCCGCTCCTACATGGAACGCGGGGGCGTTGTGGTGGGAGTCGGCGAGTACCGCCTGTACGGAAGCGAAGTTGGCGATAGCTGGGGCGAAC
>DATJMB010000172.1:0-6103 GCA_035508995.1 Solirubrobacteraceae bacterium | reverse complement strand
GGTGACGAGAATCCGCATCTTCCGCCAATGATGACGAGCCGCCGCGATCGGCGGAGAGAGCCACCGACGGTTTTCTCTGCGATTTGCGGAATGCCCGCCGAGCGCTCCGCGGGTGGAGTGCTTTGATGTTCACCGCTCGGTAACCGCGAACCACTTGGAGGCCATGTGCAGAGAAACCAGACCAGGAAACGCGCGCCACGGAAGGTCAGCTGCGAGGACTGCTTCTTCCACTGCAACCTGCTGTGCGCCCTGGATCTGGACGAGCCCTGCGCCACTTTTCGCCCCAACGAGGCCCAGTTGAAGCCGCCCCAGCAGCTGAGCTTCGTCTTTCGCCAGGAGCGCCGCACCCGCGCCGCCTGGGCCTTCCCCACCGCTCAGGAGCAGGCCGCGCTGCACGCGTAGGCCCCCGGTGGCTGCCCGGGGCGTATATTGAAGGTGGACCTGCAAGCTCATTTCATAGGCGGTGGCTCAGATGGCGGCGAAGGATCGAGGCAAGGGATTTCCAAAGTCAGGCGAGGCTGCGCTGGCCGACCTGCGGGCGGCGGCGCTGCGCAACCGGTACGTCGAACGGATCGTCGAAGACCCGCAGCTGCGCGCCAGCCTGCTCACGGCCTATGGCGCCGCCCGCAGCGCATACGGCCGCATGAACAACGGCAAGCCCGCGAGCCAGGCACTGTTCGAGGATCGCAAGCTCCAGAACGACCTGCGCAAAGCCGCCGACGCCCTGCGTGACGCCGCCACCACCCTGCGCGAGCCGCCCCGCAAGCGTCGTCGCCGTCGCCCCGGCCGCGCCCTGATGCTGGTGCTCGTCGCCGGCGCCCTGGCGCTGGTGCTCAGCGAAGGCCTGCGCAGCAAGGTCCTGGACCTGCTCTTCGGCGCCGAGGACGAGTTCGAGTACAGCTCCACCACCACTCCCGTCGAGCCCGCACCGGCGCCCACGCCGGCGTCCTAGCTCCCGCACGCGGCTGGCAGTCAGATGGCGGCTACCGCCGGGCGCACCGGGTCACGGAGGACCGCCGACGGCGAGAAGGCCCGGCGCATCGTCGAGGCGATGCGCCGGAGCGTCGCCCAGCGGGGCAGCGCCGGCTCCACCTTCGACCACGTCGCCCGCGAGGCAGGCGTCTCCCGGGGCCTGCTCCACTACTACTTCGGCACCAAGGAGAAGCTCCTCGTGGAGGCCGTCCGCCACGACTCCGAGCTGCGCATGGCCCAGCTCGAGCGCCAGCTCGCCGATGCCCGCAGCGCCGAGGACTTCATCGCCCTGCTGGCCGAGAACCTCCAGCAGACCGTCCGCGAGGACCCCGACCTTGTGACCCTCGTGTTCGAGCTCTTCACCCTCTCCCGTCGCAACGCCGACATCGCCGTCGAGTACGCCGAGCTCAACCGCGGCATGCGCGAACACGTCGCCCAGATGCTCGCCACCGCCCAGCGCGACGGCGTGCTGCACCTGCGCGCCGAGCCCGACGCGGTGGCCGAGATCCTCTTCTCCCTCGGCGACGGCTTCGCCCTGCGCATGCTCGCCGAGCCCGATCGCGACTTCGCCGCCACGGTTCAGGCCGGCATTCTCTGCGCTCGCGCCCTGATCGCCGACTGAGCGGCCCCCTGGCACTCCTATAATCGCGCTGCCATGCCGATCTACGAGTACCGTCGTCCCGACGGCAGCACCTTCGAGCTGGTGCAGTCCTTCAGCGACGATCCCCTCACGCACGACCCCGACACGGGCGTGCCCGTGGAGCGCGTGCTGCACCCCCCGGCCGTCCACTTCAAGGGCAAGGGCTTCTACAACACCGACTACGGCACCCGCAAGCGCCAGCGCGAGACAGCCGCCGCCTCCGAGGGCTCCTCGGAGTCCGGCGCCGAGGGCGCGAAGGGGCAGAGGGGCGACGGCGATAAGGGTGGCGAGAGCTCCGCCGAGAAGAGCCCCACGAAGAAAGACGCCAAGACCTCCTCCGGCTCGGGCGGCTCGGCCTCGAGCGGCTCGGCCTCGGGCGGCTCGGGCTCGGGTGGCTCGGACGCGGGCGGCGGCGGCAGGGGCTCGAGCTCCGGCGCCGGCTCCTCCGCGCGCAAGAGGTCTCAGCCCGCCATGAACTGAGCCACGTCCGCGCGCCGCGCCGATTCGGAGATCGTCAGCCCCTGTTCGCCGCTCGGCAGCGTGATCTGGCCCGTAGGCAGCAGCACGTGGGTGGCCGGCGTGCCGCCCACAGCAAGCGCCCCGAACATCCCCAGCAGTTCCACGCCGCTCATGTCCGAGATGATCGCCGGCGGCGCGTTCCACGCGATCAGCGGCAGCCGCAGGAAGCTCGTGGGGGAGAGCAGCGCCCCCTTCATGTCGTTGAACAGCGCCTGCTGGTGTTCCTCGCGCTGGATGTCCGTCTCGTTGGGCGCACACAGGTTCTCCCGTGTGCGCGCCAGCGCAAGCGCTTCGCGCCCGTCGAGATGGTGGGTGCCCGCGCTCAGCCGCAGCGTGAAGCCGCCGTTGGCCGAGCCTCCGTCCAGGCGCGAGACCACGCAGCCGCCCGTGTAGCTGACGCCACCCATCGCATCGATCAGCTGGGGGAAGTTTTCGAAGTTCACTTCAACCAGGTGGTTGATCGGCACGCCCAGCCAGCGCTCGATCACCGCGATCGACTCCGCCGGCCCGCCGTACTCGTGCGCCGCGTTGATCTTCTGCAGGCCGTGCCCGGGGATCTCCACCACCGTGTCCCGCGGGATCGACAGCCGCGCCGCGTGCCCGCCGCCGGTGCGGATCAGCATGATCGTGTCCGATCGCCCGAAGCCCGTCGTTTCGGCCCCCGGTTCCCGGCTGTCCTTCTGGCGCCGGTCCGAGCCCAGCACGAGGATGTTGTTCGCCGACGTCAGCGGGAAGCCCGCCGGCGTCAGCACGCCCGCGACGTCGCTCGGCGGCGAGGTGCGCGCGAAGTGGGAGCTCAGCAGAAACAGCGCCAGCGAGAGCGCAAGCCAGCCGCAGAGCACCAGCACCACCCCCACGATCACCCGTCGCGGCGTGATCCGCTCGCGCCACCCGCGCCAGCCGCCCGCGCGTCCCCGTCCTGGGCCCCGCCCGTGCGCCTCGCGCTCGCCGGCGATCGCTCCGAGGCCGTCCCCGTCACCGCCACCACGCAGGCCGCGGCCCGTCCGGTAGCGGGTGTATTGGGGTGGTTGTTCGGAGTCGAGCGCCATCGTCGTGGATTTCCCTGAGCCTATATTTGCGAGATGAACGCCGAGAACCCTCCGGTTCCCCCCGTTTCGCAAGGTCGCCTGCTCGTGTGTCCCACGCCCATCGGCAACCTCGAGGACATCACCCTGCGTGCCCTCAGGGCCCTGCGTGAGGCAGATGTGCTGGCCTGCGAGGACACCCGCCACACCGGCCGGCTGCTCGCCCACCACCGGATCCCGGCGCGCCGCCTGACGAGCTTTCACGAGCGCAACGAAGCTCCTCGCGCCGCCGAGTTGGTGCAGCGTATGCGCGCCGGCGCCACCGTGGCCCTCGTCAGCGACGCCGGCATGCCCGTGGTCTCCGATCCCGGCTTTCAGCTCGTGCGCGAGTGCCTCGCCGCGGAGATCCCCGTGGAGGTGCTGCCCGGCGCCAGCGCCCCGCCTGTCGCCCTCGTTGCCTCCGGCCTGCCCGTCGCCCGCTGGTGCTTCGTCGGCTTTCTGCCCCGCAAGCGCGGCCAGCGCGAGCGCATGCTCGCCGAGGCGGCGGAGACGCTCGTCGCCTTCGAGTCCCCCAAGCGTCTGCCCGCCACCCTGGAGCTGCTCGCCGTCCTCGATCCCCAGCGCCCCGTGGCCGTGTGCCGCGAGCTAACCAAGCTCCACGAGGAGGTCATCCGCGGCTCCGCCGCCGAGCTCGCCGCCCGCTATCGCGAGCGCCCCCCCAAGGGCGAGATCGTGCTCGTGATCGGCGCCGCCCCGCCGCCCGCCAGCCGATCCGAGCGTCCGCCCCCGCATGGACCGCGCGGACAGTAGCCTGAGCGGCGAGTGTCCTTCTACGTCACCACCCCCATCTACTACGTCAACGCCGCCCCCCACCTGGGCCACGCTTACACCACCATCGCCGCCGACGTCCTCGCCCGCCACCACCGCCAGCGCGGCGAAGAGGTGTTCTTCCTCACCGGCACCGACGAGCACGGCGAGCCCGTCGCCGACGCCGCCCACGCGCTCGGCATCCCGCCCCAGGAGCTAGCCGACCGCAACGCCGAGCGCTTCAAGGCCCTCGCCCCCCGGCTGGGCGCCTCCAACGACTTCTTCATCCGCACCACCGACCCCCAGCACATGGCGGTCGTGCGGGAGGTCCTCTCTCGCGTGCACGCCAACGGGCACGTCTACGAGGGCCTCTACGAGGGCTGGTACTGCCCCCGCTGCGCCGACTTCAAGGCCGAGAACGAGATCGACGAGGGCAACCGCTGTCCCATCCACCACGTGGAGCTCACCCGCGAACAGGAGCAGAACTACTTCTTCTCCCTCTCCTCCTTCCAGCAGCCCCTCGAAGCGCTCTACGCCGAGCGTCAGACCTTCGTGGCTCCCACCACCCGTCGCAACGAGGCCCTCTCCTTCATCCGCTCGGGCCTGCGCGACGTGCCCCTCACCCGCCATCGCCTCACCTGGGGCGTGCCCGTGCCGTGGGATCCCGAGCACGTCTTCTACGTCTGGTTCGACGCCCTCCTGAACTACTACTCCGCCCTCTCCTACGCCCGCCCCGGAGCCGACCTCACGCAGACCTTCTGGCCCGCCGACTGCCACCTGATCGCCAAGGACATCCTGCGCTTTCACACCGTCTACTGGCCCGCCCTGCTGATCGCCGCCGGCCTGGAGCTGCCCGAGCGGGTGTTCGTGCACGGCTACCTGCTGATGGAAGGCGAGAAGATGTCCAAGTCCCTGGGCAACGTGCTCGACCCCTTCGTCGTCATCGACCGCTTCGGCGCCGACGCCCTGCGCTTCTATCTGCTGCGCGACGTCCCCTTCGGCCAGGACGGCTCCGTCTCCACCGCCGCCTTCGAGCAGCGCTACGAGAGCGAGCTCGCCAACGAGCTCGGCAACCTCGCCAGCCGCACCCTCGCCATGGTTGCCCGCTACCGCGACGGCACGGTGCCCGCCGGCGATCCCGACCCGGTGCTCGCCGAGGACTTCGCCGGCCTCCCCGAGCGCGTCGCCACGCTGATCGACGCCACCGAGCTCACCGGCGCCCTGGAGGAGATCTGGCAGCGCGTCCGCCGCCTGAACCGCTACGTGGAGGAGCGCGCCCCCTGGCAGCTCGCCAAGGATCCCGCCCGCGCCGGCGAGCTGGACCTCGTGCTCGCCAGCCTCGTCGAGGGCCTGCGCACCCTCTCCGTGCTGCTCTGGCCCTACCTCCCCGCGAGCACCGAGCGGCTGCTCGCCGCCCTGCACGCCCCCGACCTCACCCTCGCCGGCGCCCGTCTCGGCGCCGGCGCCGTCGAGCGGGTCCAGCCCCTGGAGGTGCTCTTCCCGAAGGCCCCCGAGAGCGCGCCCGATGCAGGGGGCGCCGCACCGGCGCCGTGATCGACAGCCACACCCACCTCCACCTCTGCGAGCCCCCCGACGAGCAGCTCGTCGCCGACGCTCTCGCCGCCGGCGTCACCCACATGCTCACCGTCGGCACCGACTCCGCCTCCTGCCGCGCCGCCCTCGCCGCCGCCGGGCGCTTCCCCGAGGTCTACGCCGCAGTCGGTTGCCACCCCAACGCCGCCGCCGCCTTCGAGGAGCGAGACCTGGCCGAGCTGCGCGAGCTCGCCGCCCACGAGCGCTGCCTGGCGATCGGCGAGACCGGCCTCGATTTCTACCGCCAGGGGGCATCCCCCGAGGACCAGCAGCGGGCCTTCGCCGCCCAGATCGCCCTCGCCCGTGAGACCGCCAAGCCGCTCGTGATCCACTCCCGCGCCGCCGAGCAGGAGACACTGGACCAGCTGAAGCGCGAAGCCGACGGCGTCACCGTCATCATGCACTGCTTCTCGATGCCCGACCGCCTCGGCGAGTGCCTGGCGCGGGGCTATGAGATCTCCTTCGCCGGCAACGTCACCTACAAGCGCGCAGGCGACCTCGCCGACTGCGCCCGCCTCGTTCCCGAGGAGCACCTGCTCGTCGAGAC
>DATJMB010000171.1:0-2489 GCA_035508995.1 Solirubrobacteraceae bacterium | reverse complement strand
ACGATGGTCTCGCCGATCTGCATCTCGCCGATCTCGTGGACGACGGACTCGGGGATTGCGGTGGGCAGGGCCTGTACGTTCAGCTCGCGGAGGATCTGCTCCAGGACGCCGCCTTCCTTGACGCCGGGCGCGTCGTCGATGCCGGCGAGCTCGAGGGGGACCACCGCGTGGATGGCCTGGTCGAGGCGCACACGCAGGAGATCCACGTGGACGGTGTCGCCACGCACGGGATCGCGCTGGGCCTCCTTGAGGACCACGGGAGTGGGCTGAGCGCCGTCGATGCTGAGGTCGAGCACGGCGCCGGTGCTGGCGAGGGCGATGCGGAGCTCGCGGGAGTCGGCGTCGAAGCTCAGAGACTCGCCGGCACCGCCGTAGAGGACGCCGGGCACGCGACCTCGGCGCCGTAGGCGGCGAGCCGCGCGGGAGCCTTCGGCGGGCCGGTTGGTGACGTCGAGCTTTGTCTGGGTGTCTGGCATCGACGGGCAAGGGTAGCAGCGCAAGGCTTGACGTTTTCGTCCGGCCGGCTCAGCATTCGGCTTCGTTTTCGATCGGGGCGCTCAGGGACAGGACGCTGACGTGAAAGCCCTGGAGGAAGTTGCCGGAGCGGCGGACGACCGCGCATTGGACCACGGGAAGGGTGCCGATGACGGTCCAGGCCACGCGGGTGGTGCCGGTGGCGGTGGTGAGGGAGCCGGCGGTGGGTGAGGTGATGGAGATGATCTTGACGGCGCCGGGGCGTTTGAGCTTGCGGGCGCTGGCGCGGACGGTGGCGGCGCAGGTGGGGCTCAGGTGGCACTCGTGCATCAGGGAGAGCTCCCGTGAGGGATCGCCGCGGGCCTGGGACTGGAGCACGAGGAGGATGTCGTGGCGTTCGACGTTTTCGGTCGACAGGTAGCGGGCCAGGAGTGCGCCGATGAGCAGGAAGAGGGCCAGGGAGACCACCACGATGGCGATGCGGCGGCGGCGGGGCACGCGCCGCCACCACGCGCGGGGTCCGATCTCGGCGGCCTGGGTGTCGGGGCCGCTCAGAACAGCTGGTTCTCGCCGCCGAAGACCTCACTCACGGAGTCGTCCACGAAGATGCGGCGGATGGAGTCGGTGAGGAGCTCGGCACAGGGCAGGACGCGGACGTTGGCGGGAAGGTCGAGGGGCGCGGGGATGGTGTCGGTGACGACGATCTCCTCGAGGCCGGAGTCGGCGAGGTTCTCGAAGGCGTCGCCGGAGAAGATGGCGTGGGTGGCGGCGGCGTACACGCGGGAGGCGCCCTCGTCGAGGACGGTGCGGGCGGCGGCCTTGAGGGTGCCGGCGGTGTCGATCATGTCGTCGACGATCACGGCGGTCTTGTTGCGCACGTCGCCGATCACGTAGCCGATCTCGGCGACCTGCTGGGCTGGGCGCTCCTTGTCGAGGATCGCGAGCTCGGCGCCGATCTTGGAGGCGAACTTCTTGTTGAGCTTCACCCGGCCGGCGTCGGGGGCCACCACCACGAGATCGGAGAGGCCGAGGTCGCCGAAGTACTGGGTGAGCATGAACAGAGCGGTCATGTGATCCACGGGTTTCTGGAAGAAGCCCTGGATCTGGCCGGCGTGGAGGTCCATCGTCAGCACCCGGTCGGCGCCGGCGGCCTCGAGCATGCGGGCCACGAGACGGGCGGAGATGGGCTCCCGAGGGGCGGACTTCTTGTCCTGGCGGGAGTAGCCGAACCAGGGAGTGACGGCGATCACGCGATGGGCGGAGGCGCCCACGGCGGCGTCGATCATGAACAGAAGCTCCATCAGCGAGTCGTTGGCGGTGACGCCGGTCTGGGGGTTGCCGCAGGTGGACTGGACGATGAACACGTCGGCGCCCCGGATGGACTCTTCGTAGCGGCAGTAGACCTCGCCGTTGGAGAAGGTGCGCAGGCGCACGGGGCCGAGCTCCACGCCGAGCTTGTCCGCGATGTCGACCGCCAGCTGGGGGTTGGCGCGGCCGCTGAACAGCATGAGCCGCTTGTTGTAATCGATGGGCAGGCTCGTCTGGGGGCTCTGCTCGCTGCGCGTGTCGATCGCGCTGCTCATCGCCTGTGAGTGTAAAGGCTCGATGCGATCGACCGGCGCCAGCCCTCAGGAGGGTGGCTCACCGGCCTCCGGAGAGTGGCGGCGGGCGTAGGCCTCGATGTTCTCCTGGCGGGGGCGGGCGATGGCGAGGGCCTCGGCGGGGACGTCGTCGGTGATGACCGAGCCGGCCGCCGTATAGGAGTGCTCGGCGAGGGACACGGGGGCCACGAGGGTGGTGTGGACGCTGGTGTGGACGTGGGGGCCGATGGCGGTGCGGTGCTTGGCGCGGCCGTCGTAGTTGGCGGTGATGGTGGAGGCGCCGAGGTTGGTGTGGTGGCCCACGTCGGCGTCGCCGATGTAGGAGAGGTGGGGCACTTTGGCGGCGGCGCCGATGTCCGAGTTCTTGACCTCCACGAAGGTGCCGATCTTGGAGCCCTCACGCAGCACGGCGCC
>DATJMB010000170.1:0-13203 GCA_035508995.1 Solirubrobacteraceae bacterium | reverse complement strand
CACCGCGTCCCCATCGTCTCGACCGCGGCCGTCCTTGGTCTCGCTCGCCGCACCCGTCTGCCGCGCGAGCAGCTCCCTGAGCCTGCTCCTCGCGGCTCCGATCCAGGCGAGCTTCGCTTCGCTCGCCAGCCGCCGGTCGTCCTGCACCAGCTGTGCGATCAGCTCCCCCACCGCGTCCTCCCCGCGCCCCCCGGCCGGGTTCAGGGGCGCCGAGCGCGCCTGCGCCAGCAGCGCGAGCTCGTAGCGTTCGAGCATCTGCAGCGCCACCTGCGGCTGGCGCGCGAACACCGCGAGCTGGCGCACCAACAGCTCGGAGTGGCGCCGGTCCTCGCGGATCTGATCCACGAGCCACTCCTGATAGTGGCTCACCCCCTCGGCGGTGGCCCGGTAATAGAGCCTTCCTTGGTGGCCGCCACCCGCCTCTCGCCCGCCGCCCGCCGGCGCCCGCGAGGGGCGAGGACTCTCCTCCACGAGACCCCGCGTCCGCAGCGTCTTCAGCGCCGCGTAGATGTGGGATTCGCTGCTCAGCGGCCGCACGTCCCCGTAGAGGCGCTCGAAGCGCTGGCAGAGCTCGTAGCGGTAGCTCGGCCGCTCCACGATCAGCCCCAGCAGCGTCCACGACACGGGCGAGGTGATCGCCTTCGCGTCGCGCGCTCGCGGCTTCATCTCCTCTGCCTTGACCCGGTCAGCATATTGAGGCTTCATGAACTGTCCACGTTACTTGAAGTTCACAAGGCTCGGACGTCACATTCCCTACTCTACCTCCTGCGGCGGCGAGATTCTCGCTCGCGCTGTTCCTGACTCCGAGCCTCCGTTTGGGCCAGTGTTTGCGGGCCTTGAACGATCCCTCAGACTAGAACCCTCAAAGCTTGGCTTATCAGCCAGCCGCGGCGCGAGCATGATCTGCGCTGGCGTGAGGAACGACACGACTACCGGCACGGCCAGGAGAGGACGCACTCGCCGTCCGCGGCATTCCGCGCGGAACACTGCTGGCGCGTCAGCCGTCACGCCACGTCTCGCCAGTCCAGGGCCGGACGTCACCCCCACGACGTCCGGCCCAACGCATCCCGGCGGCTCGGATTGGAGAGGTTCCGAGCCGCCCGAGATCGAGCGGGCAACTGAGGGGTGGGACGCCAAGAGGGAAGGCGCCGAGCGGGGCGACGCCAACCGGGGAGGCAAACGGCGAGCCGCCGCGCGGGGAGGCAAGCGCCGAAAAACGGGGACCCCGCGCGCGCGCGCGCACGCGCGCGCGGGCACCCCAAAAAGAACGTCCACCGGCACGCCCTCACAGCCGCCGGCCGCAAGCGGCGGGGCGAGCGACGGCGAGGAGCGGGTCGCGATCGAGCTCACCCACGCGCAGATCGAGGAGGTCATGCGCACGGCCGGGGACGCGGGCTCGATGGCGGTGCTGCTCGGGGCCCTGCGGGAGACCCCGGGGGCGCCCGTGCTGGGAGTGGCCGGTTGGGCCCAGCCGGCGCAGCTCGAAGACCGCCGGCTCTCCCGCTCGCTGCTCTCGGGGCTGCTGGTGCTGTTCTGCTTCTCTCCCGACGGGGGCTATCTGGGGATCGGCGACATCGCGCGGATGCTCGACATGAACACCAGCACCGCCCATCGCTACGTCAGCACGCTGCTGTCCGTGGGCCTGCTCGAGCGCGATCCCGAGCTGCGCAAATACCGGCTCGCGGGCGCTCCCGAGCCAGAGGCGATGTGGAGCGTCTGAACTAGCCGCGCCTCTCGGCGCTCGGGCCGGCCCCCCTCCCGCCGCCGTGTGAGGGAGAATCACACCATGCACGTGACCGCGAAGGCCGACTACGCCGTGCGGGCGGTGATCGAGCTGGCGGCCTCGAGCAGCCCCGAGTCGCGTCGCAAGGTCGACGAGCTGGCGCAGGCGCAGGCGATCCCGGTGTCCTTTCTGGAGAACATCCTCACCCAGCTGCGCTCGGCGGGCCTCGTGCGCAGCCAGCGGGGCCCCGAAGGCGGCTACTGGCTGGCGCGGCCCCCGGAGGAGATCAGCCTCGCGCAGGTGATTCGCTCCGTGGAGGGCCCGCTGGTGGGCGTGCGGGGGCTGCGTCCCGAGGAGATCTCCTACAAGGGCTCCGCGGAGTCCCTGCAGCAGGTGTGGATCGCGCTGCGGGCGAACCTGCGCAAGGTGCTCGAGCACGTGACGCTCGCCCAGGTGGCCTCCGGGGAGCTGCCCCCGGAGGTGCTCGAGCTCACCCGCGAAGAGGAAGCCTGGCAGACGCGCTGATCGCGGCCGTGGGCCGGCGGTGCTCGACGTTTGACACCTCTTGGAGTACCATTTGGTATGCGGGATCGCGTGAGGGCGGCCCGTTTGCGGCGTCCCGAAGCCGAAGCGATCGACCCGATCGACCCGATCTACCAGGAGAGGAGAACTCCCGCCAGATGTCAAGCACGACGTCCGTCGCCAATCCCGAGGAGCTCAGAGAGGTCACCGAGGCCACCGAGGCCGCGGAGGCGGCTGTGGATGCCATCACCAGCTCGGCCAACAAAGAGGCCGCCTTCTCGATGGCTCTCAGCCAGGACCAGAAGGACATCCGCGACTGGGTGCACGGCTTCGCCGCCGACGTGATGCGCCCGGCGGCACACGAGTGGGACGAGAAGGAGCAGACGCCCTGGCCGATCATCCAGGAGGCCGCCAAGATCGGCCTCTACGGCTTCGAAGGGCTGGCCCAGTTCTTCGCCGATCCCACCGGCCTGACGCTGCCGATCGTCAACGAGGAGCTCTTCTGGGGCGACGCCGGCATGGGCATGGCGATCATGGGCACCTCCCTGGCGGTGGCGGCCATCTTCGGCCAGGGCACCGGCGAGCAGATCGGCGAGTGGATCCCGCGCTGCTTCGGCACCCCCGAGGACGTCAAAGTGGCGGCCTTCTGCTCCTCCGAGCCCAACGCGGGCTCCGACGTGAGCGCGATCCGCACCACCGCCAAGTTCGACGAGGCGAGCGGCGAGTGGGTGCTCAACGGCCAGAAGGCGTGGGCCACCAACGGGGGCATCTCCGACGTGCACGTGATCATCGCCTCTGTGGACCGCGAGCTCGGCGCCCGTGGGCACGCGGCGTTCGTGGTGCCGATGAGCGAGGCCAAGGGCATCAGCCAGGGCGCGAAGGTCTCCAAGCACGGCCTGCGTGCCTCGCACACGGCGGACGTGTACCTCGACGACTGCCGCATCCCCGCCGGCTACGTGCTGGGCGGCAAGGAGAAGCTCGACGAGCGGCTCGCCCGCGCGAAAGAGGGCAAGAAGAACAAGTCCAACGCCTCCATGGCCACCTTCGAGGCCTCCCGTCCCACCGTGGGCGCCCAGGCGCTGGGCATCGCCCGCGCCGCCTACGAGTACGCGCTGGACTACGCCAAGGAGCGGGAGCAGTTCGGCAAGAAGATCGTCGAGAACCAGGCGATCGCCTTCACGCTGGCGCGCATGAAGCTCGAGATCGACGCTTCGCGGTTGCTGGTGTGGCGGGCCTCGTGGATGGGCCGCAACCAGGTGCCGTTCGAGAACGCGGAGGGCTCGATGTCCAAGCTCAAGGCCGGCGAGGTGGCCGTGTGGGTGACCGAGCGGGCGATCCAGATCCTCGGCGGCAACGGCTACACGCGGGAGTTCCCCGTCGAGCGATTCCACCGGGACGCCAAGATCTACGACATCTTCGAGGGCACCGCCGAGATCCAGCAGATGGTGATCGCCCGGGCCATCTCGGGGATGCACATCCGGTAGCTCTGAGCGCGACCGGCGACGGTTGCGGGTTGCCAGTAGCGGCCACAGGCCGTAAGGTCAGATCATGTCCATGATGCCCCGGCCACGCCTCAGCTACGCCAACGTGGTGGCCACGCTGGCGCTCGTGTTCGCGATGAGCGGCGGGGCGCTGGCGGCCAACCACTACCTGATCAACTCCACCAAGCAGATCAACCCCAAGGTGCTCAAGACGCTGCGGGGAGCGCGGGGCAGGACCGGTGCCGCCGGTCCGCTCGGCCCCGTGGGGCCCCAGGGCGTTCAGGGACTGACGGGCAAGCAGGGCAAGAGCGAAAAGGGCGAAAAAGGCGAAAAAGGCGAAGCTGGGTTCTCGGCCCTCTCGAAGATGCCGTCGGGTGCCTCGGAGAGCGGCGACTACGCGATTCGTGACGAAAGTGTCGAATCCGGCTCGGTGCAGGAGGCGGTGACGTTCCCGATCCCGCTCTCCAACGGCATCCCGCACGTGATCTACACCCAGATCGGCAAACCGGTTGAACCCGACTGTCCCGGCCCCGGACGTGCCGCGAAGGGATTCCTCTGCATCTACAGCGCCGAAAGCGGCAACGTGGGGCATCCCGTGGTGGAAGATGCCGAGGAATCGCCCGCGACCCAGGGCACAGGCGGCGACTACGGCTTCGTGCTCAGCTGGACCGTGACGGAAAAAGGCCCCCACGACATGGGCACCTACACCGCCACAGCGCCCTGAGTTCCCGCTACCAGCCCTGGTCGGCGCCGCAGTGGGGACAGGCCACGGTGGTGGAGACGGCGGCGGCGAACACGAAGCCGCAGGAGCAGGCGTAGCAGGCGTTGTCGATCGGTCCGCCGGCGGCGCGGGCGCGCTCCACGGCGGGGTCCGCGTGGAGGGCGGGCGCCGGGCTCGGAGCGGGGAATGGCGCGGGCGGGGCCTGGATCGCGGGGCTCTTGGCGTGGGTGTGGGCGGCGGGGGCCGTCGGGCCTGCGGCCTGGGCGGCGGCCTGTGCCCGTGCGCCACGGCGCTGGTGGCGGCGCAGGGAGTGGCGCTCGTTGAGGATCGGTGGCAGGAGGTCGGTGGCGCGCATCGTCTTCTGTACAAGAGACGCTTCGGACGGGCAAAGGTTTCGCTTCAGAGCTGCAATCTCCTACTCGCGGATCGCCCGAACTGCCGCGCGGCCGGGGTGAGCGGGTTGGCGGGAGCGGCGTCTGGATGGTTGGCTCGTGCGATACTCAGCGGCGATGAACCCCGCACGCAAGCGAACGGTGCGGCTGACGGTCGCCCTCGGGGCAGCGGTGGTGCTGGCCTCGGCGCTGATCTACACCAGCTTCAGCGCGGCCTCGCCGGCGCTCACGCCGAGCCAGCTCGTGCGGGAGGCGCAGCCGGGTCGCAGCTATCAGCTCACGGGCACGGTGGTGGGCGGATCGGTGCACCGGCACGGGGCCACACTGGACTTCAGCGTGGCTGACCGGGCGGGGGGCACGCAGATCCCGGTGGCCTACACGGGGACGGTGCCGGACCCCTTCAAAGAAGGGCGAGAGATCATCGTCACGGTGCAGCGGCAGGGGTCGAGCTACATCGGCGAAGCGAACTCGCTGATCACGAAGTGCCCCTCCAAGTACAAGACGGCGCCTCCCAGCCAGAAGCAGAGCTATTGATGGCTCGGGCGGGCAGGGGCTGATGGCGGGCCTCGGCGACGTCTGCCTGGCGCTCGCGCTGCTGACGTGCGGCTGCGGGATCGGCGCGTCGCTGTACGGGGTGCGCAGCGGGCGCATGGAGTGGTGCGACTCGGGTCGCCGGGCGGTGTACCTGCTGGCGGGCATCCTCACGATCGCCTTCGCGGTGCTGGAGATCGCGTTCCTGCGCAACGACTTCTCCTTCAACACCGTGGCGGACACCTCCTCCACGACCACTCCCACCTTCTACAAGGCGGCGGCGGTGTGGTCCTCCCAGGAAGGCTCGCTGCTGCTGTGGGCGTGGCTTTTGTCGCTGTGGTCGAGCCTCGCGCTGTTCCTCACCAGGCGGCGAATGCGGGACATCGCGGCGTACGCAACGGCGATCCTGCTCGGCTTCGGGGCCTTCTTCGTGAGCCTGATGGTCTTCTACGCGAACCCCTTCCAGACCACCAGCCCGGCGCCGGTGCAGGGGGCGGGGCTGGATCCGCTGCTGCGGTTCCCCACGATGATGATCCACCCGCCGATGCTCTACTCGGGCTACACGCTGTGCACGGTGCCGCTGGCGTTCGCGATGGGGGCGCTGCTGGCGCGGCGGCTGGACGTGGAGTGGATCGCCGCGGTGCGGCGGTTCGCGTTCGCCGCCTGGCTGTTCCTCGGGGTGGGCATCATGCTCGGGGCCAGGTGGTCCTACTCGGAGCTCGGCTGGGGCGGCTACTGGGGCTGGGACGCGGTCGAGAACGCCTCGCTGATGCCGTGGCTGACGGGCACGGCGTTCCTGCACTCGCTGATGATCCAGGAGAAGCGGGGGATGCTGAAGGTGTGGAACGTGTCGCTGGCGCTCGCCACGGGGACGCTGGCGATCATGGGCACCTTCCTCGTGCGCAGCGGCGTGCTGAACTCGATCCACGCCTTCGGCGGGCAGACGCTGGGGGTGCCGTTCGTGTGCCTGATCGGGGTGCTGATCGCGGGCTCCATCTACCTGGTGGTGAGCCGCCGGGGGCTGCTGCGCAGCGAGCACCGCCTCGACAGCCTGCTCTCGCGGGAGTCCATCTTCCTGGCCAACAACCTCGTGCTCGTGGGCCTCTGCTTCGTGATCTTCTGGGGCACCTACTTCCCGCTGATCTCCGAAGCCCTCACCGGCCACCCCGCCTCGGTGGGGCCGCCGTGGTTCGACCGCTACACGGTGCCGCTGGCGCTGATCCTGGTGCTGCTGAGCGGCATCGGCCCGGTGATCGCCTGGCGGCGGGCGACGCTGGCAAACGCGCGGCGCAACCTGCTTGCGCCGCTGCTCGTGGGCCTGGCGACGCTCGGGGCGCTGCTCCTGCTCGGCGTCAGCGGCAAGCCGGGGGCGCTGGCGATGTTCAGCTGCGCGGCGTTCGTGCTGGCGTGCGTCTCCCAGGAGCTCCAGCGGGGGGTGCGGGCCAGGCGGGCGACCACGCGGGAGTCCCCTCCCCAGGCGCTCGTGGGGCTGGTGCGGCGCAACCGCAAACGCTACGGCGGCTATCTGGTGCACGCGGGCATCGCGGTGCTGTTCGTGGGGGTGGCGGCCTCCTCCTCATTCCAGCACGCGGTGGAGCCCACGCTCGCGGTGGGCCAGTCCGCCAAGGTGGGCGCCTACCGGGTGCGCTACGTGCGGCCCACGGCCACGATCACGCCGAAGTACGACGCCGCCCACACGGGCGCCACGCTCAGCCTCGGCGCCGTGGTGGACGTAAGCAAGGGCGGGCGGCACGTCACCACCCTGTACCCCAGCGAGGGCTTCTATGACTCCGGCGAAGCCAGCCAGGGCTCGGTGGGGCACTTCATCGGCGGCCAGCCCGTCAGCCACGTGGCGCTCGACGGGGGCCTCACGCGAGACATCTGGAGCGCGATCGCGCCGAACATCGAAACGCCCCAGCTCAAGCACATCATCGAAGTGGCCAACCGCACGATCCCGATCGTGCGACCCGACGAGGGCATGATCGCGATCGCCTTCCTGGCGCGCACCTACCTGCAGTCGCCGCCGCCGGCTCAGTTCCACTTCATCGTCTCTCCGCTGGTGATGTGGATCTGGATCGGCGGCCTGATCGTGGTGGCGGGCGCGCTGATCGCCATCTGGCCGGCGGGCCGGCGCCGTGAGCCGGTCTCCATCCGGCGCCAGACGCGGCTGGGGGCGCGGCTGGAGGCGGCGCGGGAGGCGAAGTACCGGGAGCTGCGGGACCTCGAGCTCGACTACCACACCGGCAAGCTCTCCGACGAGGACTACCGGCTCACGGACGCCGCCCTCCGGAGCGAGGCGGTGGAGATCCTCGAGCAGCTCGACGAGCTCGACGAGCTGGAGGAGCCTCTAGGCCCAGGGGCGCTTGAGCAGCAGGATCGCGTTGAGCGCGAACAGGACGGCGAAGACGACGGTCCAGCGGTTGAGGTTGCGCTCGACCATCGAGCCGCCCCCGAGCGGGCCCTGGCCGCTGCCGACGCCGAAGGCGCCGGAGAGCCCTGAGTCCTTGCCGGAGTGCATGAGCACGAGGAACACGAGCACCACGCAGATGATCACCTGGATGAAGGAGAGGATCGTTTCCACGCCGGCAGGGTAGCGCGTTCAGGCGCCTTCGGGCGCCGGGAGGCCGGCGGTCGCACTCGCGCGCGGCGGGTGTCTAGGGGCAGGGGACGGTGGCCGTGGACTGGGCGGTGGTGCCGTCGGCGAAGGCCACTTCGGTGGCGAAGGGAAAGCCGCCGGCGGGGCAGCTGGCGGGTATCACGATCTTGCCGGCGGCGGCGTGGGCGCGGGGAGAGTCGCCGGTGAAGGTCAGGGAGAGGGAGAGGAAGGAGGCGTCGGGCTCGTACATGACGGTGGGGATGGGGGGCACGGCGACGACGGTGCGCCAGCCGTAGGGGGGGTTGTCGGTTTCGAGCACCTCGGTGGAGACGGCGCTCTGGTACAGCGGCGTGTAGCCCTGGCCGAAGATCAGAAACGAGAGCTGGCCGGCGTGGTTGGGACCGCGGAAGACCCACAGGGTGGCCTGCTCGGGGACCGCCTGAGAGCCGGCGTGGACCTCCATGTGGGCGTGGCCGTTTCCGACCTGCGATCCGGCGGGGCAGCCGGAGGGGCCCTTGCGCTTCAGGCGGGCTGGCTGGCAGATCTTCACGCCGCCGGCGAGGATGCGAAGGCCCGCCGGCAGCCGCACCGTCACCTGGCGCAGGGGCGGGGGGATGCCTTCTTCGCCGCCGCTGAAGCGGTAGGAGAGCGTGAAGGCGGTGCTCGCTCCGAGGCGGTCGGGCAGCAGGGAGGGCTGCAGCGACACGGCTGCTTCTTCGGCGAGCGCCGCGGGCGCGGCGGCCAGGGCGCCCGCCGCCAGGCAGGCCGTCAGCGCGGCCAGCGCACGACGGGCCACAAGCGGGGCGCGCCTCGCGAGGGGGACGCGCACGGCTACTTGCTCTTACGGCAGGGGACCGAGCGCTTGGCGGTGACGGTGGAGCCGTCCTCGAAGGTGATCTGGGTCTCCACCGGCCAGCTGCCTTTGCACGTCTTGGGCGTGATGATGCCCTTGACGTGCTCGAGCACGCGTTTGCCGTGGATCTTCTTGTAGTAGGCCACGTTTTTGGCGCCGAGGGTGATGTAGGCGGTCTTGGCCGAGGCGTCGGAGGCTTCGGGGAGGACTTTGATGAGCGGCACGTTGAGGCTGAAGCCGAGGCCGTAGGGCGCGGGGCCGGTGACGACGGTGGCGGTGAAGACGAGTTCGATCGACACGGGGGTGGAGCCCTTGAGGAAGATCAGCACGCTGATGTGGCCGGGCTTGTTGTCGGCCAGGAAGAAGTCGAGGGTGTAGGGCTCGTTGACGATTTCGCCGCCGATTTCGTAGGTGCCTTCGCCGCCGCCGAAGCCCGCCTTGGAGTCCGCGGGGCAGGCTTCGGGACCCATGTTCTTGAGCTTTTCGGCGCTGCAGACGCCCGTGCCTTCGAGGTTCAGGGTGGTGCCGGCGGGTCCGTACACGTTGACGTGGGTGATCGGCGAGGGCACGGGGCCGGTGGTGGAGCCGATGATGCCGCGGCCGAAGGCGTTGGCTGGCACGCCGGTGAGGTCGGGGGAGAAGCCCGCTTCGGTGATGCTGAGCGTCTCTTCGGCCTGCGCGAGGGGCGCGAGCCCGAGCGCTAGCGCGCAGGCGACGAGCGTGGCGACGATTCCTGGCTTGAGCATCCGATCCTCTCCTCTTTCTCCCATGGCTCGCCGGCGCTGACCGGCTCGGTTGGACACCGTGAACCCTAAACCCGTGAGGAGCAAGAATAGAGCGGTTTGCGACATTCCGCCTCGTATCCCGCTACGGTGGGCCGCTGGAGAATCGGCGAACGGGCGTTCCGGGGCCGGCCAGCGCGATTACGATTCCTTTACCGCTTGATGATTGTGTGCCGATATGAATCACCGGTGGCGTGCCCGCGGATCGTGGGTGGCGGCCGCATCCGACCGATCATGAGCCGAGGGAAGACACCGACGACGAGCCTGAGCGGCGGCTGCCGATGAGCGGCGCCGGGGGCGTGGAGGAGCCACGCAGGGGCCCGCGAGGGCTGCTGTGGCGCACGCTGCTGAGCGCGCTCGCCGGCGGCGGCATCTCGGTGGCCAGCCTCGGCGGACCGGTGGGGGTGGCGGCCGCGGAAGCGCCCACGGAAACGACCTCCACGAGCGAAACCACCACGGCGCCGACGGAAACGAGCACCTCCACCACGCCCGAAACGCCGGCCGAACCGCCGGCCACGAGCACCCAGCCGAGCACGCCGGACACGACCACCACCAGCGCGACCAGCACGCCGAGCGCGCCCGCGCCGGCGCCGAGCCCGGCGAGCACCACCACGCCGACGACCACGAAGCCGGGCTCGTCCTCCGGGGCGAGCCACGAAGCGCCGCGGGTGCTGGTCAAACGGCGCCAGCAGGCGAGCACCGGCGCGTCCGCCGGCGGGGGCGGACAGGCGAGCGGTGGCAGCGCGGCGGAACAGGAACAGGCTGAAAAGGCCGCGGAAAAGGCGGCGGGGAAGGGCAACGTGGCGCTGCCGCCGCAGGTGGTGGCCGGCCAGGCGAGCGCCCTGGCGGCGGCGCTGAGCGGCGCGGCGGCCTCCACGCAGGCGCTGGGCTTCTACCGCATCCCGCTGTTTCTGCTGCCGATCTACCAGGCGGCGGCGGCGCAGTACGACGTGCCCTGGCAGGTCCTCGCGGCGATCAACGAAGTGGAGACGGACTACGGCACCGACCTCTCGGTGTCCAGCGCGGGGGCCGAGGGCTGGATGCAGTTCATGCCCCAGACGTGGCTCGAATACGGGGTGGACGCGCTGAACGCGGGCTATGCGGACCCCTACAACCCGGTGGACGCGATCTTCGCGGCGGCCCGCTACCTGAACGCGGCGGGGGCGGCCCAGAACCTCGACCAGGCGATCCTCGCCTACAACCACTCGGAAGCGTATTTGAGCTCGGTGCTGCTGCGGGCGAAACTGATCGCGGCCTACCCCGACCAGGTGATCGCCACGCTCACGGGCCTCGTGGACGACCGCCCGCCGGTGACGGGCAAGCGCATCGGCTGGGGCGCGGCGGCGCCGCTGACGCCGCTGCCGTCCCACTCGAGCGCCACCGCGGGAGCCAGCACGGCGGCGAACGGGCCGCTGGTGGCGAGCGCGAAGGCCGCCAGGGCGCCCTCGCCGGCGGCGGCCGCGGCGGGAGCGGGCGGCGGGCAGGCGCGGTACGTGGACGTGACCAGCGAACCGAGGGCCAAGGTGGTGGCGGTGCAGGACGGGCGGATCGTCAAGCTCGGGCACAGCCACGCGCTGGGCAGGTACGTGATCCTGCAGGACCTCTACGGCGACACCTTCACCTATGCGGACCTCGGCAGCATCGCCGCCAGCTTCCTGCCGAGCAGGGCGCAGGCGGCGGCGCAGGACGTGGCCACCGGCGACAAGCGGGGGCGCGGGCAGGCGGTGGCGGGCACGAGCTCCGGCGGGGGCAAGGTGCGGGTGTTCGCCCATCCCGGCAACCCCGACGCGGTGGCGGCGGCGAAGGCGGGCGGCGCCGGCGGGCGGGGCGACGGGCGGGTGGCGCTGGCGAGCGGCTCGGTGGTGCCCCAGGGCACGGTGCTCGGCCGCGTGAGCACGCCGCCGGACGCCAAGGACGGACACCTGCGGTTCGCGATCAAGCCGGTGGGCGATCCCTCGACGATCGATCCGGGGGCGATTCTCGCCAACTGGACGCAGCTCGACACCGCCCTTCACCCCCAGGGCGTGAAGGGCTCGCCGACGCTCGTGGGAGCGACGGCCAGCGACGTGTTCCTGCTCTCCAAGAGCCGGCTCGAGCGCGAGGTGCTCGCCGACCCGGGGATCGCGATGAGCGGCTGCTCGCGCCAGGAAGTGGCGTCGGGCAAGATCGACCGGCGGATTCTCGCGGCGCTGGCGTTCCTCTCGCGCAGCGGCCTGAAGCCGACGGTGGGGACGCTGGCGTGTGGCGGCTCGGCGTATGCCACGAGCGGCTACGTGCAGCCCGGCCACGACGGCGACGGGGCGGCGATCGTGGCGATCAACGGCGTGGCGATCGCCGGACACCAGGGGGCGGGGACGATCACGGACACCACCATCCGCACGCTGCTGACGCTGCAGGGCCAGTACTTCCCGGCTCAGGTCGTGAGCCTGATGCGCTACCCCGGCGCCCCCAGCACGCTCGCGCGGGCCGACCACGGGAGCTACATCGAGATCGTCTACGCGCCCTCTCACAGCCGCTCCACGGCGGCGATCCCCGTGCACCCGCACGCGGCGGCCGGCGGGCACGGCGCGAAGGCGGCGGCGGCGAAGGCCGCCAAAGCGGCTGTCGCGGCCGGAGTGGTGGGCGGCCTCAGCGCGGCGCAGTGGGAAGGGCTGATCTCCCGTGCCGGGGCGCTGCCGGCGCCGAAGATCGCCGCCAAGAAGAGCTCAGCGGCGATCCCCGACGCCAAACGGTAGCGGCGGCCGGCGGAAACGTCAGCCCGTGGGCGAGGCCCCGGCGGGAGGCGGCCCGGCTGCGCCCGGAGCGGCTGCGCCCGGGGCGCCGGCGGGGCGGGCGAAGCGCAGGTCGCTGGCGCACTTGACCTGAGCGGCCTTGAACGTCGCGCCGGTGGTGTCGAGGCCCTTGGTGTCGAAGATGGGACCCGTGCCGGAGGTGTTGGGGGCGGGCAGGGCGACGCCGTTCTGTTTCATGCAGGCGGCGAACTTCGCCAGGGCGGCCTTGTAGGCGGGGTTTTTCAGGCGGGCGCCGCCGCCGAAGAAGCGCCGGTGGCCGAAGGCGCCGCCGCCGCACTTCTTGATGGCGGCTTCGTACTGGGCGCGGGTCATGCCCTTGGGCAGCTGGGGGCCGGTGCCCGGCTTGACGATGCCGCGCGCTCCGTAGGGGCCGCCGCCGGGACGGAATTTGGGCAGGGTGATGCCCTCCTTTTTGAGGCATTCGCGGACCTTGGTGAAGCGGGTGGCGCCGGGGCCACCGGGTGCGCCCGAGCCGGCGGCGCCCGTGCCGGAGGCGTTCGCGGAGGCGCTGGTGGTGGCGGTGTTGGAGGAGCCCGAGCTGCCGCAGGCGCTCAGCAGCAGAGCGGCGAGGGCCAGGAGGAGGACGGCGAGAGCAGGGTACTTGGGCGATTTGAGGCTGAGGTGAGGCATTGAGCTCCTTTGTCGATTGGTGTGCTGCATAAGCGACCGGTGCATGTTCTCAGCCGCCCTTGCCGAAGAGGGCCGGTTCCCCGCCGCCGCCACCTTCACCGCCACTGCCGCCAGTGCCACCGCCGGCGCCGGCGCCACGGGCGGCGGCACCGCCGGAGGCCCCGCCGAAGAGGCCGGCGC
>DATJMB010000169.1:0-7692 GCA_035508995.1 Solirubrobacteraceae bacterium | reverse complement strand
ATGTCGGGGTGGTGGTTCATCGCCTCCGCCGCCTCCCCCACCCTGTTCACGAACGCCAGCGCCGCCCCGAAGTCCGCGAGCTTGCACTCCCGCACGATCGTCTCCCCCTCCCGCCGCCCCTGCCCGCCGGCCACCCGCTGCTCGATCTCGTCCTCCCTCAACACCGCCATCCCTTGCGAGACTATCGCCATGCGCATCGTCAGCCTCGTGCCCCACGCCACCGAGCTGCTGTTCGCCCTCGGCGCCGGCCCCGACGTGGTGGCCGTGACCCACGAGTGCGACTTTCCGCCCGAGGCACTGGAGCTCGAGCAGGTCACTCGCGACGCCCTCCCCGCGGGCCTCGACGCCCGCACCATCGACGCGGCCGTCAAGCAGCGCACCCAGGCGGGAGAGTCCATCTACGAGCTCGACCGTGAGGCCCTCGAGGAGCTCTCCCCCGATCTCATCGTCACCCAGGCCCTCTGTCCCGTGTGCGCCGTATCCTACGAGGAGGTCGCCGAGCTGGCCCAGGAGCTGCCCTCCTTTCCCCGCGTCATCTCCCTCGACCCCAAGACCCTCGGCGAGACCCTCGGCGACGTCCGCACCCTCGCCCGGGCCACCGGCAGGCGCGAGCGCGGCGTGGAGCTCGTCCGGGAGGCCGCCGCCCGCATCGATCGCGTGCGCCTGGCCGTCCGCGCTCGACGCCGTCGCCGGGTGGCCGCCCTGGAGTGGCTCGACCCCGTATACGTGGCCGGCCACTGGACCCCCCAGCTGATCGAGCTCGCCGGCGGCGAAGACGTCCTCGGCTTCTCCGGCGAGCCCTCCCGCACCGCCACCTGGGAGGAGCTCGAGGCCGTCGCCCCCGAGGTGGTGGTGGCCATGCCCTGCGGCTACGACGCCCCCCGCGCCCACGCCGAGGCCACCGATCACGCCGCCGAGCTGGGCCGCCTCGGCGCCAATCGCGTGGTGGCGGTGGACGCCTCCGCCTACTTCTCCCGCCCCGGCCCCCGCCTGATCGACGGCCTGGAGCTGCTCGCCCACATCCTCCACCCCGCTCAGGTCCCCGAGGCGCCCGCCGAGGCGCTCGAGGTCGAGGTCCCCGCCGGCGCTCCGCGCTGAGGCTGGCGCAGAGAAGTAAAAAAACGAGGCCCCGCGCGCGCGTGCGCGCGCACGCGCGGGGTGCCCGTTCAGGGTTCCACGAGCAGGCTCTGGGTGGGGGCCGCCGATTCCACCTCGCTCGCTTTGGCCGTCGCCAGCGAGCCCGCCACCGATGCCACCGCGATCGCCCCGCAGGCGGCGTACGCGAGGGCCTGGCGACGGTAGCGGTCGCCGAGCTGGAACAGCAACGCCGTCAGGGCGCCCGCGATCAGGCCCCCCACGTGGCCGCCCCAGGAGATGTCAGAGAAGGTGAAGCTGAGCACGAGGTTGATGAGGATCAGCCCGCCCACCCCGCTCTGCATGAGCGGGATCTGGCGCGCCCGCATCTCCACCGCGGCGGCCCCCATCACGCCGAACACCGCCCCCGAGGCGCCCACCGTGAGCGCGTGGGGAGAGACGAGCAGCGCGCCGAAGGAGCCCGCCAGCAGGGACACGCCGTAGATGACCGCGAACTTCACGTGCCCGATGGCCGGCTCGAGCATCACGCCGATGTAGTAGAGGACGAGCATGTTGAAGCCGATGTGCAGGATGTTCTCGTGCAGGAAGCCGCTGCTCACCAGCCGCCACCACTGGCCGTGCGCGACGCCCTGGCCGGCGAGGGCCGGATCTTCGCTGCTGCCCAGCAGGGCGCCCTTCAAATAGACGGTGTTGCCCGTGCCGCCGCCGTTGAGCGTGAGGTTGCCCTCGCTGAGGAAGGCGATCACGTTGATCGCGATCAGCGCGTAGGTGACGTCCGGCCGCAGCGCCATGTCGCGCATGCGCACCGTTTTGGTGCGCTGCTTGGAGCACTCCGGGCAGCGCATCCCCACGGGCGTGGGCGTCATGCAGTCCGGGCAGATCGGCCGGCCGCAGTTCGAGCAGGAGACGCCGGTCTCCCGGGAGGGATGGCGGTAGCAGGTGGCCATGCGCGAGGTCAGCCTATGGCTCAACGACCGCCGAGCAGCTTGCGGGCCTCGCGACGCAGGTCCTCCGCGGTGCGCTCCGCCGCGTGACGCACGCCCGCCAGACCGTGGGGCGGCTGCTGCTGGGCGCGCCGGCGGGCTCGCAGCAGCACCAGCGCCCCCGCGGCCGCGCCGCCGGCGACCACCGCGGTGGCCGGCCGCACCCAGTTGCGGGGGTCGCGCATCGCCGAGAGCTCCCACGCCTCGAGCTCGTCGGCGGCCAGCTCGGTGATGCTCTGGAGCGTCTCCTCCAGGCGCAGCGCCAGGTCCGCGGGGGGCTCCACAGGCGCGAGCGCCTCGCGCAGGAGGCCCTCGAAGCTGGAGGCGGCGTCAGTCATCGACGATCTCCTGCAGCTGCTTGATGGCGCGGTGGATGAGCACCTTGGTGGCCCCGTCCGAGCGGCCGAGGGCACGGGCGATCTCGCGGTTGTCCATGCCCAGGGCGAAGCGCATGATCAGCGCCTCGCGGCGATCGTCCGGGAGGCGTCCCACCCCGTCGAGCACCTGCTTGACCTCCTCCCGGCCCTCCACCAGCTGCTCGGTGGTGTGGGGCGCCGCCAGCACGGTGGTGTCGTCGATGGGAGAGGCCGGCTTGCGGGAGCGGTCCCGGTAGAGGTTGGCGGCGAGGTTGTGGGCGATGCGGATCAGCCACGGTCGCAGCGGCCGGCCGTTCGATTCCCGCTGGGCGCGCTCGAAGTGGCGGTAGGCCTGCAGAAAGGTCTGCTCGGTGAGGTCCTCCGCGTCGTGGTGGTTGCCGACGCGGTAGTAGGAGTAGCTGTACACGTCCCGCAGATGGGCGCGGTAGAGGTCCGAGAACTCCCGGTCCAGCTGCGCCTTCGGCCTGGGGCTCGGTGGCTCGTCCACCCATCCACACTATCCTCCCCCAGCCCCCGGTCGGCCCCGCGGCTATGCCGCGCGGACGTGCTCCTGGGCTCGCTCGGGCTCCCGCTCGCCGCGCTGGGCCGCCGCCGGGCGCCGCACGCGGCGCTCCTCGCGGCCGGGGAGGGCCTCCGCGGGCCTGATCGAGCGCTCGCCACCGAGCCATTCCCACTGCAGGCTCACCCGGCTCCAGATCCGCCGGGTGACGCTCGCGGCGAGCTGCGGCGAGGGCTCGGCGACGGTGGGAAAGCGCAGCGGAACGCCCACCCGCAACCGCACCCTGCGCGGCCGGATGCGCCAGCCGCGACGCACCTCTTCGGTGCCGATCACCGCCACCGGCACCACTGGGGCGCCGGTCTCCAGGGCGAGCCGTCCCACCCCCCGCCGGGGCTCCCGCAGGGCCCCGCCGCGCTTGCGGGTGCCCTCGGGGAAGATCACCACGCACTCTCCCCGCGCGAGGATCGCGCGAGCGGTCGCCATCGCCTGCTCGTCGCTCGCCCCCCGATCGACGGGGAAGGCGCCGAGGGCGTTCAGCAGCCAGGCCTGCCAGCGCTTCTCGAACAGCTCCCGCTTGGCCACGTAGTAGAGGGGACGCCGCACCAGCGTGCCGATCACGAAGGGGTCGAGAAAGCTGCGGTGGTTGGCCGCCAGCAGCAGCGGCCCCGTACGCGGCAGATGCTCCCGGCCGATCCGCTCGAGCCTGAAGTAGAGCAGGAAGAAGGGCACCAGCACCGACCGCGCCGCCCAGTACAGCAGCGGGTTCACGCCCCGGCCGAGGGCGTGCTCGCGAAAGCCTTCCAGGTCCACCGATGCGGGGGCTGGGGATGAGGCTGAGGATTGCGCTGTGGATTGCGACTGCACACAATCGTTTACACGCCTCGCGGAGGGGCGTTACAGGCCATCGCAACACCCCTTCGGGACAAAGATCAGCTCTGACCGCGAAGACACGCCGGCAGAAGTTATCGAAACTTATCCGCTATTATCAGCTTATTGCACGATAACTACGTATAACTTCGGAGAACTTCCCGGATTACGCCTATGGACCCCACCATCAACCCCTATTCGATGGGTGCAGGCAACCCTCCGCCGGCCCTCACAGGTCGCGAGATCCAGGAGGAGGAGTTCAGGATCCTGCTTGCCCGCCTGAGCAACGGCATGAGCGAGCGCAGCATGATCGTCTCGGGACTCAGGGGCGTGGGCAAGACGGTCCTGCTACTCGAGTTCGAAGGCATCGCGGGCGAGGCCGGATGGACAACGTCCCCGCCGATCGAGATCAGATCGGACACCGACCTGCGCGGCGAGCTCGCCAATGTGGCATACCAGGCGTTGCTGCAGCTGAGCGCCCGCAGGGCGCTGGGGGACCGTCTGCGGTGGTTCACTGGACTGCTGCGCGGCTTCAAGGTCGGCGCCTCGACCGAAGGCAACGTCGAGTTCTCGTTCGATCCGCAGATGACGGGAGGCGCCACCGGGAACCTCGAGCGCGATCTGACGATCCTGTTCAAGGAGTTGGGTCAGACGGCCGCGGAGCGGAAGACAGGCGTGCTGTTCCTGATCGACGAGATGCAGTTCCTCGGTCGGGAGGAGCTGGAGGCGGTGGCGGCGGCAATGCACCGGATGTCACAGAGGCAGCTGCCGGTGGCTCTTGTCGGCGCGGGCCTGCCGCCACTGCCGGGCCTGATGGTCGAGGCCAAGTCCTACGCCGAGAGGCTGTTCGCCTACCCCAAGCTCGGTCCGCTCAGCGAGGAGGCGGCGCGCCAGGCATTGGCGGCGCCAGCCGATGCGAGGGGTGTGGCCTGGGATGAGGAAGCCCTCGCGCACATCGTCCGCGAGTCGGGGTGCTACCCGGCCTTCATCCAGGCCTACGGCAAGGCCGCGTGGAACGCGGCGCCCCACTCGCCGATCAGACTCGCGGACGTGCTGGCAGCCGAGGCGCTCGTGCTCACCGAGCTCGACGACGAGTTCTTTCACGTGCGCTTCGAGAAGGCCAGCGATCGTGAGCGCGAGTACATGGCGGCAATGGCCGATCTCGGCGAGGGCCCCCTCCGCACGGCCGACGTGGCCAAGCGCCTCGCGAGGGGCGTCTCGTCCACCTCCTCCACACGGGACGCCCTCATCAAGAAGGGCCTCATCTACAGCCCCGGCTACGGCGAGGTTGCCTTCACCGTGCCGAAGTTCTCGCCGTTCATGCGCCGGCGCTACCCACTCGCCTGAGGGGATCCATCGACGCGAGCGGCTGCTCAGGCGGCGATCGCGGAGTCCGAGACCGAGCGCATGCGCTGAGCGGCGGCGCGGACGCGGTCGGGCATCAGGTGGCCGTAGACGTCCACGGTGGTCGACGTCTTGGCGTGGCCGGCGAAGGCGGCCACTAGCAGGATGTCCTCGCCCTGGCCGATGGCGTTGGTGATGGCGGTGTGGCGCAGATCGTGCAGGCGGACGGTCGGGGGCAGGCCGGCGCGGTCGGCGTAGCGGCGAAAGACGCGGCTGACCATGCGGGGGCACAGCGGGCGTCCGGTGGGACGGACCTTGCCGTCGCGGCCGCGCTTGCGCTCGACCGTGGCGAACACCGGCGCGGTGTCGCTGCGGTCCTGTGCCTCAGCGTAGAGCTCCTCCAGCGCCCGCTGGGCGCCGTCGAGGATCGGCACGAGCCGTTTGCCGGCGTCGGTCTTGGTGGTCAACGTGACTGCTTCGGCGCCCGCGCCATCGGCGTCAGGCCAGCGGGCGGCGTCATCGTGGCCTTCGGGGTCGTCGTAGGGGCCAATGGAGCGGCGCACGTGGACGATGCGAGCCAGCAGGTCGACGTCGCCCCACCGCAGGCCGACGAGCTCGCCGCGGCGCAGGCCGGTGTCGAGGGCGACGGTGAAGAAGCGCCGCCAGCGAGGCGTGCAGACGTCCATGAAGCGCCTGATCTGCACGGGGCTCAGCTCGGTGCCGCGGGCGCGGCGGCGCTGGGGCCGGCGGCCGCGCGCACGGGCGGCGTCGACGGGGTTGACGGCGACGAGGCCGGCGTCCTGGGCGAAGGCGAACATCGCGTGGACCTGGCGACGCAGCTTGGCCACGCCCGCCTCGCTCATCCCCTCGCGGCGCTTGCGGGCGAGCAGCGCGCCGATGGCATGGCCGTCGCAGTCGTCCACCCGCAGCTGGCCGATGGCGGGCGCCACGTGCCGGTAGAAGGTGCCCCGGTAGCTGGCGGCGGCGCTCGGCTTGAGGTTCGGCTGCACGTGCTCCACGAGCCAGCGGTTGCCGAGCTCGAGCACCGTCGCCCGGCAGGGCACGTAGCGGCGAGCCTGCACCTGCTCCTGCATCGAGCGCAGCATCCGCTGCGCTCCCCGCCTGCTCGTGCCGGCGGCCTTCTCCACGTGTTTCCAGTGCGATTCTCCCGTCTCAGGGTCGACTACGTGGACGCGCGTGCGGATGTAGAAGCGGCCGTTGCGCTCTCTGATGTAGCCAGCTGGCACGGTGCCATCACCTCATGTCGCGCTCGCTCCACGCCGAATCGAGATCTCGGCCGGGCGCGTGACCCCCGACGACGGAGGTGTTGTCGGGAGCCACGCCGCCCGGTTGCTGCGGGTTCCTCGGCATACGCGGAGAGGGAATCCGTGCCGAGGCGTCCCGGGCGCCATCCTGGGACGACGGCGCTCGAGCTCGGAGATCGGGCTGCATCGTCAGCCGGCCTTTCGCTGTTGGAGTTGGCTGAGGTCGATCGCGTTGGCGGGCGGCAAGGAAAGCCTGATCGGCCGGTTCCAATTGGTGAAGGTCGTGTGGCTGGTTTCGATGCCTTTCCCGGAAGGTTGCTTGACAATTTCGATGGGGTAGGGGGTGCCGGTGGCGGCGATGTAGATCTCGCCCGTGTAAAGCTTGCCCTTGGTTTTCAGTTCGATCGCCTTCTGACCGTTGACGGTCGTTATGGCCCCCTTTGTGAGAGAAAGAGCGGGGATTCTGAGCAAGAAGAGGAGCTCGCCGTCAGGTTCGGTCAGGAACGAGGACGTGGCGATCTGTGCGTTGGAGGCCGGTGCCTTTACCCACGAGCCGACGGGTACGTGTGCGCCTGTGGCCTGTGCGATCTGCCGAGCAAGCACGGGACCGACCTTCCTGTAGACCGTGCCGCCGACGCGGATCGTTTCGCTGCTCCGCGATCCGCGCGACGTCTGTGCGCTGCCGCCTTCCGTGCCGACAATCTGCAACCGCATGCTCGAATGGAGCTTTCCCTCGTTGATCTTGCTTGTGATTTGGACGCTGTTTGCGTGGTGGGCGGCGTTGGTGGCGGCGGCGAGGATTTGGGCGGCGGGTTTGGTGGTGACGTCTTCGGTGGTGGTTGTGCCGCAGCTGGCGAGCGTGATCGGAAGCGTTGCTGCTAGGAGTGCGGGGGCGAGCGCGATCAGCGTGCGGGGGCGTCGTCGGGGTCGGTTGGTGTGGTGGTTAGGCATGTTGGTGGTTGGCTTTCTTGGGTTTTGTCTCGTGGTGTCCGGTCTTCTTGGGTGCGTATTTCTTGCGGACTCGCTTTTCGCAGGTTTGGCGTTTGTGCTTGTTGTGTTTGTATTTGTGGCGGCAGGCCTTTAGGGCGCGGGTGAGGAGTTGGGCGCGGGTGAGCTTGCGGGTCTTGTTGGCTTTGACGGCGCCGCAGCCTTGGATGGTGATGGGGGTGGTTTGTTGGAGTGTCTTGCCGTTCTGCGCGACGATCGTGGTTGGCATGTTGAGTTTTTCGCCACAGAGGCTGAAGTGCTTGGATTCCGCGACG
>DATJMB010000168.1:0-7352 GCA_035508995.1 Solirubrobacteraceae bacterium | reverse complement strand
CCCCGAAGAGTTCCTCGACCGCCCCGTCGAGTCCGCGATCCTCGACCACGAGAGCCCCCAGATCTTCCGCGCCCAGCTGCTCTGCGCCGCCCACGAGGGCCCCCTCGAGGCGGCCGACGGCGACTTCTTCGGCCCCCGCCTGCAGGCCCACCTCGACCAGCTCGTCGGCGCCGGCCTGCTGCGCCGCCGGTCCGCCGGGGCGCGCGAGACCTACGTGCCGCGCCGCGCCGACCGCTACCCCGCCGCGGAGGTCTCGCTGCGGTCGGCCTCCGCCGAGCGCTTCGCGATCGTGGACGTGGCCAGCGGCGAGCTGCTGGGCGACACGGAGGCCGCCCGCGCCCACTCCACGGTGCACGAGGGCGCCGTCTACCTGCACCAGGGGCGCTCGTATGAGGTGCGCGACCTCGACCTCCAGCACCGCCGGGCGCTGGTGGCGCCGTTCGCGGGCGACTGGTACACGCAGCCCAAGCGCGAGACCGACACCGCGATCGAGCGCCTGCTCGACCGCCGCGAGACGCTCGGCGTGAGCCTCTCCTTCGGCGAGGTGTCGGTCACGGAGACGGTGCTCGCCTACCAGCGCAAGCGCCTCTCCGACCACAGCCAGATCGACCTCGTGGCGCTGGACCTGCCGGAAACGAGCTTCTCCACCCAGGCGCTGTGGTTCGAGCTCGACGCCGCGGCGCTCGCCGGCCTGCTGGCACCCGACCAAGGCCGCGGCGAAGGCGCCCGTGGCGCCGGCTCCGCCCGGCCGACACCCCTCCCGACGGAATCCCTCCTCGGCGCCCTGCATGCCGCCGAGCACGCGCAGATCGCGGTGCTGCCGCTGATCGCGATGTGCGACCGCTGGGACATCGGCGGCCTGTCCACCAACCTGCACCCCCAGACGGGGGGGCCCACGATCTTCATCTACGACGGCCACCCGGGCGGGGTGGGCATCTCGCGCACGGCGTTCCTGCGCTTCGAGGAGCTCTGCGAGGACGCCCACCGGCTGATAGCGGGCTGCGGCTGCAGGGCCGGGTGCCCCTCCTGCGTGCAGTCGCCCAAGTGCGGCAACCTCAACGAGCCGCTCGCCAAGGCCGGCGCGCGGGTGCTGCTCGCGAGTATGCTCGCCCACGCCGCGCCCGCCTGAGACCCGCTCCGATCGCCACCCGCCGCTGTTCAAGCACCATGCGCTCAACCGCCACCAAGCTCGTCCTGGCCGTGCTCGTCGCCTGCGTGGCGCTGGCCGCCACCGCGGTCGCGGCGCAGGCTCCCCCGGGCTCCTCGCTGCTCGCGGAAGGCCCCGGGGGACGCACGGCGCTGACGAGCTGGACGCTGCGCAAGGACCCCGGCAACGGGGGATTGGCGAAGGGCTGGCAGCGGGGGGGCTTCACGGGAGCAGCGGTGCGGGTGCCGAACGTGGTCAGCCCCTACCCCTACGCGGGGGCCGCCGCGGAGTCCAACTACGAAGGCTCGGTGGCGTGGTATCGCACGAGCTTCGACGCGCCCACCGCCGGCATCTACGCGCTCACCTTCCAGTCGGCCAACTTCCTCGCCCAGGTGTGGGTGGACGGCCACGCGCTCGGCTCCCACCGGGGCTCCTACCTGCCCTTCGAACTGCGGCGCACGCTCACGGCGGGCGCCCACACGGTGGTGGTGCGGGTGGACTGGCGCAACCCCGGCGCCCAGGAGCGGCTGGGCTTTCACCGCACGTGGTTCAACTGGGGCGGCCTCGACGGCGAGGTCAACGTGCGGCGGGTTGGCGAAAGCGAGCTCTCAGACCCCACGATCGCCACCACCCTCACCCCGGCGGGCGCGGGCGCCTCCAGCGCCGGATCGAGCGCGACGGTGAGGGTGGGCGTGCGGGTGCGCAACGAAGGCGCCTCGGGACGGCCGCTGGCGGTCACGGGCGCGCTCGTGCGCGGCGCCCAGTCAGTACCCCTGAGCTTCCCCGAAGCCCACCTCGGCCACGGCCAGAGCACGACCCTCGCCGCAACGGCCACGGTGCCCGATGCGGCGCTGTGGTCGCCGGCGGCGCCGAGCCTCTACGAACTCACCCTTGCGGCGGGCGGCGGCTCAGCGGCGCCGGGGGCCGCCGGCAGCACCTTCTCCGCCCGCGTGGGCCTGCGCCAGCTCACCTGGCACGGGGGGCGCGTCTACCTCAACGGCCAGCGCCTGCAGATGCACGGGGCGAGCATCCAGGAGGACGCGGAGGGCCACGGCGACGCGCTCACGCCCGGCGACGAGGACACGATCGTGCGCGAGCTGAAGGCGATCGGGGCCAACGCGGTGCGCAGCCAGCACCCCCTGGATCCGGCGCTGCTGGAACGCTTCGACGCCGCGGGGATCCTCGTGTGGCAGGGGATCGGGCCGGTGGAAGGGGCGGGCAACTGGCTCTCGAGCACCCCCGCGCTGCTGGCGGGCGCCGAGCGCCAGGCGCGCACGGCGGCGGTCGCGGAGGCGCTGCACCCGTCGGTGATCGCGTGGAACCTCGTGGACGAGATCGCCGAGGACGGGCGCAACGGCGCGGAGGTGTCCTATGTGGAGTCGATGACCCGCTGGCTGCACGCCCACGACCCCACCCGGATGGTGGCGGTGGACGTGTGGGGGGATCACCCGCCCACGCACCCGGGAGCGCTCTACCGGGAAGTGGACGCGGTGGCGGAGACGGACTACTCGGGCTGGTATGACGACCCCACCGACTCCCCCGCGGGGGTGAGCGCCGAAGTCAAGCGGCGGCTGGAGGCGATGAAGCGGACGTTCGCCGACAAGGTGCTCGTGATCAGCGAGTTCGGCGCGGAATCCAACGGCCTGAACCCGAGCGGGGCGCCCGGCAGCTTCTCCTTCCAGTCGGCGCTCTTGGCGCGTCACATCCGCGTGTACGCGGCGGACCCGGTGCTCAGCGGCATGTTCGTGTACCTGCTGCGGGACTACCCGCTGAACCCCACCTTCTACGGCGGCTCGATCCACAGCAAGCTGCCCCACCTGCGGCTGATCGAGAGCCTCAACCAGAAGGGCCTCTTCACCTACGGCGGCGCGCCCAAGCCGGCGGCGGCCGTGGTGGCGGCGCTCTATAAAGCGCTGCCGCGGGTCTAGCGATTCCCGCGGGCGATGCGCCGCAGGTCGATGGTCTCGTCGTAGAGCTTGGGGTCCACGCCGGCCTCGATGGCCACCTCGCGCAGGGGACGGCCAGTGTCGGTGGCGGTCTTGACGATGGCGGTGGCGCGATCGTAGCCGATGGCGCCGTTCAGCGCCGTGGCCACGGCGAGGGTGGCGCCCGCGGAGGCGGCGGCGCCGGCCCTGTTGACGCGGACGCCGTCCACGCACTTCTGGGCGAACACGCGGGAGGCGTTGGTGAGGAGGGCCAGGGACTGCAGCAGGTTGCGGGCGATCAGGGGGATGCGGACGTTGAGCTCGAACTGGCCCTGGAGGCCGCCGACGGTGATGGCGGTGTCGTTGCCGATCACCTGGGCGGAGACCTGCAGGACGACCTCGGGGATCACGGGGTTGACCTTGCCGGGCATGATCGAGGAGCCCTTCTGGAGCTCGGGCAGGAAGATCTCGCCGATGCCGGCGCGGGGGCCGGAGCCCATCAGGGCGAGATCGCCGGCGATCTTGGTGAGGGAGACCGCCAGCACCTTCAGGGCGCCGGAGAGCTCCACGAGGGCGTCGCGGTTGGCCTGGGCCTCGAAGGGGTCGGCCGGGGGGGCGATCTGGCGCAGGCCCGACTCCCGCTTCAGGCGGGCGCGGACCTTTTCGGCGAACTTCGGGTGGGTGTTCAGCCCCGTGCCGGTCGCCGTGCCGCCGAGGGGTATCTGGCCGACGTGGACGAGGGCCGCGGCGATGCGCTCCTGGGCGAGGGCGATCTGGGTGGCGTAGCCGGCGAACTCCTGGCCGAGGGTGACGGGGACGGCGTCCATCAGGTGGGTGCGGCCGGACTTGACCACGTTCTGAAAGCTCCTGGCCTTGCGAGACAGGGAGCGCTCGAGCAGCTTCAGCGCCGGCAGGAGCTCGTTCTGGGCCACGTCGAGGGCGGCGAGGTGGACGGCGGAGGGGAACACGTCGTTGGAGGACTGGCCCATGTTCACGTGGTCGTTGGCGTGGGTGCCTTCCCCCGCGAGCTTGGCGATGACCTCGTTGGCGTTCATGTTGGTGGAGGTGCCGGAGCCGGTCTGGAAGACGTCGATCGGAAACTGGGCGTCGTGCTCGCCGGCGGCGATGGCGGCGGCGGCCTTCTCGATGCGGGCGGCGCTGCGCTTGGGCAGCAGGCCGAGCTCGCCGTTGACGGCGGCGGAGGCGCCCTTGATGCGGGCCAGCCAGTGCACGACGGACACGGGCACGGGCTCGCCGGAGATCGGGAAGTTCTCGACGGCCTTGGCGGTCTCCCCGCCCCACAGCTGCTTATCGGGCATGCCCATCTCCTTCGTCGTCGTTCCTCTGCGCCCGGGAACCCTATCCGCAGAAGGCCAGCAGCTCCCGGGCGACGCCGATCGGGTCGTCGTAGGCCATCAAAAAGCCGGTGCTCGACAGCAGCCGCAGCTGGCCGTGGGGCAGCAGACGCAGAGCCTCTTCGGCGGGGCCGATGGGGTCGAGGGGGTCCTGGTCGGCCCACAGCAGCAGCACGGGGAGCCGCAGGCGGGGGTAGAGAGCAAGGAGCTCGGCGCGGGCGCCGCGGGGCCAGCGACGGGCGCACTTGGACCACGAGCGGGCGAGGTTGGCGTTGCCGGGCACGTCGGCGATGGCGTGGCGGAGCAGGTCGCGGACGGCGGGGTCGGCGCGCACCGACAGGCGCTCGGCGACCCGGTCGGGCTTGAGCATCGCGCGGGCGCCATAGCCGAGGGCGCGATCGAGGGTGGGCACGGAGCCGGCCATCAGCAGGACGCGTGCGGCGGAGAGCGCCGGGGAGCGCTGCTGGGGGGCGTGGAGGCGGTTGGAGAGGAGCACCAGGCGGCTGGGACGGACGGTGCCGCGGGCGAGGGCGTGGAGGACGATCTCGGCGCCCATGCCGTGGCCGCCGAGGGCCGGCCGGGGACCGAGGACGTCGGCGGCGAAGCCGCCGAGGACGTCGGCGAACCAGTCGAGTGTGTAGGGGTGGCGGGGGTCGTCCTCGGAGTCTCCGTGCAGGGGCAGGTCGGGGAGGACCACGCGAAAGCGGCTCGCGAGCTGCTCCACCGCCGGCTCCCACTCCCTGTGGGAGAGCAGGGCCGAGTGCAGCAGCGCAAGCGGCTGGCCGGTGCCGGTCTCCCGGTAGGCCACACGGGTGCCGTCGGGGTGGTGATAGAGGCGCAGCTTCATCGGTCGATTTGATCCTAGGCGGCCAGGAGCGGCGGGCCGTGTGGCCTGGACGCGCGTGCAGGGCGGCTTGCGGGGCTTTACGAGAAGGTGGGCAAAGCCGAACATTCCTACACATGACTGCGATTCGCACGAACGCGGCGGCGGCGATGCTGGGCGTGAGCGCCAACACCCTGCGGGGTTGGGAGCGGCGTTTCGGCTACCCGATGCCGCGGCGCACGGAGGGGGGACACCGGCAGTTCGAGCTCACGGAGATCGAGACGTTGCGCCAGGCGTTCGCGGAGACGCGGGACATCGCCTCGGCGGTGTCGATCGCGCGGGAGCGAGGCGACGGGCCGCCCTCGGGGGCGCGATTGAGAGACGCGCTGGGAGCCTTCCGGGAGGACGCGGCGGACCGGGTGCTCGAAGAGAGCCTAGCGGTGAGATCGCTGGAGCGCACCGTGGAGTCGGTGCTGCTGGCCGGCGTGGAGCTGCTGGCTGCTGGATCCGCGGAGCGGGCGTTCGGCTGGCGGTACGCCACGGGCTGGCTGGCGGCGGCCACGCGGGTGGCGCCGGGAGCCTCGCGGGAGGAGGGGACGGTGATCTTCGACGGCTCCGCGCCAGGCAGCTCGGATGGGCTGCGGGTGCAGGCGCTGGAGCTGTTCCTGCGGCGCATGGGCCTGCGAGCGCTGACACTGCCGGTGGACCTGGAGGGCGCCCGGGTGGGCGCCGCCCTGCGGGCCGTGCGGCCGGGGGCGATGGTGCTGGCGGGCAACGGCCCCTCGGCGGATCTGCTGGCGCGGCTGGTGTACGGGGCGCGGCAGGCGGAGCCGGGGGTGGACGTGTTCGACTACCTCGGCGCGCTGCCCGGGACGGGGAGCTCGACGGTCAAGCGGCTGGGGCCGGGGCCGCTGGCGGCGGCGGAGCAGCTGCGAGAGCGGCTCACGGGCGTGGTGCTGCTGCACCGCGCCGTCTCGGCCTCCTGAGAGCGCACCGGGTCGAGGTCCGGCCGGGAGACCGGGCGAGAGTCCGTCGGGCGGTCTGGAGACCTTTCAAAAGTGAGGCCTCGAGCGCACGCGCACGCGCACGCGCACGCACGCGCACACGCGCGCACGCGCACACACGCGCGCGGGCACCCCAAAAACGAACACCAACGCCACCGCGGAACGCCCAAGACCGAGCACCGACGCCACCCCCCACGAACGTCAAGAGGCGGCCAACCTAGAATGAGCCGGCGATGGCGGACGGCGGACCCCCACAGGGCACAGACCCCCACAGACACCCCCTGATGCCGGCGCGGGGGGTGGATCCCAAGCAGGATCTACCGGCGATGGAGCGCCAGGTGCTGGAGCGGTGGCGAGCGCGGGACGTGTTCCGGGAGTCGCTTCAGCTGCGGGCGGGGGCGCCGCGGTGGGTGTTTTACGAGGGGCCGCCGACGGCGAACGGGCCGCCGGGCTCGCACCACGTGCTCTCGCGGGTGTTCAAGGACATCTACCCGCGGTTTCAGACGATGAGAGGGCGGATGGTGGAGCGGAAGGGCGGCTGGGACTGCCACGGGCTGCCGGTGGAGATCGCGGTGGAACAGCAGCTGGGGATCACCAGCAAGCACGAAATCGAGGATCCCGAGGTGATCGGGATCGAGCGCTTCAACGCGGCGTGCCGGGAGTCGGTGTTCTCCTACCTGCAGGAGTGGGACCGGCTGACGGAGCGGATCGGCTTCTGGATCGACCTCGATCACGCGTACCGGACGCTGGACGAGTCCTACATCGAGTCGGTGTGGTGGGCGCTGGCGGAGATCGACCGGCGGGGGCTGCTGTATGAGGGACACAAGGTGGTGCCCTACTGCTACCGGTGCGGGACGGCGCTGTCCTCGCACGAGGTGGCGCTGGGGTACGAGGACGTGGTGGATAGGTCGGTGTACGTGCGGCTGCGGGTGAGCTCCCCCGCGTCCCCGCTGCGGGAGGGGGACGAGCTGCTGGTGTGGACGACGACGCCGTGGACGCTGCCGGGGAACGTGGCGGTGGCGGCGGGAGCGGAGATCGAGTACGCACGGGCGCGGACGGGCGAGGGGACGTTCGTGCTGGGGGCGGGACTGGTGGAGC
>DATJMB010000167.1:0-7880 GCA_035508995.1 Solirubrobacteraceae bacterium | reverse complement strand
CGCGCGGGCGCGGGCGCGGGCCACGATCTCGGACACCGACTCGCAGGGAGGGGTGCGGCAGTCCACGGCGGCGGCCATCGAGCGGGCCACGTGGCCGAAGTGGCCGTGGGCGTCGATGAGGCCCGGCAGCACGGTGGCGCCGGCGGCGTCGAGGACGCGGGTGGAGGGCCCGTGGAGGCCCTCGAGGTCCGCCTCTGAGCCCACCGCGAGCACCCGGCCGGCGACGAGAGCGAGGGTGTCGGCGTCCGGGTTGCGGGGGTCCATGGTCTGGAGGCGGCCGCGGCGGACGATCAGATCGGCCGCCTCAGACACGGCGGGAAGGGCCTGTGAGTGGGAGACAACCCCTTACAGTTCGGCCCGTAAATAGGCAGAACTTGATGTTTATAATAGGTAGGCGCTTCTGGACGCGATATCCTGGCTGCATAGACAAGGAAATTTCCATTTTTCGGAAGAGTCTTTCCACACTAAGAATAGGAATAGCTTGAAATGCCTAGAACCAGTCCGAATAGTTCCAAAAACTCAGACCCGACGCAAGAGCCCGCGTGGTCGATACCCAGTTTGCGGGAGCCGCGGTACTCGCAGTCGCTGGAGCGAGGGCTGGCGATCCTCGGCTGCTTCACGCCCGAGCGGCCGGTGCTCGGCATCGCGGACATCGCGGATGAGCTCGGCATGAGCCGCTCGACGACCCACCGGTACGTGATCACGCTGGTGGCGCTCGGATACCTCGAGCAGGGGGCCTCGCGCAAGTACCGGCTGGGGCTGCGGGTGACGGATCTCGGCATGTCGGCGCTGAACTCCACGGGGCTGCGAGAGCACTCGCACCCCTACCTGGAGGAGTTGCGCCAGCGGACGAGCTACACGGTGAACCTGTCGGTGCTGGACGGCGCGGAGATCCTCTATGTGGATCGCGCGCGCAGCTTCCGGCGGGGCCAGAGCAAGATCGACCTCGGCCTCCATCCCGGATCGCGGCTGCCGGCGTACTGCACGTCGATGGGCAAGCTCCTGGTGGCCTACCTGCCGGAGCCCGAGCAGCGGGATGTGTTCGGCGAAATGAAGCTCACCAAGCGTGGCCCCAACACGATCACCAGCAAGAAAGCTCTCCGGGAGGAGCTCGAGGAGGTGCGGGAGGCGGGCTTCGCGGTCAACGACGAAGAGCTGGCGCCCGAGCTGCACTCCATCTCGGCGCCCGTTCGCAACGAGTCCCGGGAAGTCGTGGCGGCGGTGAACATGGCGGCGCACGCCTCCATGATCTCCCTCGAGGAGCTCGTGGACGCCCTCGGACCCCATCTGGTGTCCACCGCGGACCGCATCTCCGCGCGCCTGGGCTACCGGCGCAACGACGAGTCCAAGAGCTGAGGGTCGCCCTTCAGGGAGGGGTTGGGGACGGGAGGGCCACATGTGGCCCTCCCCCGGCCGGCACATGTGCCGGCCGGCCGGATGGCGCATGCGCCATCCGGAAAATAAGATGGGCACCGATGATCTCTCGACCAACATTCGGAGGGGCCCTCACGGGGGCGCTGGCGGTGAGCCTGGCGCTCGGGCTGGGGGGGTGCGGCACGAGCACCACGTCCACGAGCGGCTTCAAAGGCGAACAGCACGCGGTGGCGCAGACGATCGCCAACCTCCAGAGCCACGGGACGGCGCTGGAAGCGAAGAAGGTGTGCTCCCAGGACCTCGCGAGCACGGTGGTGAAGCCCCTGAACAGGGCCACGGGGGGGTGCGTGAAGGCGATCGAAAAACAGCTCAAGCAGGTGGACAGCTTCGAAGTGACGGTGGAGTCCGTGAAGGTGTCCGGCGCCACGGCCAGCGCCCAGGTGAAGAGCGTTCACGAAGGCAAGCAGGCCATCTCCACCGTGGACCTCGTCAAGGAAGGCGGCCGCTGGCGGATCTCGAGCTTCAGCTGAGCGTCTTGCCGTACTGGCGCTCGTAGTAGGCGCGGTAGTCGCCTGAGCGGATGGGCTGCCACCACCACTCGTTCTCCCGGTACCACGCGACGGTGCCGGCGAGGCCCTGCTCGAAGCGCACCCGGGGCGCCCAGCCCAGGGCGCGAACCTTCTCGGAGGAGAGGGAGTAGCGGACGTCGTGGCCGGGCCGGTCGGTCACGTGCTCGATCTGGGCCTCGGAGGCGCCGGTGAGGGAGACGATGCGGCGGACGACCTCGATGTTGGCCTCCTCGTCGGGGCCGCCGGCGTTGTAGACCTCGCCGGGCAATCCATGCTCGAGCACGTGGCCGATGGCGCGGGCGAAATCGGTGGAGTGGATCCAGTTGCGCACCTGCATGCCATCCCCGTACACCGGCAGGGGGTCGCCGTGGAGGGCGTTCAGGACCATCAGGGGGATGAGCTTCTCTGGGTACTGGTAGGGGCCGTAGTTGTTGGAGCCCCGGACGATGGTGGCGGGCAGGCCGTAGGTGTGGTGGTAGCCCTGCACCAGCAGGTCGGCGCCGGCCTTGGTGGCGGAGTAGGGGGAGGAGGGCTGTAGGGGGGACTGCTCCGTGAAGGTGCCCTCGTCGATGGACCCGTACACCTCGTCGGTGGACACCTGCAGGTACCGCAGCCCCCGCTCCCGGGCGGCCTCCAGGAGCACGTAGGTGCCGAGGGCGTGGGTGCGCACGAAGGCGTCGGGGTCGGCGATCGAGCGGTCCACGTGGGTCTCGGCGGCGAAGTTCACGACCGCCTCGATCTCCCCCCCGCCGGCGCCCGCGCTGCCGCCGGCGCCCGCGCCGCCGTCGAGAGCCTCCGCCACCGCCTCGGAGTCCTCGATTGCCCCCCGCACGAAGCGAAACGTGGGCTCGTCGGCCAGGTCCTGGAGGTTCTCCTCGCGGCCCGCGTAGGTGAGCTTGTCGAGCACCGTCACCTGATCGCCGTGCTCGCGGATGCGCTGGCGCACGAAGGTGGAGCCGATGAATCCCGCCCCACCGCAAACCAATAGGTTCATGCTCGCATCATCCCATCGCGTGCCGCCAGATACGCCGCGAGGCCGTCCTGCCAGGGGGGCAGCGGGAGCACGTCCTGGCGTTCGGACTCCAGCGCCGACCAGGCCGGACGGGGGGCGGGACGGGGAAACTCGGCGCTGGTGACGGCCTGGGCCTCGCAGGGGATCTCCGCCTGGCGAAAGATCTCCCGGGCGAACCCGTTCCAGGACACGCGGCCGGCGCCGGCGAGATGCAGGAGACCGGACACGGATCGTTCCAGCAGGCCGACGAGGGCGGGCGCCAGGTGGCCGGTCCAGGTGGGGCAGCCGATCTGGTCGTCCACCACCCGCACCGCCGGCCGCTCGGCGGCGAGCCCCAGCATCGTGTCCACGAAGTTCCTGCCGTCGGCGCCGAACAGCCAGGCGCTGCGGGCCACCGCGTGGCGGGGGGAGGCGGCGAGCACCTCGAGCTCCCCGGCGAGCTTGCTGGCCCCGTACACGGACCTCGGGCCGGTGGGATCCCGCTCCAGGTAGGCCCGCTCGTGGCCCGCCGAGTCCACCGGCGGGCGGCCGTCGAAGACGTAGTCGGTGGACACGTGCACGAGCGGGACCTCGAGCTCCGCGGCCACCCGCGCGAGGTTCCCGGCGCCGGCGGCGTTCACCGCGTAGGCCTCCTGCACCCGCTCCTCCGCCCCGTCCACGTCCGTCCAGGCGGCGCAGTTGACGATCGCCTGCGGCTCCTCCCGGCGCAGCAGCGCCCGCACGGCCTCCCCGTCCACGATGTCGAGCTCCGGCAGGTCGAACGGCAGCGCCTCGTGACCGGCCCGCCGGGCGGCCCGGGCGAGGTCCCCGCCGAGCATGCCGGCGGCGCCGGCGAGCAGGATCCGCATCAGGCCCTCCGACCGTGCCGGGGGCGCTGCGGATGGCCGCCCCGCGCAGGTCTCACAGGATCACGATGTCGGAGTTGTCGCCCACCATGAACCGGTACGCCCGCGGCTGGCCGTGGGAGCGCCGCACGGTGACGTTGCGGCCCAGCAGCGAGGACTCCATGCGGCCGTCCAGGTCCCGCACGCAGGAGCCGGCGAGCAGGATCGAGTGCTCCACCTCCGCTCCCTCGATCTCGCAGCCCTCCGCCACCGCCGTGTAGGGGCCCACGTAGCAGTCCCGCAACCGCGCTCCCGCGCCGATGATCGCCGGTCCCCGCACGGTGGTCCGCTCCAGCCGCGCCCCCGCCTCCACCACCACGCGGCCGTCGAGGTTGCAGTCCACGAGCTCTCCCTCCACCCTGCCGGCGAGGTTGTCGAGGATCAGCCGGTTGGCCTCCAGCATGTCCTCGAGCCGGCCCGTGTCCTTCCACCAGCCCCGCACCACGTGGGGCTCAACCCGCATGCCCCGGTCCACGAGATGCTGGATCGCATCCGTGATCTCGAGCTCCCCCCGCGCCGAGGGCTCAATCGCCCGGGAGGCCGCGTGGATGGCGGCGGTGAACATGTACACCCCCACCAGCGCCAGGTCCGTGGCGGGCTCGCTGGGCTTCTCCACCAGCGCCACCACCCGGCCCACCTCGCCCGCCGCCGCGTCCGCCAGCTCCGCCACGCCGTAGTTCTCGGGGTCGGGCACCGGCGTGAGCAGGATCAGCGCGTCGGGGCCGTGCTCCCGAAAGGCGCTCACGAGATCCACGATGCCGCCCTGCAGGAGGTTGTCGCCGAGGTACATCACGAACGGGTCCTCCCCCAGGAAGGGCTCCGCGGTGAGCACCGCGTGGGCCAGCCCCAGGGGCTCGTCCTGGAGGATGTACTGGATCCGCACCCCGAACCGCGAGCCGTCGCCCGCCGCCGCTTCGATCTCCGGGCCCGTCTCGGGGGCGATCACGATGCCCACCTGCTCGATCCCCGCCTGGGCCATCGCCTCGATGCCGTAGAACAGCACCGGCTTGTTGGCCACCGGCACGAGCTGCTTGGCGCTCGTATGGGTGATCGGCCGCAGCCGCGTGCCCTTCCCGCCGGAGAGGATCAGCCCCTTGAGATCGCCCATGCCGGCGGGAGCCTAGTAGACCCCGGCGAGCTTACGGTGATCCCAGCTCGCCCGCCGGCGCTCCACGAACTCCAGCGCCACCCGCTTGGGCGCCTGGGCCCGCACCGCCGCTCGGCCCTCGGGTGGCAGCTCCGCCGGCGGCTCCTCCCCCCGGGGGACGGAGTTGCGCAGCAGGATCGCCTCGCCGAGAGCCGCCACCGTGTCGAGCTCACGGTGGATGACAACCTCGCACTCCAGCATCAGCCCACGCAGCTCCTGGTAGGCCTCGCCGGCCTCCACCTGGAGGGTCGCCCGGGGGTCCCGCTCGAGGTTTCGCACCTTCTGGGAGACCCCGTACGTCCAGGCCCAGATCCGCGGCCCCGGCTCCCCCGCCTGGGCGTCCCCCGCCGGGGCGTCCCGCAGCACGTACCACAGGGGCATCAGGTGGGGCCAGCCGCGGGGGCCGGCGGTGGCGCAGGTGACGGTGCGCTCCTGCGCCAGGAACACCGCGGCCTCCGCGGGGCTCATCTTGATCTGCTCCCGGCGGCTCATGACGCCGGACAGGCTATCGGCGCCCTCCCCGAAGCGGCCTCGCGGCGTCGGGCCGGCGGGAGGGTCTGGCGTGGAGGTGGCTTCCGAAAAGCGGTGCCCGCGCGCGTGCGCGGCTGGGCTTACAAGGTAGTGGTTAAGAACAGCCGCACGCGCGCGCGGGCCCCTGTTTTTGGGAGCGCCAGCCTGCCGTCCGGGGGTGGGCCTAACGTCAAAGACATGTTCGTGAACGAGCTCCAAGACGGCGCCGAGATCGACCAGGTGCTGCTCGTGCGCGAGTGCGAGCGCAGGCAGCGACGGGACGGCGGCGACTACCTGCGCCTGCAGCTCGGCGACCGCACCGGCGCCGTGGTGTGCATGGTGTGGGAGGAGCTCGCGATGCTCGAGGAGCTGGTGCGGCCCGGCACGGCGGTGCGGGTCAGGGGCCGCTACACGGTGCACCCCCGCTTCGGCCCCCAGATCAACCTGCGGGGTCTCGAGGAGGCCCCGTCCGACAGCTACCGCCTCGAGGACCTGCGCGACGGGCCGGCACGGCGGGTGGAGCAGATGGAAGCCGAAGCCCAGGAGCTGCTTCAGACGATCCGCCGGCCCCAGCTGCGGGAGCTGCTCGAGCGGATCTTCGGCCGGGAGTCGGAGCTGTGGGCCGCCTACCGGGTGGCGCCCGCCGCCAAGCACTACCACCAGGCCTACCGCCACGGGCTGCTCGAGCACTGCCTGAGCGTCGCCCAGGGGGTGAGCGCCATCAGCGCCACCTTCCCGGAGATCGACCGCGACGTGGCGGTCACGGGCGCGCTGCTGCACGACATCGGCAAGCTGGAGGCCTACGAGGTGGCCGACGAGGGACAGGGGGCGATCGAGCTCAGCGACGCCGGCCGGCTGCAGGGAGAGATCGCGCTCGGCTACTACACGGTGAGGCGGCTGATGGAGGACATCGACCGGGACCTGACGCTGGCGGGCGGCGAGGGCTTCCCGCGGGAGCTCAGCGAGGCGGTGCTCCACATCGTGCTCTCCCATCACGGGACCCTGGAGCACGGCAGCCCGGTGGTGCCGTGCACGCGGGAGGCCACGCTGGTGCACATGATCGACAACCTCGGTGGTCGCCTGGGGAGCTTCGACCGCCTGCAGAAGAGCCTCGCGCCGGGCAGGCGGTGGTCGAGCTTCGACCGGGCGCTCGACACGAGCGCCTTCTTCGCCGCCCAGCCCGCGAGCGAGCCGGCGAGCGAGCCGGCGCAGGCGGCCAGAGAAGCCGCGTGAAATCTCGCAAATAGCGGATCGGGAGGGCGACCCGCCGAGAACGTTCCCGCCACCGGGTTCTATGGTTCATGGGAATGGCCAAGGACACCGAGAAGCTGATCCGGCAGCTGTCGCTGATCTCATACCTGATGGCCGAGCGCCGGCCGGTGACGGCACTCGAGATCAGGCGGGACGTGGAGGGCTACAGCGGCATGAACGAGGACGCCTTCGCGCGGCGCTTCTACGCGGACCGCTCCGAGCTCGAGTCGCTGCGCATCCACCTCACCGTGGAGCGGCCCACCGACGGGGCGGCGGAGCAGGAGAACTACTCGCTGCGGCCCGAGAACTTCCACCTGCCGGCGATCGAGTTCTCCGACAAGGAGCTCGCCGCGCTGCAGACCGCCCTCAGCCTGCTGGACGGGGAATTCGCCTACGCCGAGCCCCTGCGGCTGGCGCTCCAGCAGATCACGTGGGGGCGGCCGAGCCCGCTGCGGGCGCCCGAGCAGCGCTCGGTGGCGCTCGGCATCACCGCCTCGGCGGGCGGCCACGACCTCTCGGCGCGGCTGGCGAAGATCGAGACGGCGATCTTCCGCAACAAGACGATCACCTTCGACTACTACACGATGGCCCGCGACGAGACCGGCTCCCGGCGGGTGGACCCCTACCACCTGCTCTTCCAGGGCGGCCAGTTCTACCTGCTGGGCTACGCCCACGAGCGGCGGGACATCCGCGTGTTCCGCCTCTCGCGGATCCGCGGCAAGGTGTCCTACGCCACCAAGGCCGAGCACGACTTCCGGCGGCCGGAGGACTTCGACCCGCGGGCCTACGCCCGCCGGGCGGACTGGCAGCTGGGCGAGCGGGTGGACACCGCCGAGGTGCTCATCTGCGAGCGCATCGCCTGGCAGATCGAACGTCACTTCGGGCGCTACGGCGAGATCCGCTCGCCCGGCGAGGAGCTGGAGGCGGGCGAGGGAGAGGTGGTGTTCGCGACCGAGTACTCGAGCCCCCGCACCATCGTGGCCTGGGTCCTTGGTCTCGGACCGAACGCCAGACTGCTCGGCCCGGAGGAGCTCCAGGGGGAGCTGTGCCGGCGGGTGGAGCTGCTGTGGGAGCGCCACGAGGAGGCCTTCCTGGAGACGGTGGACGGCGAGGGCCAGCGGCGGACGGGCCCC
>DATJMB010000166.1:0-6566 GCA_035508995.1 Solirubrobacteraceae bacterium | reverse complement strand
ACTCCGACTTCGCCGAGCTGGACCCGTTCGTGGAACACGCCAACCAGCTGGTGACCCTGCTGGCCTCCCAGGAAGGGGCGGTGAGCGCGCTGTTCAAGAACACCGGCGAAGTGTTCGACGGGCTCGCCGGGCGCGACCACCAGCTGGAAGGGCTGATCTCAAACGGGGAGCGGGCCTTCAGCGCGGCGGCGGCGGCGAGCGACGCCTGGGCGCAGACCTGGAGGCTGCTGCCGGCCTTCGAGCACAACGGCACGGTGGCGCTCCAGGAACTGGATCAGTTCTCGAAGGTGGCCAACCCCTTCTACGACGAATTCCGCGCCACCGAGGTCCAGCTCACTGCGCTGCTGCGCGCCACCAAGCCCTTCGCGCCGGCCTTCGAGGACTTCATGACCTCCCTCGGGCCGCTCACGAGCGCCGCCCAGAAGGGCCTGCCGGCGGTCAAGCAGGAGACCCAGCTGACGATCCCGCTGCTGGAAAACATCCAGCCGGTGCTGCACAACTTCGACCCCTTCCTGCAGTACACGAGCGAATACGTGCCCGAGCTGCAGGCCTTCTTCGCCAACTTCGCCTCCGCCACCCAGGCCCACCTGACGAACTCCAACACCTCCGGCCAGGGCCCCTCGCTGCACTACCTGCGCACGATGCAGGTGCTGAGCCCCGAAAGCCTCGCCATCTACACCAAGCGGATCGGCACCAACCGGGCCAACCCGTACTTCAAGCCGGGCGCCTTCGCGGCGCTGGGCAGCGGTGGGCTGCAGGTCTTCGAAACGGGCTCCTGCGCCAACTCCGCGCCCTCTGTGAGCGGGCCGCCGAACGAAGTCATCTCCCAGACCCTCATCGAACAGCTGATCGAGTTCCACATCGCCAACGCTCCGGAAACCGCCAACTCGGTGCCGGCGCCGGGCTGCACCCAGCAGAGCCCGTTCACCTTCAACGGGCAGACCAGCCAGTACCCGCACGTGACCTACTCCAAGAAATAGGACGGGTCGCCGGCCGTGGAGGCCTGCAGGGCGCGGGCGTGGCCGAGGTAGGGGACGAGGGCGAAGTAGGTGAGGTCTCCCAGCAGCCGGGGGAGCTCCGCGGTGCGCCCGTCGAGGACGTGGCGATGGAGGATGGAGGCGATGCCGCCCACGATCGCTTCGGAGGCCTGGGGAGGCAGGTGGGCGGTGTCCTCGCCCTGCTGGCGTCCCTGCTCCAGAGCCGGCACCGCGCCGGCGGCGGCGGCGCGCATGTGGGCCACGGGCCGCTCGCCGGCGCCGAGGTACTCCACGAAGGCCAGCCGTGCGCCCTCGGGGTGGCAGGCGAGGCCCACGAGCAGCGTCTGCAGCGCCACCCGCACCCGCTCGGGCCAGAGCTCCACCACGGAGACGCGCACGCGGATCAGCTGACTCAGGCCGTCCACGAGCTCTTCGAGGGCCACCGTCATGCAGTGCTCCTTGTCCTCGAAGTGCTCCTGAAAGACCGGCTCTGGCACCCGGGCGAGCTCCAGCACCGCCTCCAGGCGAGCGTCCGCGTATCCCTCCCGCGCGACCGTTTGCACGAAGGCGTCGAGGATCCGCCGCCTGGGGTTTCGCGCGGCGCGGGCGCCCTCCAGCTGAGGGCGAACCGCCTGTTCCAGAGCCATCATCCATGACGCGCGCGGGTGCGCGCGCGGGGCCGTCGCATCGCGCGGCGGCCAGCGGGGCGCCTCCGCGCGATGCCTGCGCGGATCCGACATACGTCTCCCTCCCATCATCGTGATGCGGGAAGGCGCCTAGCCACCGGCGAACCGCTCCTGGCTTCTCCCAACCCCCGTCCGCTGGCGTTCCCTCACGACCTATAAACTGACTATGACGTCATACTGTAGGGAGAGGGGGGAGCGCTGTCAAGCTCGGCCCCGGCGAGCGGCTTCGGGCGGGCGCCGCGTGGGCCTCGCGGAGGCGCTCGCGACGGCCACGGGGGCGGGCGGCGGCGGTGCCGGGAAGGCCCTAAGATCAGTGGCGATGGCGGAGGACCACTTCGAGTATCACGCCAGCGATCTGGATCTGGTGGGAGAGGCGGACGACGAGCGCTGGTCGATTCGCTGCCTGGACGTGCACAAGCGGCTCGGCGGGGTGCCGGTGCTCAACGGGCTGAACGTGAGCATCCCGGACGAGACCATCACGGTGGTGCTGGGCCCCTCGGGGACGGGCAAGAGCGTGCTCATCAAGCACATCATCGGCCTGATGTTCCCCGACTCCGGGGACATCGTGGTCAAAGGCCAGTCGGTGCCCAACCTCACGCTGCCCAAGCTGCTGGAGCTGCGGCGCAAGATCGGCGTGCTCTTCCAGGACGGCGCCCTGTTCGGGTCGATGTCGGTGTTCGACAACATCGCCTTCCCCCTGCGCCAGCACACGGACATGTCCGAGGCGCAGATCTCCAAGGTGGTCAAACAGCGGCTCTCCGACGTGGGCCTCATGGAGGCGATCGACTACATGCCCTCCCAGCTCTCCGGCGGCATGCGCAAGCGGGCGGGTTTCGCGCGGGCGCTCGTGATGGAGCCGGACATCGTGATCTTCGACGAGCCCGACTCGGGTCTGGACCCGGTGCGCACCGCCCTGCTGTGCGACCTGATCCAGGAGATGCACAAGATCTACGGGGGCACCTACATCGTGGTCACCCACAACATCGCCTCCGCCCGCCAGATCGGCGAGTACATCGCGCTCCTGTGGCGGGGGCGGATCGTGGAGGCGGGAGACGCCGAGCGGATGTTCTCCTCCGAGAACCCCTTCGTGCGCCAGTTCCTCAGCGGCTCCGCCGAGGGTCCGTTGCGGATGGATTGATCGGGGCCGGGGCCGTTGACGTGCGTATGAGGCTGTGCGAACATACGTTCGCATGGTGGCCTGCGTCCACATCCCCCGTTTCGAGCTCCACATAGCCGCCGGCGGCGAGGGGGCGGAGGACGGCCAGGGCGGTGCGGGCGGCGGGCGTGCGGGCGGCGGCTCACAGCTGGGACGGGCGCTGGCGCTGGCGCCGCGGGCCGGCGGGGAGCAACGGGTGGGGGAGGTGTCGGGGGCGGCGGAAGGCTTCGGGGTGGTCCGGGGGATGGTGCTGGGGGAGGCGCTGGCGCGGTGTCCGGAGCTGGTGCTCCTGGCTCCCGATCCGGTGGCGGCGGCGGATGTCTGGGAGGGGGTGCTGGAGGGGCTGGAGGCGATCGGCGCGGCCGTGGAGCCCGCTCGGCCGGGACTCGCCTACTTCGATCTGGGTGGCCTGCGGGGGATGTACGGCTCGGAGGCGGCCACGCTCGCCGCCGCCCAGGGGGCGGTGCGGGCGGCGCTCGGGGGCCGCTCCCCGCGGATGGGGGTGGGACCGACGCGCTTCTGCGCTCTGGCGGGCGCCCTGGCGGTGCGCTCTCGCCGGGCGCTCACGCTGGAGGGCAGGGAGGCGGTCCGCTGGCTGGCCGGTCAGCCGGTCGGCCTGCTGGGCTTCCGCGAGGACACAGCCGCGCTCGTGGCTCCCCTCTCGCGACTGGGGGTGCGCACGCTCGGGGAGCTGGCGGCGCTGGGCCGGCCGGCGCTGACCGATCGCTTCGGGAGGGCGGGAGCGCTGGCCCACGGGCTGGCCGGCGGGGAGGACGCGCCGGTGTGCGCCCGCCGGGCGCGGGAGCGCATGGAGGAGTCGATGGCCGTCGGCGAGGCGAGCTCGGGGGAGGCGCTGAAGCGGGTGCTGAGCGTGCTCGTGAAACGGCTGCTCGCCCGATCCGAGCGCCGGGGAAGGACGCTGCGGGCGGTCACCCTCTCCGCGCGGCTGGTCTCGGGCGGAGGCTGGCGGGAGCGGGTGGTGTTCCGTCAGGCGCTCTGTGACCCCGAGCGGGTCTGGCTGGCCCTGTCGGTGCGCCTGCTCATGCTCCCGGCCCCGGCGAGCGAGCTGGGGCTGGGGGTGGAGAGCTTCGGCCCGCCCGGCCACGACCAGGGGGTCCTCGTCGTGGATCAAGCCCATCGCTCTGCCCGCGCCGGCGTGTGGGCGCACGCGGAGGTGGCCCGCTCCGCACGCCTGCGGGGGGCGCTGGCCCAGATGCGGGCGCTGGCCGGCCAGGAGGCGGTGCTGCGAGCCGTGAGCGTGGATCCCGACTCGCGGGTGCCCGAGCGGCGAGTGGTGCTGGCGCCGGTGTCGGAGTGACGGTGGTGGCGCGGGGAAGAGCCATTACGCGGGGACGGGTGGAGACTCGGGGGCGGGCTCGCGGGCTGCACCTGCCGCGGCCGGCGCGAGTGCGTCTGCGGGATGGGGCTCCGGCGCGGGTGAACGGCGAAGCGGTGGAGCTCCTGCGGGAGTCCTGGCTGGTGGAAGACCGCTGGTGGAGCGAGCAGCCGCTGCGACGGCGCTATTGGGAGCTGGTGGGGGTGAGGGGGCGCAACGTGGTGGTCTTCCGGGACCTGCTCGCCGGCGGCTGGTTCACGCAGGGCGCATGAGCTGGGCGCATGAGCCCCGGCACGGCACCCTACGCGGAGCTTCACTGCCACTCGGCGTACTCGTTCCTGGACGGTGTCTCCCTGCCCCACGAGCTGGCCCGGCGGGCGGGGGAGCTCGGCTACGAGGCGCTGGCGCTCACCGACCACAACTCGGTGTCGGGCTCCATGGAGCTGGCGCAGGCGGCGGGGGAGTGGGGGCTGAAGGCGATCCACGGCGCCGAGATGGACCTCGTGGGAGGGCGTCACATCACCCTGCTGGTGCGTGACGCGGAGGGCTGGGGGAACCTCTGCCGGCTGCTGACCCTCGCCCACGCTCACACCCGCGAGGGCTCGGGCCGCGAGCGGGGGAAGCCGGCGGTGGAGCTCCAGGCGGTGCTGGAGCACGCGAAGGGGCTGGTGTGCCTGACCGGCTGCGCCACACGCTCGGCCGTGGGCGAGGGGGTCCGGGACGAAGCCGCCGGGCGGCGGCTGCTCGAGGCGTTCGGCCACGAGCGGCTGCGGGTTGAGCTCCAGCGCCCCTACGCCCGTCACGACCGGGCTCGCAACCGCATGCTCGCGGCGCTCGCCAGGAGGCTGGGGGTGGCGTGTGTGGCCACCGGGAACGTGCACGCCCACGCGCGCTCCAGGGCAGAGCTGCAGGACGCGTTCGTGGCGCTGTCCCACCACAGCACCCTCGACGCCTCCGAGCCCCTGCGGCGGGGGAACTTCAGCCACGTGCTCGCCTCGCCGCGGGCGATGAGCCATCGCTTCCACGATCACCCGGAGGCCGTCCGGGAGACGCTGGCGCTGGCCGAGGAGCTGTCCTTCGACCTGACCAAAGACCTCGGCTACCGCTATCCCGGCGCCGAGGAGGAGGGTGCCGGCAGGCGCCTGGCGGAGCTGTGTCAGGCGCGCCTGCAGGAGCGCTACGGGCCGAGCGAGGCTGGCGGCGAGGGGCGCCATGGGAAGCGTGACGGAGGGCGCTCGGGGCGCGCGGGAGGCGTGGCGGGCGGTGTGTACGCCGAGGCGAAGGCGCGGCTGGAACAGGAGCTGCGGGTGATCGAGCGGCTCGGCCTGGCGGGCTTCTTCCTGCTGCACCACGACATGCTGGAGCTCGCCCGGGAGGTCGCCTGCGAGGTGCGGGGCCGGGAGGGAGTGCGGGCGCTGCTGGCGCCCGGCCGGGGGAGGGGGTCCTCGGTGTCCTCCATCGTCTGCTACCTCACGGGCCTCTCCCACATCGACCCTGTCGTTGGAGAGCTCGCGCTGGGACGGTTCCTGCACGAGGACCTGCGGGGGCTGCCGGACATCGACCTCGACTTCCCCCGGGAGATCCGCGAGCGGCTGATCCCCCGCGTGCACGAGCGCTACGGGCGCGAGCGGGCGGCGCTGGTGGCGGCCTTCCCCACCTTCCGCGAGCGGGGCGCGATCAGGGAGCTGGGCAAGGTGCTGGGCCTGCCCCCCGGGGAGCTCGAGCGGGCCGCGCGGGGGGCGGAGCGTCACGGGCCCGCCCGGCCGGGCACGGAGCTGGATCTCTCCTGGGCCTTCCGCGAGGGAGCCGGCGGGGGGGAGGGACGGTCGCCGGAGCGAATCTCCCAGCGCTGGCGTTGGCTGCAGCGGCTGGTGGCGCAGGCGCGGGGACTGCCCCGCCATCTCTCACAGCACTCGGGCGGGATGATCGTGGCCACCCGGCCGCTGGTGGACTGCGTGCCGGTGGTGCCCGCGGCGATGGAGGGCCGGCAGATGGTGCAGTGGGACAAGGACTCCTGCGCGGACGCCGGCTTTCTGAAGATGGACCTGCTCGGCCTGGGGATGCTCTCGGCGGTGGAGCGCTGCGTGGTGGAGATCGAGCGCACGCGGGGCCGGCGGATCGACCTCTCGCGGATCCCCTTCGACGACTCCGCCACCTATGGGGCCATCCGGGAGGCGGACACGGTGGGGGTCTTCCAGATCGAGAGCCGCGCCCAGATGCAGTCCCTGCGGCGCACCCGCCCCGAGAGCCTGCGGGACCTCACGATCCAGGTGGCGATCGTGCGCCCGGGCCCGATCCAGGGAGGCGCCGTCAACCCCTACATCGAACGCCGCCGGCGGTTGCGGGAAGACCCCGCCTACGAGATCCCCTACGAGCACCCCTCCCTGGAGCCGGTGCTCAGGGAGACGCTC
>DATJMB010000165.1:0-25694 GCA_035508995.1 Solirubrobacteraceae bacterium | reverse complement strand
GCCAACGCCCTCCATCGCCGCCGCCGCGAGCTGGAGAGCCGCCGCCTCACCCAGCGCTTGCAGGCCACCGTGGAGGACCGCAGCCACCGCCTCGAGGACGCCCTCCAGGATCTCCAGCTCTCGGAGTCCAAGGTATGGGTCTCCCAGGCCGAAACCATCTTCCGGCTCGCCCGCCTGGTGGAGTTCCGCGACGAGGAGACCGGCCATCACCTCCAGCGCATGAGCAGCTACTGCGAGATCCTCGCCCGCAAGATCGGCTTCCCCGAGCAGCACTGCGAGCTCGTCCGCCTCGCCAGCCAGCTCCACGACGTGGGCAAGGTGGCTCTCCCGGACTCCATCCTGCTCAAGCACGGCAAGCTCACCCCCGAGGAGTTCGCCATCATCCAGAGCCACGCCGAGACCGGCTATCGCATGCTCGCCGGCTCCAGCTCCGAGGTAGTCCAGATGGGCGCAGTCATCGCCCGCACCCACCACGAGCGCTGGGACGGCAGTGGCTACCCCCGGGGCCTCGCCGCCAAGGACATCCCCCCCGAGGGCCGCATCGCCGCCGTCGCCGACGTCTTCGACGCCCTCACCTCCGACCGCATCTACCGCTCCGCCTTCCCCCTCAAATCCGCTCTGGAGACCATGCAGGAGGAAGGCGAGTCCCACTTCGACCCCGAGATGCTCCACCACTTCATGCAGGCCCTTCCCGAGATCGAGGCCGTCCGCCAGACCTATCTGGACTGATCTCGACTGGAGCTGAGGTCGTGAACGCATATGCTTGGACGCAAGATGTTCGAGAATGTGATCGTGGGCGTGGACGGTCGTCCCAACGGCCGGGATGCCATCGCCCTGGCCTCCAGGCTGATCGGGTCGGCCGGCAAGCTGACCCTCGCCAACGTCCATCCCGGCGCCAGCCGGCCGGTGAACGCCACGGAGCCGGAGATGCTCACCAAGGAGCGCACCGCCTCCCACGAGCTGCTCGAGGCGGAGCGCTCGCGGGCGGAGGTGGAGGCGGAGCTCGTCAGCTACGCCTCCGGCTCCCCCGGCCGGGGACTGCACGACCTCGCCGAGGAAACCTCCGCGGATTTGCTCGTGGTGGGCTCCTGCAGCCGTGGCCCCGTGGGCAGGGTGCTGCTCGGAGACGACACCCGGGGAGCCCTCAACGGGGCTCCCTGCGCGGTGGCGGTGGCCACCCGGGGCTATGCCGAGCACCCCCACCCGATCGCCACCGTGGGCGTCGGCTACGACGGCTCCCCCGAGAGCGACATCGCCCTCGCCAAGGCCCGCGAGCTGGCCGCCGGCAACCGCTCCCTGGTGCGGGTGCTCGAGGTGGTGAACATCCCCAACTACGCCTTCACCGGCTTCGGCGCCCCCGCCCTGGGGGAAAGCATCGAGATGATGATCTCCGAAGCCGACGACCGGCTCGCCAAGCTCGAGGGCGTGGAGGGACGCGCCGTGTACGGCATCTCCGGCGAGGAGCTCGCCGCCTTTGGCGACGAAGTCCAGCTGCTGGTGGTGGGCTCCCGCGGCTACGGCCCCATGAAGCGCCTCATCGTGGGCAGCACCTCCGACTACCTCCAGCGTCACGCCCGCTGCTCCCTGCTCGTCCTCCCCCGCGCCGCCGCCGAGGGCGACGAGGGCGACGACGGGAACGACCGCCCGGGGGGTGTGGGCGACGGCGCCGACACGGACGCCGGCGCCGGCTCCGCGTCCGCCACCTGACGGAAGCCCCAGTGGGGAACGCCGCCGGCTGCCGCTGTCCGCCGCCGAGGTCCGTAAGCGGCCATTGGGGCCTTCAAATCCGTACCGAACCCCGCGGATGTGCGTAATTTCCCGCAGGTAATCTGCCGGCTGAGGCGGTAACTTCACCCTCAAATGAGCGTTCCCGAGACAGAGGCCGCCGGAGGAGCGGCTTCCGAGGACGCCTCCGGCGAGACCATCAGGATCGTCCTCGCCGACGATCATGCCGTGGTTCGCAGCGGGCTCCGTCTGCTGCTCGACGCCGAGAGCGGCTTCGAGGTGGTGGCCGAGGCCGGCGATCTCGAAAGCGCCCGCCGCTACGTCCGCGGGCACAACCCCGACGTGCTCATCCTCGACCTGAACATGCCCGGCGGCTCCAGCCTCGAGGCCATTCCCGACATCCGCAAGGAGTCCCCCGCCACCCAGATCGTGGTCCTCACCATGCAGCAGGAGCCCGCCTTCGCCCGCCACGCCCTCGGTGCCGGCGCCATCGGCTACGTGCTCAAGGAGGCCGCCGACGACGAGCTCGTGGAGGCCGTCCGCCGGGCCGCCGCCGGGGAAAGCTATTTGAACCCCCGCCTCGGCGCCCGCATGGCCTCCGAGCCTCCACCCGGGCCCCCCGACGACCTCTCCGAGCGGGAGCTCGAAGTGCTCCGCCTGATCGCCCTCGGCCACACCAACGCCGAGATCGCCGAGCAGCTCTACCTCTCGGTCCGCACCGTGGAGACCCACCGTGCACACATCCAGCAGAAGCTCAGCCTCTCCTCCCGCGCGGAGCTCGTCGGCTATGCCCTCCGCCGCGGCCTCATCAACGCCTGATCCGTGGCCCGCATCGGACTGCTAACCGGCGGCGGCGACTGTCCCGGCCTGAACGCCGTCATCCGCGCCGCCGTCCGCCGCGGCCTGGCTGACGCCACTCTCCCCGCCGGCCCTCTCCCCGCCGGCTCCGCGATCGCCGGCGAGCGCTCGGAGCACACCTTCGTGGGCTTCCGCTACGGCTGGGCGGGCGTGCTGGAGGACGACGCCTTCGAGCTCACCCTCCAGACCACCAAGGGCATCCTCCCCCGTGGCGGCACCATCCTCGGCACCTCCCGCACGAACCCTTTCGCCGAGGGCCAGAACGGCATGGACCGCATCCGCCAGACGCTCGCCCGCCGTGAGATCGACGCTCTGATCCCCATCGGCGGCGAGGACACCCTCGGGGTGGCACTGCGCCTGCACCAGGCCGGCATCCCCGTGGTGGGAGTGCCCAAGACCATCGACAACGACCTCGCCGGCACCGACGTCACCTTCGGCTTTCACACCGCCGTCCAGATCGTCACCGACGCCATCGACCGTCTCCACACCACCGCCGAGTCCCACAACCGCGTCATCGTCCTTGAGGTCATGGGTCGGGGCACCGGCTGGATCGCCACCTACGCCGGCATCGCCGGCGGCGCCGACTCCATCCTCGTGCCCGAGCGTCCCTTCGACGTCGACCAAGTCTGCGCCCACCTGCGCCGCCGCCACGAACGCGGCCGCAGCTTCTCCATCGTGGTGGTCGCCGAGGGCGCCACCCCCCGGGAGGCCACCATCCGGGAGGCCACCGTCCAGAGTCGCGCCACCGCCGCCACCGACGCCTTCGGCCACGTCCGCCTCGGCGGCATCGGCGTCACCCTCGAGCGCGAGATAGAACGCCGCACCGGCTATGAGACCCGCGTCACCATCCTCGGCCACGTCCAGCGCGGCGGCACCCCCGTGGCCTATGACCGCGTCCTCGCCACCCGCTTCGGCGTGGCCGCCACCGACGCCGTCCTCGCCGGCCGCTTCGGCACCATGGTCTCCCTCCACGCCACCCACATCGTCGAGGTCCAGCTCGAGGAAGCCCTCCGCGAGCCCAAGCTCCTGGATCCCAAGCTCTACGAGACCGCCGAGCTCTTCTTCGGCTGAGCGCTACAGCGGCCAGTAGTGGCCCACGTGCGCCGCCGCCCGTGAGGTGAGCAGCGGCTCCGGCGCCGCGGACACGGCCTCTCCCTCGCCCCCCAGCGCCGCCAGCGTCAGCGCCAGCGACTCCGCCAGCGCCGCCGGTTCGTAACCCCCCTCCAGCACCCCTCCCAGCGGGATCCGCCGCTCCGCCGCGAAGTCCCGCACGTGACACGCCATCCGCGCGAAGGACTCGCTCGCCAGCCTGCAGCTCGCCAGCGGGTCCCTCAGGTGGCCGTCGAAGCCCGCCGAGATCAGCACCAGCTGCGGCTCGAACGCCCCCGCCGCCGGCAGGATCACGTGCTCGAGCAGCGACAGCCACAGCTCCTCTTCCGAGCCCGCCGGCACCGGCAGGTTGATCGTGTACCCCTCGCCCGCCCCCGACCCCGAGTCCCCCAGCGGCCCCGTGCCCGGATACAGGCCCCCCTGATGGATGCTCGCGAACAGCACATCCGACCGGTACCGGAAGGCCTCCGCCGTCCCGTTCCCGTGGTGCACGTCCCAGTCCAGCACCAGCACCCGCTCCAGCCCCAGCTCCCGGATCGCCAGCTCCGCCCCGATCGCCACGTTGTCGAACAGGCAGAACCCCATCGCCCGCTCCGGCTCCGCATGATGGCCCGACGGCCGCACCCCGCTGAAGGCCACACTCGCCTGCCCCCCGACGAGCGCCCTGGTCATCTCACACACGCACCCCACCGCGTGCACCGCCGCCCCGAAGGACGCCTCCCCCACGTAGGTGTCCGCATCGATCGCCCCACCCCCGCTAGCGCACAGCTCCGCGATTCCCCGCACGTGCTCCGCGCTGTGAACCAGCTCGAGCTCCTCCTCCCCCGCCGCCGCCGCGCCTCGCCGCTCCCAGCCAAGCCAGTCTCGCGCCTGCAGCTCCCCTTCGATCGCCACCAGCCGCTCCGGCGTGTCCGGATGGCCCGGCATGTACGCCCGCGGATCGTGCTCCAGGCAGGCTGGATCGCTGAAGTACAGGGGCCCTCCCGAACCCGCTCCCGCCGTGTGGTTCACTGCCACAAATATGGCGCAACCCGCGCAGGACGACATCGCAGATGGCACCAATGAGCACACCCAGGACATGAACGCCATGCTCTTCGAGGCCGTCCACCGCCCCCTCCGCGCCGCTCGTGTCCCCGTGCCGAGGCCCGCTCCCGGCCAGCTTCTGCTGCGCGTCCACGCCTGCGGCGTGTGCCGCACCGACCTGCACCTCCTCGACGGCGAGGTCACCGTCGCACGCCCGCCCCGCATCCTCGGCCATCAGATCGTGGCCACCGTGGTGGGCCGCTCGCCGGCAGCGGACCCGGCCGCGGCGGGCATGGGGGGCTTGGGGGGCGTGGGGGGCGTGGAGAAACCATTCGAAATGGACGCCCCGCGCGCGTGTGTGCGCGCGCGCGTGGGGCGCCGTGTGGGAGTGCCCTGGCTCGGCTGGACCTGCGGCGAATGCGAGTACTGCCGCTCCGGCCACGAGAACCTCTGCCCCCGCGCCCGCTTCACCGGCCGGGACATCGACGGCGGGATGGCCGAGTACGCCGTCGCCGACGAGCGCTTCTGCTTTCCCATCCCCGGCGGCTACCCCGACGAGCAGGCCGCCCCCCTGCTGTGCGCCGGCCTGATCGGCTACCGCGCGCTGCGCATGTGCGGCGAGGCCACCCGCCTCGGCCTCTACGGCTTCGGCGCCGCCGCCCACATCCTCGCCCAGGTGGCCCGCCACCAGGGCCGTGAGGTGTACGCCTTCACCCGCCCCGGAGACGAGCCCTCCCAGGCCTTCGCCCGCGAGCTCGGCGCGGTGTGGGCTGGAGACTCCGATCGGCTGCCACCGCGGGCGCTCCACGCCGCGATCGTCTTCGCCCCCGACGGCTCTCTCGTGCCGGCCGCCCTGCGCGCGGTGGCTCCCGGCGGCACCGTGGTGTGCGGCGGCATCCACATGAGCGACATCCCCAGCTTCCCCTATGAGGATCTCTGGCGCGAGCGCGTGGTGCGCTCCGTCGCCAACCTCACCCGTGCCGACGCCACCGAGTTCCTTGCCCTCGCCCCCGAGGTGCCGGTGAGAACGAGCGTCACCACCTACCCTCTCGCCGCCGCCAACGAGGCCCTCGCGGACCTCCGCGCCGGCCGCTTCGAGGGCGCCGCCGTGCTCGTGCCGTGAGCCGCAGCCCGTTGTGCCACCCACGAAGGCGCGCCGCGCCCGCCCCCGGGGCGGGTGTCGGGTAACTGGGCGGAATCCGACATTCGAGAACCTCGAACGCGTCGCGCCGTCCGTGGTTACCCGCAAACTACCACCCGAATCTTCATCCTCGACGTTCACCCATTTGTCGAAGGATTCGTATTTTGGCTCTCTCTCCTTGAGAAAGCCCACCGCCGGTAGCATCATTGAGAGCGGCGCGACACCATCGTCGCCGCGCCCTCATCCCCACAGGACACAGCGTCAATAGGCGCTCATATGGACCGCGGCGGCGATACCGGGCTCGCGCTCGCGTAACGCCAGTGTGCGAACCGGATGCCCCACCGGGCACCCGGTTCGCATCAGCCGCCGATCGCCCGCGAAGGCTCCGAGAGCCCATCCTGAGGTGTGCCCGCGGAGCCCGGACGGCGGGCAGCGGCGGTGAAGCGGGGCAGCTCCAGCTCCATGCGCGCACCTCCCTCCGGAGCACGGTCCGCCCGCACCCGGCCACCGTGGGCGTCCACGATCGCCCGCACGATCGCCAGCCCCAGTCCAGTGCCCCCCGAGGCCCGATCGCGCGCCGTATCGGTGCGGTGAAAGCGATCGAAGATCCGCTCTCGCTGGCCCGCCGGGATGCCGGGACCGTCGTCCTCCACGGTAAAGCGCAGACGGCCGCCCGGCAGCGCCTCCACGGACATCCGCACGAGCCCCTCATCGGGGGCCGTGTGGGCAATCGCGTTGGCGATCAGGTTCCGCAGCGCCTGCGCGAGCCGGTCCGGGTCCGCCCGCAGCGTCCCCTCGGGCACCCTGCCGAGCTCGAAGCGCCGCGCGGCCAGCAGGCTCGCGCCGTTCCACAGCTCCTCCACGAAGCTCCCCAGGGAGAACCCCTGAAGGCGCAGGAACTGCGTCTGCTCCGCCTTCGCCAGCAGCAGCAGGTCATCCACGAGCCTCGTGATGCGGGCGAGCTCCGCCTGCAGCAAACCCTCCACGCGACGGATTTCCTGGCCCGAGGGATGCTCCTGGGCGGCGAGCACTTCCAGCTGGCCGCGGATCACCGTGAGCGGCGTGCGCAGCTCGTGCGAGGCGTCCGCCACGAACGCCCGCTGGCCCGCGAAGGCCTCCGTGAGGCGGTCGAGCATGTGGTTGAAGGCCTCCGTGAGGGTCCTCACCTCCTCGCTCTGCCCGCCCGCATCATCCAGCCGCGGCGCCAGCTCGCCGGCGTCCACCCGCGCGGCCACCGCCGCCATGCGCCGCAGCGGGCGGGATACCCGCGTGCCGATCAGATAGGCCCCCATCAGCGCCCCCAGCAGGGCGAGGATCGCCGGCAGCACGAACGCGCGTGCCACCCCCCGCTGGGCCGATGACACGCTCGCCAGCGGCTCCCCCACCCCGATCGTCACCCGCAGCCCGCCAGCCAGCGCCAGCGAGCGCTTGAGCAGCCGCAGGTTGCCCACGTCCGGCAGCGCGAGCGTGGCGTACCCGTCGGGCACCGTGAGCAGATGCGCCGCGAGCCGGTTCTCTTCGTCCTGCTCCGCGACAGTCTCGCCGTTGTCGGGCTTTGCGTCCCCGAACAGCTCGGACCGGTTGGTGCTCGTGGGAGCGCCCGGCACGATCGCGAACAGCAGCGTGGAGCTCGCACGAAAAGGCTGGTTGCGCACGTAGCGCCTCGCCGCCCCCGCCACGCCCGCGGGCGAGCGGGCGCCGGAGACCGCGAGGTTGTGGGCGAGCTCGGCGGCGTCCCCGCTCAGCTCTCGGTCGATCTGACGGTGCAGTTCCGCGCCCGTGCCCCGGTACACCGCCACGAACACCACCGCCAGGCACACCAGCATGACCGCCGCCACCCACGCCGCCAGGCGCCAGCGCAGGCTGGCGGGCACGAGCGGCGCGAGCAGCCGGCGCATCGCCCCTCAGGAGGCGCCGCCGAGCCGGTAGCCCACGGCGCGCACCGTGAAGATCGGCGCCGGGTCGTCCCGCCGGCCGAGCTTGCGGCGCAGGTAGCCGATGTACACATCCACCACGTTGGTCGCCGGATCGTGCTGGTAGCCCCACACCGCGCTGAGGATCTGCTCACGCGAGAGCACCTGGCCGCAGTGCCGCAGCAGATAGGCGAGCAGCTCGAACTCCGTGCTCGAGAGCTGCACCGTGTGCTCGCCCCGCCGCACCCTTCGCGTCAGCAGGTCCGCCTCGATGCCCGCGCCCCGCAGGCTCGTCACCCGCGAGCCCTCGTGGGCCCGCAGCTGCGCCCGCACGCGCGCGAGCAGCTCCAGCAGGGAGAAGGGCTTGACGAGATAGTCCACCGCCCCCGCGTCCAGCCCCGCCACCCGCTCCTCGAGCTCCCCCCGCGCCGTGAGCACGATCACGGGCAGCGCCGGCCTGGCTCGCCGCAGCGACGCGAGCACCTCCAGGCCATCCCGGCCGGGGAGCATGAGGTCCAGCACCACCGCGTCGAAGCTCCCCGCCAGCGCCATCCGTTCACCCTCCAGGCCGTCTCCCGCGCTCTCCACCGAGAAGCCCTCCCCCTCGAAGCCCCGCCGCACGAAGTCCACGATTCCAGGCTCGTCCTCGACGAGCAGCACGCTGGCCATCCCCTGAGGATAGGCCGCCTCCGAGCTCCCACATATCCCGCTGGAGATTCAATGAGGTTTCTCATGAAGCGGTTATCGAAACCTTAGCTCTCCATCACACACTGACTCGCATGGTTCACACCCGAGATGCCGCCCTGCGACGCCTGCGAGTCCTCAACCGCTGGCTGATCGCCGGCAGCGTGGCCCTGACGGCCATCTTCGCGGAGGTCGCCGCCGCGGCCTTCCCCGGCAAGAGCGCCCACAACACCGGCGCCACCGCCACGAGCTCCCGCTCCTCCACCAGCCACGCCGCCAAAGCCTCGTCGGGAGCCTCCTCCAGCGGCTCTTCCCGAAGCCCATCGGAAACCTCCTCCGCCCCCCTGGCGAGCCCCGCCGAAGCCCCCCGCTCGAGCGAAGAGTCGACCCCCTCCGAGCCATCGGGGGAATCGAACTCGAGCGCAGGCTCCTCCGCTACGGAATCGGGCTCCGCTTCGGAATCGGAATCGGGCTCAGCGTCCGAATCCGGCTCGAGCGGAAAATCCTCCACCCCCACCCAGGAATCACCCGTGGTCTCGGGAGGGTCCTGAGTGACGACCCATCCCGCTCCCGCACAGGCGAGCTGGGAGGCACTCGGCACGCGGGTCGTGCTGCGCCTGACCGACGGCCGGGCGCTCGAGCGCGCGCGCCCGGCGGTAGCGCGGGAGCTCGTCGCCATCGACAGCGCCTGCAGCCGCTTCCGGCCCGACTCCGAGCTCTCCCGCCTGAACGCCAGCGGCGGACGGGCCATGCGGATCGGTCCCCTGTTCGCCGAGGCTCTCTCGCTGGCCCTGCGGGCGGCGGCGCTGACCGGCGGCGACGTGGACCCCACGGTGGGCCGCGCCCTCGTGCTCGCCGGCTACGACCGCGACTGGAGCCTGATGGGGGCGAGCGAGACGGCGGAGGCCGCGCGGGAGGTTCCCCAAACGGCTGCCCGCGCCCGCGCGCGCGTACGCGCGCGGGCACCCCGAAATGAGACGGATGAGACAGACGAGACAGCGGGAACGCCACCACCGGCGGTGAGCGCACGCTTCGAGGGCGGCTGGCGGACGATCCACTTCGATCCCGAGGGCCCCTCCGTGCGGCTCCCGGTGGGCATCGCTCTGGACCTCGGCGCCAGCGCCAAAGCCTGGGCCGCCGACCGAGCTGTGCGGGTGGCGGCAGACAGCGGCGCATGCGGAGCGCTGGTGTCGATCGGCGGCGACATCGCCCTTGCGGGGCCGGCGCCGGCGCGGGGCTGGCCGGTGCGAGTGACCGACGACCATCGCGCCGCGCCCACCGCGGAGGGCCAGACGGTGACGATCCGCTCCGGCGGACTCGCGACATCGACCACCACCGTGCGCCGCTGGCACGATCGCGGCCGGGCCATGCACCACATCCTCGATCCCGCCACCGGCGCACCCGCCCAGGGCAGCTGGCGGACCGTCAGCGTGGCGGCGGGCAGTTGCGCGGACGCCAACATCGCCACCACCGCGGCGCTCGTGCGCGGTGATCGCGCACCCGACTGGCTCACCGGCCTCGGCCTGCCCGCGCGGCTCGTGGGCTGGGACGGGCAGGTGCTGCATCTCGGCGACTGGCCGGCCCAGCGCGACGAGAGCCCGCGGCCGGCGGAGCTGGCGACGTGAACGGCCTGCTGGCCAGCGGCGGGCCGAGCGCCTACTGGTACCTGACCCGCTCGAGCGGCGCCATGGCGCTGCTGCTGCTGACAGGAGCGGTGGCGCTGGGGGTGCTCGACGTGAAGCGATTCAGCAGCGAGCGCTGGCCGCGCTTCCTGATCGACGGCCTGCACCGCAACGTGTCCCTGCTGGCAATGGCGTTCCTCGCGCTTCACATCGTCACCGCCGTGCTCGACAGCTTCGCGTCGATCTCGCTGCTGGACGCGGTGGTGCCCTTCGCTGGCAGCTACCGGCCGCTCTGGCTTGGGCTCGGCGCGCTGTCCTTCGATCTGCTGGTGGCGGTGGCAATCACCAGCATGTTGCGCCAGCGAATCGGCTACGCCGGCTGGCGGGCGGTGCACTGGCTCACCTACGCGAGCTGGCCGATCGCTCTCCTGCACGGGCTCGGCACCGGCAGCGACGTGAAAAGCGCATGGATGCTCGCACTGAGCGTGGCCTGTATCGCGGTGGTGGCCGTGGCGGTGCTCGCACGGGTGCTCTCCGGCTGGCAGACCGATACGCGGCGACGGGTGGCGGCGCTGGCGGGGACCGGAGCCTTCGCGCTGTTCCTGCTGGTGTGGCTGCCGAGCGGTCCGCTCGGCTCGGAATGGGCGCGGCGGTCGGGCACGCCGTCCTCGCTGCTGGGCCACTCGAGCTCGAGCGCGAAGACCGCTGGGCGGGCGAGCACGCAGTCGAGCACCCGGTCGAGCACGCGGGAAGGCGAGAGCGAACCGTGAGCCCAGAGGGCCGGGGATGAGCGAGAAGACCGTCTTGATCGACGCTCCCTCTGCCGCGGATGACGCGCGGTACCCGCGGCCGCGAGCCGAGCTGCCGCGGTTGCTGGCGGGGATCCCGGCGCACGGCGCGATGAGCCTCGACGAGCACCTCGCCGTCCACGGGGAGCTGCCGGCGCAACGGCGGCGACGCCGTCGCGAGGAGCCGGCGCTGCTGGGAGCGCTCGAGGACGCCGGCCTGCGGGGACACGGCGGCGCGGGCTTTCCCACCGCGCGCAAGCTGCGAGCGGCGGCCAGCTCGCGTGGCAAGCCGGTGGTTGTCGTCAACGGCGCCGAGGGCGAGCCCGCGAGCATCAAGGACCGGACGCTCCTGCAGACGCTCCCCCACCTCGTGCTCGACGGCGCCCAGCTCGCCGCCGGAGCCCTCGGGGCGGGCGAGCTGATCGTGTGCGCCTGCGAGTCCGCACCCGCAAGCCTCGACCGCGTGGCGGAGGCGATCGGGGAACGCCGCGGGCTGGCGGGCGATGTGGGGCGCGTGCAACTCAGCACGGCGCCCAGCGGCTACGTGACAGGTCAGGAGTCCGCGCTCGTGAACCACCTCAACGGCGGCCCCGGCCTGCCCACCTTCACGCCGCCGATGGCCTTCGAACAGGGTGTGCGGCGGCGACCCACGCTGGTGAGCAACGTGGAGACCTTCGCCCACATCGCCCTCATCGCCCGTCACGGAGCCGGCTGGTTCAGGCAACTGGGCACCGCCTCCCAGCCCGGCTCGGCGCTCGTGACCCTGTCGGGGCCCGTGCGCCATGCGGGCGTGTACGAGATCGAGTACGGAGCCTCCCTCGCCTCGCTGATCGAGGCGGCCGGCGGCACCACAGCCACACCGCGGGCGGCTCTGCTGGGCGGCTACGGCGGCAGCTGGATCGCCGGCGAGCTGCTGCGTGGGGTGGGGCTCTCGGACGAACACCTGGCGCCCCTTCAGGCGAGCTTCGGGGCGGGAGTGGTGGCGCTGCTCTCCCAGGATGCCTGTCCGGTGGCCGAAACGACCCGTGTGGCACGCTGGCTGGCGCTGCAGAGCGCGCGCCAGTGCGGCCCCTGCGTGCACGGGCTGGACGCGATCGCCAGAAGCTTCGAAGAGCTGGCCGCCGGGATGACGCAGGGCAATCCGATGGCGCGGATCGCGAGGCTCGCCGAGCTGGTGCGCCGGCGGGGCGCCTGCGCACACCCGGACGGGACGGCGCGGTTCGTGGCCAGCGCCCTGGAGGCGTTCCCCACGGAGATCGCCGAACACGCCCACCGCGGGCCCTGCGCGGGCTGCCGCCGACCGGGCGAGCTGCCGCTGCCGCCGCACGCCCCCGAGCGCGCCGGCGCGAGCGCGCCGACGAGGACCGCGCGGCGATGAGCGAGCGACTGCGGGTGAACCCGATCGCCTGCGAGGCCCACGGCATGTGCGCCGAGCTGCTGCCGGAGCGAATCGCGCTGGACGAGTGGGGATATCCGATCGTCGACGAGCGGCCGCTGCCGCCCGCCCTGCTCGACCACGCGCGACGCGCCGCCCAGGCGTGCCCCACGTTCGCATTGCTGGTCGAACGCCAGCGAGCTCGCGAGCGCTGATCGCGCCGCCGGCGGTAGGGTTCCCCGGCACACCCGATCCGGATCCGACACCAAGTCGGCCCAAACGAACTGGAGAAGACATGAAGAGACTTGCCACCCGGGCAGCCCTCACTGTCGCCCTGCTGACGCTCGCGAGCGCCACGTCGCTGCTCGGCGCCGCGCAGGCTTCGCCGGTGCTGCCGACGCTCTCGCTGACCCTCACGAAGACATCGCTGGCGGTCGGCGGCACAACGCAGTCGGGCGCCGTGAACGTCGTGTCGAGCGCGACCGGCACCAAGGAAGCGAGCGCGATCCTGTTCGCTTTGAAACCCGGCGTGACGAAAGCGGAAGTGAACGCCTTCCTGGCCTCGAAGGCCTCGCGCGATCCCAACGCCTCGAGCAAGTATGGCTCGATCGTGTTCGACGCCGAAGTCACCCCGGGACAGAAGAGCGAAGCCCAGACGATCCTCCAGCCCGGCCAGTACCTGGCGCTGAAGGGCGAAGGCGAAGGCTCGCCCAAATCCTATGTCGAATTCACGGTGAGCGCGGCCCCGTCGCCGGCGGCGCTGCCGGCACCGGAAGCCACCGTGCGCTCGATCGAGTTCGCCTTCCGCGGGCCCACGACGCTGCACGACGGCGAGCTGGTGCGCTTTGAAAACGAAGGCTATCTCGTGCACATGGACTTCGCGCTGCCCACCAAGAGCGAGAAGGCGGCCAAGGAACTGGTCAAGGCGCTGCACGCGGGCAAGGAAAAGCAGGCCGAAAAGCTCGTGTCGGGAATGCCGGTGGGCTTTGCCGGGCCAATCTCACACGGCGCCTTTCAGCAGGAGACGATCACCGCCAAGCCGGGGTGGTACGTGCAGGTGTGCTTCATGGAGACCCAGGACGGCCGTGACCACACGCTGCTGGGCATGGAGCGCGCGTTCAAGATCGTCAAGTAACGGCGCGATGTCGATCGGCCCGCGAACGGGCCCGGACGATGCGCGCGGCTGGCGGCGATTCAGCGTCGCCGGCCGCGCGTACGCGCAGTGCGACGCACGAGAGAGGCCAGGCGGGCGAGGCGAGGCGGGTGAAGCGAGTCGATGCTCAGAGCCCCGCCGCGTGCACCGCCGCAAGCCCCGCCCACTCGCCGTAGGGAGCGAACAGCTGACGGACCTCCGTCTCGCTGGCGCACGCCCGCGGGTCGCCGCCGCTGAGCAGCCGCCCGGCGAGCTTGAGCAGGCCGAGGTCGCCGGCGGGCAGCTGGTCATAGCGGCCCTGGCCGCAGAGGGCGAGCATCTCGACGGTCCAGGCGCCGATGCCCCTGATCGCGCGCAGCCGCCGCCAGCCCTGCTCGGGAGCTGGGTCGTGGAGATCCACGCGCCCGCGATCCACCTCCCGGGCGGCCTCCCGCAGGACGATCGCCCGCGCGGGCGAGAGTCCGCAGGCCTCCAACTCGGCCGGCGCCGCGCCGGCGAGGATCCCGGGCGAGGGTGAGTCGCGCAGGCCGGCCGCCCACCGCTCCCCTCCCCGCCAACGCCGGCCCAGGCGGGCGGTGAGGTGGCGCTGGATCTCGGCCGCGCGCTCGTATTCGATCAGCTGCTCGCACACCGCCCAGACGAGCGCCTCGAAGGGCTCGGGCCGGCGCGAGGTCCGCAGCCACGGACGCCGTGCGAGCGAGCGGCCGATCAGGGGATCGCCGGCGAAGCGACGCAGGAACTCGCGCAGGTCCTCGTCCACGCCGGTGGCGAACCGCATCCGCGCGATGCCGTGCTCGGCGGTCGCCCGGCTCTCCGCGCGAGCGCCGAAGAGAACCTCTCCATCGGCGAGCTGCGCCACCCGCACCGCCACCGCCCGGCCGTCGGCGTCGTGCAAGAGCCGTTCCAGCACCGACCCGCGCCGGCGGGTCACACGGTCCAGGCCCAGCCGCCGGGGCAGCCGGAAGGGACCAGCGGGGCGCACCTGGACACGGAGCTCGACCGTGCCGGGCACGGGCACCTCAGCGCTCGGCGCCAGGCAAGCCCAGCAGGTGGATGTCGACCAGCAGCGAGCGCGTGGTGAGGATCTCGAGGCCCTGCCGCTGAGCGCCGCCGCGCCCGCCGAGCCGCCGACCCGTCCGCCCGCGGGAGGCCCGCCGGCCGAGGGCCTTGCCGGCGCGCGCGCGACGCCGCCCGGCGAGGCCCACGATGGCGGCCCCCGCGAGCAGCCCGCCGGCGGCCACCGCCACCGTCTGGGCGGCCGGCGCGATGCTGCGCGCGAGCGGTGGGGGCGGCGGCGAGAGCACGATCTCGCCGGTGGGGCTCGCGGCCTGAACGCTCACGCCGGCAAGTGTAAAGGCCGGCCCCGACCGCTTCACAGCGGCTGCTCGTACATGCGATAGCGCTTGACCACCCGGCCGCCCATGGCCTCCATGCCGCGGTTCATGGCGGTGTTGGTCTCGAGGATCCAGCCCATCTCGCCGCCCTTCTGGGGACGGGCTTCGGCGGCGTCGAAGTGGTGCTCGTAGAGCAGGGCCGCCACGCCGGTGTGCTGGTGCTCGGGTTTGACGCCCAGCCAGCCGACGCGGACGCGATCCATGATCGAGCCCTTGCGCAGGAAGTGCCACCAGCCCAGGGGCAGCAGCCGGCCTTTCATCTTGGCGAGCACCTGGTTGAGATCGGGAATCGTGATCGCCATGCCCACCACCTCGCCGGTGTCCTCGCGCTCGGCGACCATGAACCAGTGCTTGTCGAAGGCCAGCTGCAGCTCCTGGGCCAGCGCGTCGAGATCCTTCTTGGAGTAGGGCACGAAGTCCCAGTTCTCAGACCAGGCGGCGTTGTAGACCTCGCCGAAGAAGTCCATGTCCCTGCGCAGGTGACGGCGGCGCATCGGCCGCACCCGGATGTGGTGCTCCGAGCGGGCCTTCTCGGCCAGCTCCCAGATGATCGGCATCACCTTGTCCCGTTCCACCACCTCGAGTTTCCACATCAGCAGGTCCATCGCCTTGGCCATCCCCAGTTGCTCGAGCAGGCGCTGGTAGTAGGGGGGGTGCCAGGGCTGGTGGATCATCGGGCGCAGGTCGAAGCCCTCGACGAGGATGCCGCACTCGTCGTTCATGGCGAAGTCGGCGGGGCCCACCATGCGCTCGAGCTCGCGCTCGCGCAGCCAGGCGCCGGCCGCGTCGAGCAGCGCGCGGGCCACCTCCTCGTCGTCCTCGAGCTCCAGGAAGCCGAACCAGCCCCAGCGGGAGCCGTGATGGGCGTTGAAGGCGTGGTTGACGTGGGCGCTCACCCGACCCACCACCTGGCCGTCGCGACGGGCGAGGAAGTACTGGGCTTCGCCGTGCTTGAAGAACACGTTCATGCGGCGGTTGAGGAAGATGCGGCGCTCGAGCTTCAGCGGCGGCACCCACAGCGGGTGGCTAGCATGCACGCGAAACGGCAAGTCGACGAAGGCCTTCAGGTCGCGCCTGCCGGAGACCGGGATGACTTCGAGACTCACAGCGAAGGCACCCTACATGTCCACTCCCACAGACGCCTTGATCCCTCCCTCTCCCCCGCCCGCCGACACTCCCGAGCCGGCCAGGGACGTGTTCGCGAAGGTCAGGGGCCACGAGCGCGAAGCGATCCTGCGGGCGGCCCGGGAGGCGGACGTCCTGCCCTACTTCCACGTGCTCACCTCGCCGGCGATGCCGGTGGTGGAGATGGAGGGAGCGCCGCGGATCATGCTCGGCTCCAACAACTACCTAGGGCTGACCGGCGACGAGCGGGTGCTGGCGGGCGCCCAGGACGCTCTGCACCGCTACGGCACGGGCCTCACCGGCTCGCGCTTCCTCAACGGCACGATCCCGCTGCACCTGGAGCTCGAGCGGGAGATCGCCGAGTGGATGGGCAGCGACGACGCGATCGTCTTCACCACCGGCCATCAGGCCAACGTCGGCACCCTGGGCACGCTGCTGGCGCCCGGCGACACGGTGATCGCCGACTCCGGCGATCACGCCTCGATCCTCGACGGCTGCCTGCTCTCGCGAGCCAAGCTGCGGCCCTTCCGGCATGGTCGCCTGGACAAGCTCGAGCGAGCCCTGGAGCGCTCCCAGAGCGACGGGGGCGGCGCGCTGGTGGTGGTGGACGGGGTGTTCTCGATGGAGGGCGACATCGCGCCGCTGCGAGCCATCTGCGATCTGTGCGAGCGCTTCGGGGCGCGCCTGATGGTGGACGAGGCCCACGGCGCCGGCGTGCTCGGGCCGCGCGGAGCGGGGACCGCGGAGCTGCTCGGGGTGGAGCAGCGGGTGGACCTGCGCATGGGCACCTTCTCCAAGTCCCTGGCCTCCTGTGGCGGCTTCGTGGCGGGACCCGCGGAGGTGATCGAGTACCTGCGCCTGTACTCCCGCGCCTTCCTGTTCACCGCCTCCGGCGTGCCCGCGGCGCTGGGAGCGGCGCTGGCGGCGCTGCGCATCGTGCGCTCTCCCGAGGGACCACCGCTGCTGGCGCAGGTGCTCGCGAACGCGCGTGCGCTGCGAGACGGCCTGCACGAGCTCGGCTTCGCCGTGGTCTCCCCCCAGAGCCTGCCCGAGGACGTCAGCCCCGCCGCACCCGGCGTGCGGCGTGAGGACGGCGCTCCGCGGATCGTCACCCCGGTGGTGCCGGTGCTGGTGGGCGACGATTGGAAGGCCGCCCTGCTGTGGAAGGCGCTGTATGACGGCGGCGTGTTCGTGAACACCGCCCTGCACCCCGCCGTGCCTCCCGGCGGCGCGCTGCTGCGCACGAGCGTGATGGCCACCCACGACGCCGCCACGCTCGAGCGGGCGCTGGAGGTGTTCGCGCGCGTCAAGCGCGAGTTCGAGGCCGAGCACGGCCCGCTGCCGGGGCCCTCCTAGCCGCGCGACTCGCCGAGCGACCCCTCCCACCGCCCGGCGTCCATCGCTCAAATAGCCGACGTCGTAACGTTTCCTACAAGTCTCGACCCCCACCTGGGACTTGTCCAGATTTTCACAAGTGGATCTGGTGATGAAAAAGATCGCTGCTAGCGAACGATCCGTGGCTCAGCGGTTGACCGATGCGCCCCCGCTGACGTAGCTTGCAGAGGCGCTTCGCACGACCGTTCGGGGGCTCGCCCCCGACGAACCGCTCAGCCGGAAGGCCCTTCCCGGCGGGCGGCCATCGCCGAACACCGCCATCGCGAGCTGGTCGCGATGCGGCTTCGGGCGGTCGCGCGCTGCTCTTAGATCCGACAAGTCCAAGCATCGATAGTCGCCACCGCGCACCGGCGGAGGCGACGGGGAGACTCTCACATGAACGCGACAGCGACGATCGCCCCTGCCGGCAGGGGCATCCACGGGGCGGGCGGTCCCGTGCCCGGCGAGACTGGAGCGAGCGGGGCGGGCGGGCCCCATGGGGCCAGCGGACCCCACGGGGCGGGCGGGCCTCACGGGGCGGGCGGGCCTCAATACATGCGCGCGCTCCAGCGGGCCAACGAGGTCCGTCTGGCGCGAGCCGAGCTCAAGCGCCGGATCGCGACCGGCAGGAGCGACGTCGCGAAGGTGCTGCTCGAGTGCCCGTGGGAGGCCGCCAGCATGCCGGTGGCCGATCTGCTCACCAGTCAGCGCCGCTGGGGCCAGACCCGCTGCCGCAAGTTCCTCGCGCAGGTGCCGATGCCCGAGAAGAAGACGATCGGCTCGCTCACCGACCGTCAGCGACAGACCCTCGTGGCGATGCTCAGCGGCGGGCGCTCCCGCGGACTGGCCGACGGCCGGGCCACGCTGGAGCATGGCCCCTGGTGATCGAACCCACCCTCCCGGGGTCACGCTTCCGCGTGACCCCTACAGATGATTGGAACCCACCCTCCCGGGGTCACGCTTCCGCGTGACCCCTACCCTAAGGGACAGCCTGACGAGAGCTTGACGTGCCACCAGCCCGCGAGCATCCCGATCGGGCCGAGCTTCGGTCGCACCTCCCAGGCGCCGCAGCCGCCCTCGCCGAGCTCCCGTACCGGCAGGCGCACGAACTTGTAGCGCTTGGGATCCCGTTTCATGCGTTCCAGCAGCTCGTGGGCGCGGGCGTGGTGCTCGGCGCGCCGCACCACCGCCCGGCGCGCACGCTGGATGCGCGCGGCGAGCTCGTCCCGCGTGCGCTCCAGCTGGCCCAGGTCGAGCAGGCGCGGCCCGCACGTGAGCTCCTGCGCGGGCGCCGGCGGCACGACCACGTAGGGAAAGCTCTCGGCGACGATCTCCGCGAGCTCGCGCTCGAGCTTGGCCACCTGGGCCCGCAACGCGCGGCGCGCGGCATGCTCATCCGTGCCGTCAGTCGAGATCGAGCCGCGATCGATTGTGAGCTGCACAGCCAGTCCTCCGATGCTCTCCAAACCCGATCTTACAGTGCACCGCGGGGTCCGGCAAGACGCAGCCCGTCGTCGGGGCCGGGCGGGGCGAGGCCGGCGGTGCGGGGCGCTAGCAGGCCTCCCGCAGGGCGTTGGCGCAGATCCACAGGGCCTCTTCCACGTACAGGTTGGGCACCCCCGAGACCTGCACCGCGAACAGGGTCACCGCGCGGGTGCGCGCGCCCGTGGCGCAGTCCCTGGCGAGCTCGCCGAACAGCAGCCCCAGCGCTGTGGTGTCGTCGGCCACCACCAGACGCCCCCCGGGCAGCGACCAGGCGTCCGCCGCCCGCCCCAGCGGCTCGCCCTCGGCGCTGAGCCGCACCCCGAGACATCCCTGGACGGCGTCCGTGTCCAGCGCCCACACCGGCACGCCGGTGTCGATCAGCGCCATCAGCAGCACGTCCTCCAGCAGGCCCGCCGAGAGGAAGCCCCCGTGCAGCATCCGCTCGCGCACCGCCGCCTCGATCGGCGTCTGGGCGACCTCCGGATCGAGGCCGATCTGGCGGTAGAAGACGCGGTAGGCCGCCGGCACCGGTTCGCGCCGCACGGCAACCGCGTGAGCCCCCTTGAAGCGGTCTGAGAGCGCACGCAGGCGTCGCTGCACCGTCTCGGGCGAGCCGCCCCTGTGAGCGCCCGGCGAGAGGGGTGCCCGCGCGAAGACCAGCCGCAGCTGGGGCAGCTCCCGCTCGACCTCCCGCGCCCGCCAGCCGGGCTGGGGCTCGGTCTCGCCCATCGGCTCGGGACTCACGGGGCTCGTCTCGCTCACGCCGCCGGCCTTTCGTAGCCATGAGCTCGCGCCGCCGCCAGCAGCCCCCGCACGCGCACGCGCAGCTGCGCCAGCGAGGGCCCGCTGAGCAGCGCCGGGCTCTGCACGATCCCGCCGGGGAGCACGAAGGAGACCTGCGGGCAGCTAGCCATCTTGTAGAGCGTAAGCAGCACCCCGTCTTCGTCATAGCCCACCGGCACACGCGTGAGGCCCTGCTCGCGCACCAGCTTGCTCACCGCGCGACGTTCGCCCCTCAGCGCCACCCCCGCGAAGCCCACCTGCGGGTACTCGCGCGCGAGCGTCTGCATCTCGCCGAGCACCCGCTGGCAGGAGCCGCCGTTGACGAACAGCGCCAGCACCAGCGGGCGGTGTTCGTAGAGCTCGCACACGTTGAGGATCCCCGGCCCCCGCACCTCGCAGGCCGCCCGCTTGCCGGCCGAGCCGTCGTTGGCGTGAGTGGCGACGTTCACGTCTCCTTTCACGTTTCCGTTCGCCAGCGGCGCCGCGAAGGGCGGCACGCGGTAGCCCGGTTCGATGCCGCGCACGCCGTTGGGCTTCGTGAGGGCCGTGTTGAGCGTGATCAGCACGAGGATCACGAACGCGAGCAGGCCGACGTAGCGTCCGTAGCGACGGGCCGGCAGTACGGGCTCAGGCGAGCTCATGGCCGGCTCGGCCCTCGGGGCGCCTGCGCCGCGAGGACAGCGGCGCGATCCGCCCCCGCCACACGCCCTGCTCGCCGCCGCGACTCTCCGCGTCGAGGGCACCCTGCCACAGCATCAGCGCCGCCGGCAGCGCGATCAGCACGCCGAGCAGCGAGACAGTCAGGTCGATCAGGGTCACAAGGCCGAAGTCCCGCAGCATCGCGATGTTCGACAGCGCCAGCACCCCGAAGCCGGCGATCGCCGTCACCCCGGAGGCAGCCACCGCGGCGCCCGTGTGGCGGTAGGTGCGCCGCAGCGCCTCGGCCGTGTCGCAGCCGGCCAGACGCTCCTGGCGATGGCGCTCGGCGAGCAGCACGCTGAACTCGGTGGAGATCGCGATCACGAGCGCACCGAGGGTCACCGACATCGGGTTCAGGGGCACCCGCACGAGAAACAGCACAAGTGCCGACCAGCCGCTCGCGAGCACGATCGGCGCCAGCGGCGCGAACGCCCGGCGCAGGTTGCCGCGAAAGGCGATCAGCAGCACCAGCGCCACCGCCGCAAGACTTGCCAGCAACGTCAGCAGCCGCCGCCAGGGCGAGGCCACCTGGGCGTTGGCCTGCGCCGCCAGCACCGGCAGGCCCACGAGCTGGGCGCTCACCCCTGCAGGCGGGTTAAGACCGGCGCGCATCGCTTCGATCACTCGCTGCTGCTCATCGAGGCCCATCAGCCTGATGCCGAAGGCGAGCGTCGCCGTGTGCCGGCCGGGGGCCAGCACATCCTGGGAGAAGTAGGGCGGGATCGCCGCCAGCAGCCCGTTCACCTGCGCCTTCGTGAGCTTGCCGTGGCGGGAGCCTTCCTGCTGGAAGAGGTCCGGCAACGAGAAGGCCGGGCACAGTCGCGCTCTGCCGCAGCCGCGCTTTTCGCTGTAGCCAAAGCGCGCCAGCATATTCCGCTCGTAGCTGCTCATCCATTCGATCGTCGCCGGCTTGGCCACGTCCGGCGCGCTCACCATCAGGTCGATCTCCCCGCCCACCCCCGAGAGGCGCTCCAACGTGTCGAGGTTGCGCAGCGAGGCCATGTCCTGGGGGACGAGCTTGGTGATGTCGGTCTGCACCCTTGTCTGGGTGTCCACGCCCCAGCCCACCGCCGCGAGCGCGAGACCCGCCGCCAGCACCCTTCCGGGGCGGCGCACCGCGTGCACGAGCGCGGCCCGCGAGACGGCCCGCGTGAGGACGTTCTCGCCCAGCAGCTCCCGTGCCCCGCGCCAGGCCGCCGCGAGCGCCACCAGCGCCCGCGGCCGCGGCCGCGCCGGCAGCGACTCGCCGCGCGGCGCTCCCGTGAGCGCCAGTGCCGCCGCCCCGGCGGTCATCGCGCAGACGAACGCCACCACCACCCCCACCGCGAGCAGCACCCCGAAGCCCCGCACCATCGGCACCGGCGAGGCCAGCAGCACGAGCGTGGCCCCGGCGGTGGCCAGGCAGGCGGTGGCGATCGTCGGTCCCCCAGCACCCGCCGCCGCGCGGATCGCCGCCCGCGTGTCCCCCGCCCCCCCCGCGAGCGCCTCGCAGACGCGCGACTGAAACTGGATCGCATAGTCCACCGAGAGCCCCACGAGGATCGGCAGCACCGCCACCTGGGCGACCGTGAGCGAGGCGCCCACCAGCGCGAGGCCTCCGAACGTGAGCGCCGCCGCCAGCAGCGCCACCGCGAGCGGCAGCAGCCGCGGGCGCACCCGGAAGACGAGGCCGAGCACGATCGCCATCACCAGCAGCACCGCGATCAGCAGGAGCTCCATCGAATGGCCGATCGCGCCGGTGAGATCGGCCACGATCACCGGCTCGCCGGTGACCAGGTAGGACTCGCCGTGCTGCAGCCGCCACTGCCTCATCGCCACCGCTTCCCGGATCAGGCCGATCGTGTGTTCGCGCTGGGCCTGCGAGAGGCCGGCCTTCATGCGCACCGAGATGAGCGCCGCGTCGCGGTTCGGGAACAGGTAGGCGAAGCGCTCCTTGGGGGTGCCAGCCACCTTCCTGGAGTCGAACACCAGCGCCTCCACGAAGCCCGGTTCGTCGAGGCTCGGAGTCCCGGTGATGCCGTACTGCAGCGCGAGCTTGGCCACCCCCTCGCGGAAGCGGGCCATCACGATGTTGTACGCCTGCTCCCCAAGCTGATGGGCCTGCGCTTCGCCGAGTCCCCGCGCGAGCGCCGCATCGGCGACCGCCTTGCGCGATTCCCGCGCCTGGGTTTCGGCCTGGCGGTTCTGGGCGATCAGCCCCGCGCCGATCTGTTCGGCGGCCTCGTTGACGAACGTGCCGGGCCCGAGCACCACCTTCACGGTCCCCCCCTGGGCGAGCTTCGCGCACGGCCCGTGGGCTCCCCCCTCGGCAGCGAGAGCGCTCGTGGGCACGTTGCCCGACAGGCATCCCTCCAGGCCGAGCAGCCTGTCGATGTCCGAGCTCAGCAGCATCTGCTCGAGGTTGCCCTTCACCACCACCGCCACCGGCTCTTCGCCGAAGCTCTCGTAGAAGCGCTGCGTGGCCCGGTACTGCGGGCTCGAGCTGGACACGAACGTGCTCGTGGCGGCGCTCGGGCTGAGTCCCAGCGCCAGCACCGCCCCCGCCAGCCCGAGCGCGCCCGCCGCGCCGAGGGTCAGCGCCGGACGGCGCGAGACGGCGCCCACGAGAGCCGAGAGGAGTCGCGCGGCGTTCACGAGAGAAGGCTAGTCGTTGCTTTGCCCGCCACGACGCGGCGCCGTCGGGCCGACCGCGCCGCGGTCGGCTACTCCATCCCCAGGGGACCCGCCGCGTCGCCCGCGAGGAACTGCCGCACGAACGGGTTTTCCGATGCGAACAGCTCCGCCGCGGGACCGGACTCGACGATCTTGCCCTTCCACAGCACCGCGATGTGTTCCGCCACCCGCCGCGCGCTCATGATGTCGTGCGTGATCACCACGTAGCAGCCGCCGTTCTCGGCGTGGATTTCCTTGATCAGCTCGCACAGCAGCGCCGTGCGCACGGGGTCGAGCCCCGAATCCGGCTCGTCGAAGAGCACGATGTCCGGCTCGAGCACCAGCGCCCGCGCGAAGCCCGCACGCTTGCGCATTCCCCCCGAGAGCTGGTTGGGCATCTTGTGCCCCTCCCCGCCGAGGCCCACCTCGCGCAGCCGCCGGTTGACGATCTCGGCGATCTCCTCGTCGCTCTTCTCGGTGTGCTGGCGCAGAGGGAAGGCGACATTGTCATAGAGGTTGATCGAGCCGAACAGCGCCCCGTCCTGGAACAGCACGCCGAATTTCTTGCGCATCTCGAAGAGGTCGTCGTCGGCGAGACTCGGCACCGACTGGCCGTGCACGAGCACGTCTCCCTGGTCGGGGTAGAGCAGGCCGACCATGTGCTTGATGCACACCGACTTGCCGGTGCCCGAGGGGCCGAGGATCATCGAGATGTGATCGTCCGGCAGGCTCATGTCAAGGCCGTTGAGCACGTGGTTGCGCCCGAAGGACTTGTGCACGTCGATGAATTCGATCGCGTCCGGGGGACCGGCCTCCACCGCCGGCTCGCCCGGCCGCGCGCCCTCGGATGCGCCCAGCGGCTCGTCCGCCATCCTCATCCTCCGATCGGGGCGCGTGGGTTCGCGCCCCAGAAGACTTGCGTGCCGACCATGCCTATCAGGTGGACGAGCACGATGTTCAGCACCATCGACTTTGCCGTCGCCGTGCCCACCCCCACGGGCCCACCACTGGCGTTGTAGCCGTAGTAGCAGCCCACCAGCACGATCGCGGTGGCCATGAACATGGCCTTGATGAGGCTGTAGAGGAAGTCCGGCGGGTTCTGGAACTGCCAGAAGATCAGCAGGTAGCCGCCCGAGGACACGTAGCCGATCTGCTGCACCACCGCGATGTAGGACGCCAGGAAGGCGCCCCCGATGCCCGCCAGGTAGATGAACGGCAGCACCAGCCAGGCCGCCAGCAGGCGGGTGGCGCAGAGGAAGGTCATGGAGTCGATCCCCATCACCTCCAGCGCGTCGATCTCCTCAGAGATCCGCATCGCCCCGAGCTCCGCCACGATCCCCGTGCCCACCTTCGCGGCCATCATGTAGCCGAAGGCGTAGGGGATGATCTCCCGCAGGTCACACCAGGCGCTGAACACGCCCGAGTAGGCCGGCGCGCCCTGAGCCTCCGTGAAGTACGCCCCCTCGATCCCGCACTCCAGGCCGAGGATGAACATCAGCGCCCAGATGATCAGCGTCGAGGAGATGATCAGGATGCCCGACTGGCGCAGCGCCTCGCCGAAGAAGCGGAACACCCGCAGGCCCCACACGTCCCGGACGATGTTCCCCGTGAAGCCCGCGATCTCCCCCGTCGAGGCGATCCATTCCCGCGGCACCGCCAGCGGCTCGCTGCTCACGACCCACCTCCAATGACGGCCGGTCCGTGGATGCTAGGCGCCGCACGCGAGCGCAGACGTACTGGTGGTACGGCGAGCATCGCGGGTGGCGGATAGCGCCGCGGAACGGTCGTCACTTGATCACCAGGATTCCGGGGTGGGTGGCGAGGAGAGTTTGGGTGAAGACGTAGTCGAAGGCGAAGATCGACAGGAACGTGACCACCACCGCCTGGTTGACCGCCCGCCCCACGCCCTCGGCGCCGCCGGAGGCCGTCATGCCCTTGTAGCAGCACACGATCGCGATGATCGCCCCGAAGATCGTCGTCTTCAGCACCGACCCCCACAGGTCGGTGGTGGACGCGTTCGCGAACAGCGTCGCCCAGAACGGGCCGAGCGGCTGGCCGTTGACGAGCTCGGCGATGATCCCGCCGAAGATGCCGAACAGCAGCGCGTAGATGTCGAACAGGCCCGTCACGATCATCAGCGCGAGGAAGCGGGGCACCACCAGGTTCTTGATCGGGTCCACCCCGAGCACCTGCAGCGCGTCGAGCTCCTCGCGGATCTTGCGCGCGCCGAGATCGGCGGTGATCGCCGTCCCCGCAACGCCCGCGAGCACGATCGCCGTCACGTTGGGGCCGATCTCGCGGATGGCCGCCAGCACGAAGAAGCCGCCGAGCCGATCGAGCGCGCCGAAGATCGTCAGGAAGTTGGCCGCCTGCAGGCCCGGCGCCGCGTAGTTGATGCACACCGTCGAGATCAGCAGCGGGAACCAGCACAGCCGCAGCGCGAAGAGGAACTGCGAGACGAACTCGCCCCCGTAAGGGTAGGGCGGGCGCAGGGCGGACATGATCGTCCGGCCCGTCAGGATCATCATGTCCCCGATTTCCTCGAGCATGTTCCTCGTCGGCAGGAACGCTCGCTCAGCTGCGCTGCGGACCATCTCTGGACTGCCCCTCCTGTGTGGCTTGGGCGACTTCCCCAACTCTACGCGATGCGGGGGCCGTTCGCCTGCGGTGCGCCGGTCTAGCCCGCCCTGCACGGCCCACCCGGGTGCGCCACGGGCCGCATTCGGCGCCAGCGCCACTGGTATCGTGGCCGACCGTGAGGGGGCGCCAGAGGCAAACGGTCGTGGTGGT
>DATJMB010000164.1:0-12307 GCA_035508995.1 Solirubrobacteraceae bacterium | reverse complement strand
GGCGGCGGCGAGGTCGGCGAGCACGTTGTGTGTGAGCCGCAGGGGCAGGCTCACGCAGTCGCTGCGCACCCGTCCCCAGCGCGCGGCAAGGTGCCAGAAGAGCATGTGCAGGCGCACGTCCACACGCGCCTGGTGCACGATCGCCATGTTCACCGCCAGGTTGCGCGAGCGTTCCAGCGCCCGCCCCACGAGCCGTCCGCTGAGACGGGGATAGCGGGAGAGGCGCAGCGCGAAGGCCTCGTCCAGCACCGCCATGCGCGCCGGCTCGATCACCTGCCAGCCGGTCGTCACCTGCAGCGTGGGCGGCTCCCCCTCCGCCTGCCACGGCCGCAGCAGGTCCCCTCCGCCCAGCAGCTCCGCGCCGAAGCGCCCGTCCACCCCAACTCGCCGCAGCAGCAGGCCCTCGAGCACCAGCAGCCCGATGCCCTCCCCGGGCTGTCCGTTGGGGGAGGCCCGCCAGCGGCCGGCGGGTAGCAGCACCGTGCGGGCACGGCACTCCCGCACCGCCCGCTCACGCCGGTCAGCGGGGATGGCCTCGGCGAGCTCCGGGTCCTCCTCGAGCACCCGGCACACCTCCGCGCGCTCGTTCGCGAGGACGCTCATGTCCTCAAATGTGGCACACATACACCGAAGGCCGGCGCGCCTGTGGGTGCCGTGGCGGTTTCATCGCCCTCAGCTTCACGCGCTCCGCCGCCCACCCGGGGTGCGCTTGTCAGATTCCTTACCCGCTGTGGCCTGTGTGGCCATCGGGGGCCTGGCGGAGCGGAAATCGCGCATACGCTCGCAACAGCGATGTGTGACGACACCCAAAGTCTGCATACCGACATTCCCACGCCCGAGCGCACACGGCTGCCGCGGATACGGGCACGTCTGCGGCGCTCCATGGGTAGGCGCTCCACCGGCCTGACCGTGCTCGCGGTGCTGGTGGGCGCCGGCGCCGGACTGGGGGCGGTGGTCTTTCGCTACATGATCATCGGCTTCACCGAGCTGTTCACCGGCCACCGCGACTACAGCGCCGCCGGACACGCTTACAACCCCCACGTGCCGGGGCTCGGCATCTGGTTCGTGGTGCTGGTGCCCGTGCTCGGCGGCCTGATCTACGGACCCCTCGTGAGCCGCTTCGCGCCGGAGGCCCGCGGCCACGGAGTGCCGGAGGTGATGTACGCCGTGAACCGCCTCGGCGGCCGCATGCGCCCACAGGTGCCGGTGGTGAAGTCGCTCGCCTCCGCCGTGTGCATCGGCGCCGGCGGCTCGGTGGGCCGGGAGGGGCCGATAGTGCAGATCGGCTCCGCCCTCGGCTCCCTCGCCGGACAGGCGCTCGGCCTCTCGGAGTCTCACCTGCGCCTGCTCGTCGCCTGCGGCGCCGCCGGCGGCATCTCCGCCACCTTCAACGCGCCGATCGCCGGCGTGTTCTTCGCCCTGGAGCTGATCCTGCGCAACTTCGAGACCCGCTCCTTCGGCCTCGTGGTGCTGAGCTCCGTGACCGCCGACGCCATCGGCCGGGCCGCCTTCGGCAGCCACCCCTTCCTCACCCTGCCGAGCTTCACCTTCAGCTCCCCGCTGGAGCTCCTGCTCTACGCCGGCCTGGGCCTGCTCGCCACGGCCGTGGGCCTGGCGTTCGTGCGCGTGCTCTATCACGGCGAGGATCTCGCCGACCGCCTGTGGCGGGGCCCCGAATGGCTGCGTCCCGCCGCCGGCGGCGTGCTGCTCGGGCTGCTGCTGCTGGCGGTCCCGGAGATGTACGGCGTGGGCTACCCGGTGCTGCAACTGGCGGTCGCGGGCCACTACGCCATCCTCGTGCTCCTCGGCCTGCTGGCCGCCAAGATCCTCGCCACCAGCCTCACGATGTGGATCGGCGGCTCCGGCGGCGTGTTCGCGCCCTCGCTGTTCATGGGCGCCATGCTCGGCGCCGCCTACGGCGCCATCGCCCACCACCTCTTGCCCCAGCTCGCCGTCGCTCCCGGCGCCTACGCCCTCGTGGGCATGGGCGCCGTGTTCGCCGCCGCCGCCCGCGCACCCATCACCGCCGTGATCATCATCTTCGAGCTCACCGGCGACTACCACGTCATCCTGCCCCTGATGTTCGCCATCGTGCTCGCCACCGCCCTCGCCAACGAGCTCACCCCTGACACCATCTACACCCTCAAGCTCCGCCGCCGCGGCATCGACATCGACAATCCCCCGCCCGTCGCCCCCCTCGTGGCCCCGATGCCCCCCTCCGGCGCACTGGGCGCGCCCACCGAGGCGCTCGTCGTGCTCGCCGAGACCGACGAGCTCTCGCCCGGCGAGCCCTCGGCCGTTCGCGTGCCCGCATCACGCCGATGACAGCCGCCCGTCACGCTGATGACAGGCCCTCGCATCGCCGGCCGCCCGCCGGGTATGGAATTGGGTGAGGAGGACAACCCCGACGAGGAGGCCCCGATGGCCACAGTTCCGCCCACCCACCGCCCTGCCCAACCTGGTCTGCGAGCGCCACGCGCGCCCGTGGCGGTTCCGCAAGCCCCCGTCCTGCACGCCCAGGCGCCGGTGGCCCAGGCGCCTGTGGTGGACCGACACTACGAGGCTGTGCTGTGCGCCGAGGTGCGCCGGCTGGCCCGTGAGCTGCGCACCAGCGGCCCCCTGTCCGAAGCCACCCTTGCCCACCGCTGCCACGCCGGCCGCTGGGGCCAGGGCGACTTCCAGGCCGCCGTGCGGGCCGGGATTCGCGCCGGCGCCCTGCGCCAGCGCCCCTTCGACTTCATCGACGTCTCCCGCCACCTCCCGTCCAGGTGAGCCGGGCGACGTAGGCGGCGAGCGCCAGCAGGCCTACGACCAGCAGCGCCAGCGCGATCCCTAGCCCGAGCCAGCCGCCGATCAGGCCCAGGGGGATCAGCACGAGCGTCACCAGCACGAGCGCGCCCAGCGGCATGGCCGCTGAGCCGACCGCCGTGTGGCTGTCCTGGGCGACCTCTGGCGACAACTCGTCGGCCTGATCGCCGCGCGGCAGCTCGCCGTGAGATGGGCCGGGTGGCCGATCACCGGACGCTGGCGCGGGCTCCTGATCGAGAGGCGGCGCCTGGCCCGCTGTGGGCATAAGTTGATGGTGGGTGGCCATGGGGGCTCACTACCCGAGACCTCCTTGGGTGCCGGGCTGGGACGTTCGGATGCTGACGGCCTATCGCGTCCACACGTTCGAGTGCTGATCGTGCCGCCGCCGCGCCGGCCCCGCTGGTGCCGTAGCTCGGCCCGGCCCGTGCCGGCGCGGGGGACCGTGGATAACACGCTCACGGGTTGCGGATAAATGCCGATTGGATTTGGTCGCAAACCCCGATGATCGGCGGCCCAGCGTGGCGGAGACTGATGCGCAGAGGGCCAACAGCGAGAACCCCCCGAGAGGGCGACCGCCACAGGCGCGACGAGCGAGACATGGAGGCATGATGAGAAAGGCACTTGAGATCGGCGGCATGGTGGCGGCGGTGGTGCTGGTGGCGTTCGGGATCGCGGCGATCGCGATCGGCGCCAACGGGCGCAACACCGTGCACAACAACCTGCTCGAACAGAAAATCGTAGGCACCCCCGACATGACGCCGGCCGGCATCAAGGCGGAGGCCGCGAAGGCCGGCCTCGATACGGCCACGCTGACGATCCCCACCTGCTCGGTGGCGGGCAAGACGGTGGAAGACGGCTCCACCGCGAGGTGCTTCGCCCAGTACATGAAAATTCACGCCCTGGAGGCCACCGGCGGCCTGGTGTATTCGCAGATGCCCCGCTACGCCACGGCCAACGGCCAGGGCACCAACGAAGAAGCCAAGGCGCTGAAGAACGCCAAGGGCAAGCCGGTTGACAACCCCGAACGTGAAGTGTGGATCCAGGAGACCGCCCTGTCCACGGCCCTGAACACCAGCTACATGGCCTCCGAAATCTCCCTGTTCGGCATCGTGGTCGGAATCGCGCTGCTGCTCAGCGGGCTGGGCTTCGCGGTGCTTTCCATCGGCGGCGCCCTGCGCAACCCCGACTCGGCGCTGAAGTTCCTCACCGATCGTGAACGTCACGGCGGCCAGTCCGGCGCCACGCCCTCGCCCAGCGGGGTGTAGCCCCCAGCGGGGTGTAGCCAGCACGCTTCGAATCCTCCTTCCTTTCATCGAAGCCAGTTGCGGTCCCGGCGCCAGACGCTGGGACCGCACCGCGTGGTAGACGCCGAACGGATACGTTTGCGCCCAAGCAATCGAACTTGCACCAGCAAACTTGCAGTAGGGGAAGGAGCAGCGATGCCGGCAGGACAGGCAGGACAGAAAGCAGGAGGCAAAGCGAAAGCGCGGCCCGGCGCCAAACCGGCCACCAAAGCGGGGGCCGGCGGACGTGTGGCCAAAAAAGCGGCGACCCGCGGGCGCGCGGGCGCGGGCGCGCGAGGGGGCGCCACGGAGCGCAAGCGTCACGAGCAGAACAACAGGGCCGCCGAGAAGGTGGCCAAGTCGCTCGAGGCCGCCCAGCGCGAGCTCGCGAACCTGCGCGGCAGCCTCGGCGCGGGGGCCGGCGATCTGCGCAAGGACCTCAACAAACGCCTCAAAGACGCCAGCAAAGACGCCAGCAAGCTGAGCAAGGCGGTGCGGCGGGATCTCGAGCGGCTGCAGAAAGATCTCTCCTCGGCCGCCGCCTCCACCACCAAGCGCGCAGGCATGTCCCGGCGCAAATCGGGGGCCGCGAAAGCGGGCACCAAAGCGGGTACGAAAGCGACCGCGAAAACGCGGACCACAAAAGCGAGCGCGCGCAAATCCGTCGTCAAAAAATCGTCCCCGCGGAAAGCCACTGGCGGGAAATCCGCCGCCAAAGGCGGCCCCGCGAGAGGGCGGGCGAAAAAAGCGGCCGCCAAACGCTGAGCGGCTCCCGCTGGGAATCGCGTGACGGTGAGGTGAGGCGGGGCAGGAGAGGCCCCGCCGGCCACCGTGATCGATCTGCACTGTCACATCCTGCCCGAGCTCGACGACGGCGCTCGCAGCCTGCGGGACAGCGTGGCGATGGCCCGCCAGGCGTGGGAGGACGGCGTGATGACGGTCTGCGCCACGCCCCACATCCGCCACGATCACGACGTGCGCGTGCACGAGCTCCGCGAGCGGGTGGCCGCCCTGCAGGCGGAGCTCGACCGCCTGCGGATACCCGTGCGGGTACTCACCGGCGGCGAGGTCGCCCAGACCGCCGTGAACGGTCTCGACGAGGAGGAGCTGCGACTCGCCGCCCCGCTCCGCCTCTCCACGGGCGCTGTGCCCCGGGAGATGTTCACCCGGCCACCGCCGTGGGGTGCTTGGCGCCCGGTCCGGTGCCCGCTCCTGGTCCGGTGCCCGCTCCCGGTCCGGTGCCCGCGATCCGCGCCGCCTGCAGCGCCCGCTGGACGTCTGTGATCGACAGCAAACCCACCGGCACCCCCCGGTCGTCCACCACCGCCGCCCTGCCCACCCGCGCGAAGGCGGGACGCTCCAGCAACAGCGCCACGTCCTGGTCTGCGCCGATTCGCAGCCCCGGGTCCCGATCGAGCAGCTCTCCCACCGTTCGCCCGCTCCGCTGAGCCGCCGTCAGCGCCCGCACCCGGCCGATCTCCAGCAGGCCGAGCAGCCGTCCGTCCAGGCCCGTCGCGGGAAAGGCGTTGTAGCGGTAGCCCACGAAGAACTCCCGCACCGCCTCTTCCACCGAGATGCTCGCCGGTATCGACACCACCGGCGTGGACATCAGCTCGCCCGCCGCCAGCCCCGAGAAGACCTCCTGCACCTCCGCCCCCACCGCCTGCGCACCCGCCGCCACCACGATGAAGAAGCCGATCGCTCCCAGCCACAACCCGCCCGGAGATCCGCTGAGGAGCTCGAGCACGCCGAGGCCCACGAGGACGTAGCCGAACACCCGCCCCACTCCCGCCGCCGTGTCCGTCGCCCGCCTCATGTCCCCGCCCCGCTTCCACAGCAGCGACCGCAGCACCCGGCCCCCGTCGAGCGGGAACGCAGGCAGCAGGTTGAACACGAGGATCAGGCCGTTCGCCAGCGCCTGGTACTCCACCAGCGCCTTCACCGTCGCCGGCGTGGAGGCCGGCAGTGCCAGCGCCATTCCCCCGAACGCCGCCGCTATCAGGGCCGTCACCGCCGGACCCGCGAGGGCGTAACGGAGCTCGTCGGAGGGCTCGTGGGCGTCCCCACTCATCTTCGACACGCCACCAAGCAGCCACAGGTCGATCTCCTCGATCTCGATCCCGTGCCGCCGCGCCACGATCGCGTGCCCGAGCTCGTGCAGCACGATGCTGGCGAACAGCAGCAGCACGCTCACGAACCCCAGTCCGTAGGCGGTCGCCGGCGCGATGTTGGCGATCACTTCGGGGTAGTAGTAGTCGCCCAGCGACCACGTGAACAGCGCCACGATCACCAGCCACCACGGGCTGATCCCGATCGGGATTCCGGCGATGCGCCCGATGCGGATGCTCTTCCCCGTCACACACCCCACGCTAGGCCCGCCCCCGCCCTCTCACATCGGTGGTTGGGGCGGGAACCTGTCCGGGGTGACTACTGAGGGCGAAGGTCCATTCCAAATCGGCTCCCCGCCCGCGCCCGCGCACGCGCGCGCGGGCACCCGTTTTTGAAAGCTCTACGCCGGCCGCTGTGAAGGCTTTACGCCGGCACGGTGGCGTGGCGCTTGAGGTCCTCCAGCGCCGCCAGCATCGCGTCGAGCTCGCAGTCGATCTTGTCCGGCCACGGTTTCGGCGGGTGGTCGTCGAGCGTCTTCAGGCCGTTGCCAGTGATCACCGCCACCACCGTGTCGTCGGGAGCCAGCTTGCCTTCGCCCGCCAGCTTCTGCAGCACCGCGACCGTGGTGCCCCCCGCGGGCTCCGTGAGCAGGCCCTCGGTGGAGGCCAGCAGGTCGATGCCCGCGAAGATCTCCGGGTCGCTGGCGAAGCCGCCCGTGCCTCCCCGTTTGCGCACCGCGTCGATCACCAGGTAGCCGTCCCCGGGGTTGCCGATCGCCAGCGAGTGTGCCGCCGTCTCGGGCGTCACCGCGTGCACCTCCGCCTCCTCGGCGATGATCGCGCTGGCGATCGGGTTGCAGCCGCCCGGCTGCGCGATGTGGATGCGCGTGGAGTCCGTCTCCGCGAGCCCCAGCAGCTGCAGCTCCTGCAGCCCCTTGTGCATCCGCGAGGACAGCGTCCCGCCCGCCGCCGCCGTGACGATGTGATCGGGCGCCTTCCAGGAGAGCTGCTCCACGATCTCGAAGGCCTCCGTCTTGGCCCCCTCCGCGTAGAAGGGCCGCAGCGTGATGTTCGCGAACTCCAGGCCCGTCGCTTCGGCGATTTCCCGGCAGCGCCTGTTCACTTCGTCGTAGTTCCCCTCCACCTGGCACACCGACGCCCCGAGCGCCCGGCAGGATCGCGCCTTGGTGTCCTCGAGGCGGTTGGGATAGAAGACGTACGCGTCCACCCCCGCCTTCGCCGCCAGCGACGCCACCGCCGTGCCCACGTTGCCCGTGGACACGCAGCCGAGCTCCGTGTGCCCGAGCTCCAGCAGCCGCGCCACCGACATCGACACCACCCGGTCCTTGTAGGAGAGGCTCGGCCGGGAGGTGGAGTCGTCCTTGAGGTACAGGTTCGAGAGGCCGAGCTCCGCCCCCAGCCGGTCGGCGGGGATCAGCGGCGTGTAGCCCGAGAAGCGCCCCACCCGCGCCTGCGCCGAGCGCTCCACGATCGGCAGCAGCTCCTCGAAGCGCCAGATGTTCATGGGTCGCTCTGAGCGGGGCACTTCCTCGAAGTGCCTGGCCGCCCGCTCGTAGTCGTAGGCGATGTCCAGGCCCTTGTTGCAGTCCGGGCACGCGAAGACCTGTTCGGCCAGCGGGTAGTGGTTGTCGCAGCGGTGGCACACGAGCTCGGTGGCGCACGAGCGCGTGCGCTCGCCCGTGCGGCTCTCGCTGGAGCGGCTGGGGGAGGGGGTCATGGGGACACCATCGGCTTGCTCACCATCTTCCAATAGCTCATGCCGGCACCTGAGACGATACGCCTGGCCACGGCATCTGCGTGTCGGTGTCGTTACCGAGCGCCCGCCACAGCTCCTCCGCGATGTGTGGCGTGAGCGGCGCCAGCAGCTGCGCCAGCGTGCCCAGCGCCGCCAGCAGCGAGTGGCGGTCGGCCTCGCTGAGGGCATCTCCGCGCGCCAGCACCCGCTTCTCGTAGTCCTTGAGGCGGTCGAACAGTCGCATCACGTTCCTGACCGCGCTGTGCATCTCCAAGGCCCCCATCTCCTCCGTGGTCTTCTCCACCGCAGTGTCGCACCATTTGGCCAGCCGCGAACGCAGGTGCTCCGTGGTGTCTCTCTCCGGCTCCCTGCACTCCGCGCCCAGCTGCGAGTGGGTGAAGTCCCACACCTGGTTCAGGAACCGGTGGCAGCGCAGCACCGCCGAGTCGCTCCAGTTCAACGATCGCTGCGGTCGCGCCGCGTAGAGCGTCGCCAGCCGCACCGTGTCCGCCCCGTAGCGCGCCACCAGCTCGTCCGGGTCCACCACGTTGCCGAGGTGCTTTGACATCTTGCGCCCGTCTCGGATCACCATCTCGTGGAACAGGCAGCCCGCGAACGGCTCCCCGTCGCCGAGGAACGCCAGCGGGCCGATGTCCCGCAGCGCCTTCGTCACGGTCCGCTGGTCGAACACGAAGTTGCCGCTGTCCGATCCCGCCACCACCCGCTCGCACGGCAGCCACGCCCGCAGGTCCTCGAGCGCGAGGATCTCCTCCAGCGTCCCCTCCCGCTCGCCTGGCGGCACGCACACCGGCACCCACAGCCACAGCGCGTCGAAGTGGCAGTCCAGCGTGTCCGTCTCCCGCCGCCCCGGCCCCCCGCAGCTGGGGCAGGTCGTCGCCACGAAGTCCTCCCGCTCCGCCAGCGGGTTGCCCTCTCCCGTCGGCTTCAGGTCGAGCGGCAGCAGCACCGGCAGCTGCTCCTTGGCCACCGCCACGGCGCCGCAGTCCCCCTCGCAGTACACGATCGGGATCGGCGTCCCCCACGAGCGCTGTCGCGAGATCGAGAAGTCGTTGGCCCGGTAGCGCACCGCCGGCCGCGTCTCCGCGGCCGGTGTCCCACTGGAGTGCCCGTCGTCGGAAGTCGCGCGCGCGCGCGGGCCCCCATCTGAGGAGGCCATCTCCTCGGCCGAGGCCATCTCCTCGGCCGAAGCCATCTCCTCGGCCTCCCCGCCCCCGTCCCCGTCGGCCGCCAAGCCCAGCCGAGCTGCGATCAGGGCGTCGGCGTGGTCCCGGGCGGGGATGCCGAGCACCGCCGTGGCCCCGAAGCGGCCGTCCACGACCGGGGAGATCAGCAGCGGCAGCGACTCTCCGCCGGCGGGCGAGGCGAGCGTGGCGCCCGTGTCGATCAACGGGATCGCCTCGGCGTCCCGTGCGTCCCGCTCCAGGCCCCCCGAGCGAAGGTCCTCCAGTTGCGCCCGCAGCTCCTCGCCCTGGGCCCAGCGCTCGATCTGGGGGTGCTTGGGGGAGATCAGCACGAAGCGCGCCAGCTCCACCGCGTCCCCGTGGGGCGTGAAGGCTGTGAGGGTCGTCGCGGCGCCGTCCGGTGAAACCCCGTCTGGCGCGCCAGCGGCCGACGCGCCTCCGGGCCCCGCGACGAGATCGAGCTCCACGCCCTCCACGCGGCCGAGCACGTAGCGCTGGCTGGCGAGCGCCACCTCGTCCCAGATGCCGCTCCGCTCCAGCTCGGACAGGCGCTCGTCGTTCTCGTGCAGGTAGGCGCTGATGCGCAGGTTCCACTGCGGGCGCTGGATCAGGCGCACGGGGTTGTGGCAGCGCCAGCACAGTCCGTCCTCGACCTGGATCGTGGCGAGGGTCGTCTGGCAGGTGTCGCACCAGTCCACCGCCCCCGTGCCCCGGTACACGAGCCCGGCCTCCAGCAGGATCAGGAACAGCCACTGCGACCAGCGGTACATCTGGGCGTCGGAGCTGAGGAAGGCGCGCTCCCAGTCAAAGGAGTAGCCCAGCCGCTCGAGCTGGTCTTTCATGTGCTCCGCGCAGCGCCCCACCCACTCGCTGGGCGACACGCCGCCGGCGATCGCCCCGAGCTCGGCGGGCAGGCCGAAGGCGTCGAAGCCGAACGCGAACAGCACGTCCTCGCCGCGCGCCCGCCAGAAGCGCGCGTAGGCGTCCCCGATCGAGTAGGAGCGCACGTGCCCGATGTGGATGTTCCCCGAGGTGAACGGCGCCGAGGGCTTGATGTAGCGCCGCGGCCGATCGCCGTCGATGGCGGGCGTCGCGAACGCCTCGCGCGCGCGCCACGCGGCCTGGCGGGCGGCCTCGATCGCCTGTGGGTCATAGCTTTGAGCGGCGGTGTCCATGGAGGACCGAGGATATCCAGCCCCGTGGCCGCCAACCGCCTCTCCCGCGCGGCGAGGGGGCGGCCGGGGGATCTATTCGTTTTCGGCGGCGGGGGGGCGGCCGGGGGATCTATTCGTTTTCGGGGTGCCCGCGCGCGCGTGCGCGCCCGCGCGCGGGCCGTCGTTTTTGAATGGTTTTCCAGGGACGTTCGGCGGCCTCCCTGTTCATCCGCGAGAGGTGCAAAGATGCTGTGATGGAGATCGAGATCGGGCGCGGCAAGAAGGCCCGCCAGGCATACGGGTTCGACGACATCGCGATCGTGCCCTCGCGGCGCACGCGGGACCCGGACGACATCGACATCAGCTGGAAGCTCGGCCCCTACCAGTTCGAGCTGCCGATGATGGCCTCGGCGATGGACGGGGTGGTCTCGCCGGAGACGGCGGGCATCGTGGGCAAGCTCGGCGGCCTGGCGGTGCTGAACCTCGAGGGGATCTTCACCCGCTACGAGGACGCGGAGGAGCAGCTCGAGCGGATCTCCGAGCTGCCCAAGGAGCTCGCCACGCGGGAGATGCAGGACATCTACCGGGAGCCGGTCAAGCCAGAGCTGATCGCGCGGCGGATCGAAGAGATCAAGGAGCACAAGGTGGTGGTGGCCGCGTCGCTGACGCCCCAGCGGGTGCGGGACCATTACGAGCTGGCGCTGGAGGCGGGGCTCGACGTGCTCGTGATCCAGGGGACGGTGGTCTCCGGGGAACACGTCTCCACGATCTCCGAGCCGCTGAACCTGAAGGAGTTCATCCCCAGCCTCGAGGTGCCGGTGGTGGTGGGCGGCTGCGCCTCCTACCACACGGGACTGCACCTGATGCGCACCGGCGCCGCCGGGGTGCTCGTGGGGGTGGGGCCGGGCGCGGCGTGCACGACGCGGGGCGTGCTGGGCATCGGCGTGCCGCAGGCGACGGCGATCGCGGACGTGGCGCACGCGCGCTCCACGCACATGCTGGAGACGGGGGAGTACTGCCAGGTGATCGCGGACGGCGGCATGCGCAACGGCGGCGACGTGGCCAAGGCGATCGCGCTGGGGGCGGACGCGGTGATGATCGGCTCGCCGCTGGCGCGGGCGTATGAGGCGCCGGGCAGGGGCTTTCACTGGGGGATGGCGACCTTCCATCCCACGCTGCCGCGGGGCGCCCGGGTGGCGACCACCCAGAACGGCTCGCTCGAGGAGATCCTCGTGGGGCCGGCGCGGGAGAACGACGGCACGTTCAACCTCTTCGGCGGGCTGCGCACCTCGATGGCGACGTGCGGACACAAGGACCTCGCGGAGTTCAACCGCGCGGAGGTGGTGATCGCGCCGGCGCTGCAGACGGAGGGCAAGGCGCTGCAGCGCGACCAGGCGGTGGGCATGGGCGCGGTCAACGGCAAGGCCGCGGCGCTCGTCACGAGCTGAATCCGCCTCTCCCGTGAACTTCGCCTATCATGGGCCGCTCGCGCCGCGCTGACGCGCGGCCTTTTCACGTCATGAGCACAGTCGCCTCCAAGACATACGTCGCCAACGCGAACGACCGCGAACGGGAGTGGGTGCTGCTGGACGCCAACGGCAAGACGCTCGGCCGGCTGGCGACGCAGATCGCGGACCTGCTGCGGGGCAAGCGCAAGCCGCGGTACACGCCGCACGTGGACACGGGGGACTTCGTGGTGGTGATCAACGCGGAGAAGATCGCGGTGACGGGCAAGAAGCGCACCGACAAGCGCTACTACCGCCACTCGGGCTACCCCGGGGGGCTGCGGTCGCGGAGCTTCGAGGAGATGATCGCGCGGCGTCCCGAGGAGGTGCTGCGGCTGGCGGTGAAGGGGATGATGCCCCGCAACCGGCTGGCGCGCAAGCAGATCACCAAGCTGAAGATCTATGCCGGCCCCGAGCATCCGCACGAGGCGCAGAAGCCCAGGGCCCTGGAGAGTGAGAGCTAGAGATGGCCGACGACGAGACACCTGAGA
>DATJMB010000163.1:0-5081 GCA_035508995.1 Solirubrobacteraceae bacterium | reverse complement strand
CCGCGAGCGGACGGCGGGCCCTACGTGCGCCGCGCGGCCTCTCCGCCCGCCGGCGGGGATGCGCTGGAGCGGCTCGTCGTGGCCGTGCGTGGCGCGCGGCGCGGCGTGGTCGTGGCCGGGCGGCAGGAGCGCGACCCGCGGCTGGCGCGAGCGCTGGCCGCGTTCTGCGAGCGCGCCCGCTGGCCGCTGCTGGCGGACCCGATGTCCGGAGCCCGTGCCGGCGGCGCCGCGATTGCCCACTACGACGCGCTTCTGCGCGAGGCGGAGTTCCGGCGCTCCCACAAGCCCGATCTCGTGATCAGGGTGGGCGACCTGCCGGTCTCAAAGCCCCTGCGCGGCTGGCTCTCGGAGCTCGCCGGCACACCCCAGGTCGCGCTCGATCCGGAGGCCGCCTGGCAGGATCCCGCGGCGCTGCTCAGCGACTCGCTGGCGCTCGATCCGAGGGGAGCGCTCGAAGGAGCGGGCGAGCAGCTCCCCCACACGGCCACGACCGCCGGGGACGGCGATCGCGCGGGCGAGTCCTCCAGCGGCGCGCTTGGAACATCCGGTAGCGCGCCCGGCGGGGACTGGCTCGCGAGCTGGCGCGGCGCCGATGAGCTCGCGTCCGAGGCGATCACGGGGACGATCGCCTCCCAGCAACCCAACGAGCCCCTCGTGGCCGCCGAGCTCGGCGTGCTGCTGCCGCGGGAGAGCACCCTGTTCGTCGCATCCTCGATGCCCGTGCGGGACATCGAGACCTTCTGGCCCGTGCGCGAGGATCCCCCACGGGTGCTCTGCAACCGGGGCGCCAACGGCATCGACGGCACCGTCTCCGCCGCCCTCGGCGCCGCGGCCGAGGGCACCGGGCCAGTGCTGCTGCTGATCGGCGACGTGGCCCTCGCCCACGACATCGGCGGGCTGCTGGCGGCCTCCCGCCTGGGCTTGAAGCTCACGATCGTGCTGCTCGACAACGACGGCGGGGGAATCTTCGACTTTCTGCCCGTCGCCGGCGCCACCATCGCGCGAGAGGCCTACAGCGAGCACATCGCCACCCCCACGGGCCTGGACTTCGCCGAGGCGGCCGCTCTCTACGGACTTGCCTACGAGACCGCTCCCACCGTGCCCGCCCTGCGGACGGCGCTCGAGCGAGCCCTCGATCCCAACGCGCGCGCCACCCTGATCCACGTCCGCGGCGAGCGCGCCGCCAACGTCGCGCTCCACCACCAGGTGTGGGAGGCCGTCGCGCGTGCGCTCAACCGGCCAGCAGCGGCAGCAGCGCCTGCAGCTTGACCTCCGTCTCGGCCAGCTCCGCGCGGGGCTCGGAGTCGCGCACGATGCCGTTGCCGGCGTAGCAGCGGGCGAGCTCCCCGCGCAGCAGCGCGCAGCGCAGCGCCACGCACAGCTCGCCGTCGCCGGTGGCGTCCGTCCAGCCCACGGGACCCGAGTACCAGCCCCGGTCGAGACCCTCGAGCGTGGGGATCAGCGGTGCCGCCGCCGCGAGCGGCTCGCCGCCGACGGCGGGCGTGGGATGGAGCATGCCGGCGAGCTCGAGCACGTCGATCGGCGCCGCCAGCTGCGCCCGGATCGGCGTGGCGAGATGCTGGATGTTGGCGATCCGCGCGAGTGTCGGCTCGGGGGCGAGCGCCGTCCACACCGCGTGGGGGCGCAGCGTCCGCTCGATCCTCCGCGCCACGATCGCGTGCTCCTCACGGTAGTGCTCGTCGCGCAGCAGCTGCTCGCCAAGATGATCGTCCACGGCGGGATCGGCACTGCGCCTGGTGGAGCCCGCGAGCGCGAGCGTGCTCACGCGGTGGCCTTCCCGGCGCACCAACAGCTCGGGGCTCGCCGCCACGAGCGTCGCCTCGCCACGTCCCACACAGAAGCAGAAGCAGTCCGCGAAGGCCTCGCGCAGCACCCCCAGCACGGCCGCCGGATCGTGGGGCTGGGGCGCGTGCACCTGGACCTCCCGAGCGAGCACGATCTTCTGCAGCGCGCCCCGCCCGATCAGCTCGCTCGCCCGTGCCACCGCCCCCTCGTAGTGCTCCGGCGGCATCGCGCTGACCACCTCATAGCGGCCCGCCGGCGCCGGATCGAGCAGCGGCAGCGGCCGCTCGTGCAGCTCCGCCAGGCGGGCCAGTAAACGTGCCATCAGCTCGTCCGGCGTGTCGTCGCCGGCCACCAGCGCACTGAGCGTGAGCCGCACCCGCGCTCCCCGCGCCCCCGCCGTCTCGCCCTGGCGTCCCGGGGTCAGGTCGCGGCGAATCGCCACCTCGGGCACGATCAGGGACGCCGGCTCAAAGCCCGCCCATGCCGGCGAGCGGCCGCCGTCGGCGGCGAACGCGAACCCACACACCGCCAGCAGGCCGCCGCTCTCACGGTGATCGATGCCGCTGCGCTCGCCCCCCACCGCGCCAGCAGCCAGCCGCCGCCAGCGATCCGCAAGCGAGGCGAACCGCTCCTCGCCGGAGGACCGCAGTCGCACCGCTTCCCCCAGCGTCGCCAGCGCCGCCCTGTCGCGCGCGGGCTGCTCGAAGGCCAGCCACGGCTCGCCGGTCCGCCGCGACGCGCACACCACGGCGCTTGGATCGACATCCGGCGAGAGCTCCACGGTACTCGTCGCCAGCGTCGGCTCCCCGCTCCTGCGCGCCCTCGCCGCCGCCAGCTCCAGGCGCGCCGCGAGCGTCCTGCGGTCCTCCTCGCCGAGCTCGAAGACGGCGGATGCGCCGCCCTCAGTGCCCGGCCTCGCATGCCCGACCTCCAGCCGCGCGGCGTCCTCCACTACGTCTCGCTGCGTCCCCGCGCGATCGCGATCTCCCCGGTGCGCATCATCTCGATCAAGCCGAACGGCCGCACCATCCCCTCGAACGCCTCGATCTTCTCGGTGGTCCCCGTCACCTCCACGATCACCGACCGCTTGGTCACGTCCACGACCTTGCCCCGGAAGATCTCCGTGATCTGCATCAGCTCCCCACGCTGGGCGCCGTCGGCGGCGATCTTGAACAGCGCCAGCTCCCGCGAGACCGTGTCGCCCGGCTCCAGGTCGCGGATCTTCAGCACGTTCACCAGCTTGTGCAACTGCTTGGTGACCTGGTCGATCGGGTGCAGCGCCCCGTCGACCGTCAACGTCACCCGCGAGATCTGATCGTCGTCGGTGGGCCCCACCGTGAGCGTGTCGATGTTGAAGCCCCTGCGCGCGAACAGCCCCGCGATGCGGGTGAGCACGCCCGACTTGTTCTCCACCAGGATCGAGAGCACGTGCTTGCGCCCCGTGCGCAGACCCGCTGAGGCCTCCAGCTCAGCGAGGCTGAGCGGTTCCTTGGTGCCAGGCTCACCCACGGCCGATGCCACCCGAACCAGACCCCGCCTAGCCCACCATCTCCCGCGCCGGCTGCCCGGCGGGGATCATGGGATAGGTGTTCTCCTCGCGCGTCACCCGCACGTCGACCACCACCGGTCCATCCGTCTCGATCGCCTTGCGCATGTCCGCCACCAGCGTCCGCTTGTCCTGCAGCCGCATCCCCGTCGCGCCGTAGGCCTCGGCGAGGCGCACGAAGTCCGGGAACTCGCCCGTCTCCACGTGGCTGTATTTGCGATCCCAGAACAGCTCCTGCCACTGGCGCACCATGCCGAGATAGCCGTTGTTCATGATGAACACCTTGATCGGAATCTTCTCCTGGGCGCACGTGGCGAGCTCCTGCGCGTTCATCTGCACCGACCCGTCCCCGGCCACGCAGCACACGAGCCGATCGGGGCACGCCACCGCCGCGCCCATCGCCGCCGGCAGGCCGAAGCCCATCGTGCCGAGGCCGCCCGAGTTGATCCACCGCCGCGGCGCCGGGAAGTCGTAGTACTGGGCCGTCCACATCTGGTGCTGGCCCACGTCGCTGGTGACGATCGCCTCGCCGCCGGTGGCCTCGTAGAGCGCCTGCACCATGTACTGGGGCTTGATCTCCTCGTCGCTCGAGTCCTCGTAGCCGAGCGGATGCTTCGCCCGCCAGGCCTCGATCCGCTCCCACCAGGGCTCCAGCCGCCGCCGGTCCGCGCTCAGCGCGCGGTACTCCACCGCCAGCTTGGCGAGCACGTTCTTGGCGTCCCCCACGATCGGGATGTGCGCCGGCACGTTCTTGGAGATCTCCGCCGGGTCAACGTCGATGTGGATGAACTTCGCCCGCGGCGCGAACTCCGAGAGCTTGCCCGTCACGCGATCGTCGAAGCGCGCCCCCACCGCGCAGATCAGGTCCGCCTCGTCCATCGCGTAGTTGGCCGCCCGCGTGCCGTGCATGCCGAGCATCCCCAGCCACTGCGGGTTCGGCTTGCCGTCCACCCGCGCCGGGAACGCGCCCAAACCCATCAGCGTGCAGGTCACCGGGAAGCGGTCGCAGCGCCCCAGCTCGATCAGCTCCGGCGAGGCGTTCGCGTTCACCACGCCACCGCCCGCGTAGATCACCGGGCGCTGCGCCGCCGCCAGCGCTTTCGCCGCCTGGCGAATCTGCTTCTGGTTGCCCTCCGTGGTCGGCTGATAGCCCGGCAGCCGCACGTCCGCCACCGGCTCGTACTGGATCTCCCCGCGCGAGAGGTCCTGGGGGACGTCCACCAGCACCGGCCCCGGCCGCCCGGTGCGGGCGATGTGAAAGGCCTCGTGGATCGCCCTCGGCACCTCCTGCGGGTGCTGGATCATGAACGAGTGCTTGACCACCGGCATCGTGATGCCGATCGTGTCCGCCTCCTGGAAGCCGTCCGTGCCGAGCAGCTCCGTGCGCACCTGGCCGGTGATGAACACCACCGGCACGGAGTCCATCATCGCGTCGCAGATCGGCGTGATCAGGTTCGTGGCCCCCGGCCCGCTCGTGGCGAACGCCACCCCCACCCTGCCGCTGGCCTTCGCGTAGCCCTGCGCCGCGTGCCCGCCGCCGGCCTCGTGGCGTACGAGTATGTGCCGGATGCCGGCGTCGACGAACGCGTCGTAGGTGGGCAGGTTGGCGCCTCCCGGCAGTCCGAAGACCACCTCCACGCCCTCCGCCTTCAGGCATTCCATGATCGCGTCCACAGCGCGCATATCGGCAGTCTAACAGGGGGTTTTCGGGCCCTCTGAGCGCTTTTTG
>DATJMB010000162.1:0-12416 GCA_035508995.1 Solirubrobacteraceae bacterium | reverse complement strand
ACGAGCCATCGACGCAGCGTACGCCGCGTCGGGGACGTCTAAGACTCCTCGTCCGCGGGAGCGTCGGGCTCGGGGGGCGCGTCGGGCACCTCGGGCACGTCGCCTGCCGAGAGCTCGTGCTCCTCGCCGGCGGGCCCGTCGCCGGAGCCCTCCTCGCCGTCTCCCTCGTCGGCGCCCGCGCCGGCGCCGCCCGCGCCGACGGCCACGGGGGTCTTCTGCTTCTTGGGCTTGACGATCGTGAGGCTCACGTCGCCCTCCTCGCCCTCAGGCGGGTTGACGACGACGGTGGCGCCCGGCACGACCTGCTCGCGCAGCACGAAGTCGGCGAGAGGATCCTCGATGTAGCGCTGAATCGCGCGCCGCAGCGGCCGGGCGCCCATGGCGGGATCCCAGCCCTTCTCCACGAGCATGTCCTTGGCGGGGTCGGTGAGCTCGAGCTGGAGCTCACGTTCGGCCATCGACTCGCGGATGCGCAGCAGCAGCAGCTCCACGATCTGCTTGATCTCCTCCTTCTGGAGCTTGTGGAAGACGATCACGTCGTCGATGCGGTTGAGGAACTCCGGCCGGAAGACCTTCTTGAGCTCGCCCATGATGCGGTTCTTCATGTCCTCGTAGGTGATGCCGGTCTCGTCGTCGGACACCGCGAAGCCCAGGGGCGTGTTGCGGGCGATCTCGGCGGCGCCGATGTTGGAGGTCATGATCACGATCGCGTGGCGGAAGTCCACCGTGCGGCCCTGGGCGTCGGTGAGACGGCCGTCCTCGAGGATCTGCAGCAGTATGTTGAACACGTCCGGGTGGGCCTTCTCGATCTCGTCGAGCAGCAGCACCGAGTAGGGCTTGCGGCGCACGGCCTCGGTGAGCTGGCCGCCCTCGTCGTAGCCGATGTAGCCGGGGGGCGAGCCCACCAGGCGGGAGACGGCGTGCTTCTCCATGTACTCGGACATGTCGATCCGGATCATCGCGTCGTCGTCGCCGAACAGGAACTCCGCGAGGGTTCGCGCCAGCTCGGTCTTGCCCACGCCGGAGGGGCCCAGGAAGATGAACGAGCCGGTCGGCCGCTTGGGGTCCTTCAGGCCCGCCCGGGAGCGGCGGATGGCCTTGGAGATGACCTCGATGGCGGGGTGCTGGCCGATGACGCGCTTGTGGAGCTCGTCCTCCATGCGCATCAACTTCTGGGTCTCGGCCTCCGTGAGCTTGAACACGGGGATGCCGGTCCACATCGAGACGATGTCGGCGATCTCCTCCTCGCCGATCGCCGGCCGCTCGCCGGCCTCGCCTGCTTCCCAGGCTTCCTCGAGCTCCCGTTTCTTGTTCGTGAGCTTGCGCTCCTTGTCGCGCAGGGCGGCCGCCTTCTCGAACTCCTGGGCCTCGATCGCCGCCTCCTTGTCGCGGCGGGTGGTCTCCACTTCGGTCTCGAGCTCCCGGTTGGCGGGCGGAGAGGTCATCGACTTGATGCGCATCCGCGAGGCGGCCTCGTCGATCAGGTCGATGGCCTTGTCGGGCAGGAAGCGATCGGAGATGTAGCGGTCCGCGAGCTCCCCGGCGGCCTGGAGGGCGTCGTCGGTGATCTGCACCTTGTGGTGCTGCTCGTAGCGGTCCCGCAGGCCCTTGAGGATCTCCACGGTTTGGTCGATGGTGGGCTCCTCCACGCGGATCTGCTGGAAGCGGCGCTCCAGGGCGGAGTCCCGCTCCAGGTACTTGCGGTACTCGTCGAGGGTGGTGGCGCCGATCGTCTGCAGCTCGCCGCGGGCCAGCGCCGGCTTGAGGATCGAGGCCGCGTCGATGGCTCCCTCGGCGGCGCCGGCGCCCACGAGGTTGTGGAGCTCGTCGATGAACAGGATGATGTCGCCCCGCTGGGTGATCTCCTTCATCACCTTCTTCAGCCGCTCCTCGAACTCGCCCCGGTACTTCGAGCCGGCCACCAGGGCGGCAAGGTCGAGGGTGTAGATCTGCTTGTTCTTGAGCAGCTCCGGCACGTCCGCGTTGGTGATCCGCTGCGCCAGGCCCTCCACCACGGCCGTCTTGCCCACGCCCGGCTCGCCGATCAGCACCGGGTTGTTCTTGGTGCGCCGGGAGAGGATCTGCATGATGCGCTCGATCTCCGTCTCACGTCCCACCACCGGGTCGAGCTTGCCTTCGGAGGCCAGCTTGGTGAGGTTGCGGCCGAACTGGTCGAGCAGCTTGGAGGACTTCTTGCCCTCCCCCGGACCGCCCGAGCCCGCGCCGGCGCCCGCGCCGGCCGCCTGGCCCTGACGGCGGCCGCCGGGACCGGAGAGCATGCGGATGACCTCGTTGCGGATCTTCTCGGAGTCGGCGTCGAAGTCCAGCAGGATGCGGGCCGCCACGCCCTCGTTCTCGCGCACGAGACCCAGCAGGATGTGCTCGGTGCCGATGTAGTTGTGGCCAAGGCTCAGCGCCTCCCGCAGGGCCAGCTCGAGCACCTTCTTGGCACGGGGCGTGAAGGGGATCTGTCCGGAGGTGACCTCCTCGCCGGAGCCCACGATGCGCACCACCTGGGCGCGCACCCGCTCGACGGTGATGTCGAGGCTCTCGAGCACCCGTGCCGCCAGCCCCTCCTCCTCGCGCAGCAGCCCGAGCAGGATGTGCTCGGTGCCGATGTAGTTGTGCTTGAGCGTGCGCGCCTCCTCCTGCGCGAGAACGACCACCTGCCGGGCCCGTTCTGTAAATCGCTCGAACATGGTCTAGATCCTTCCTGCGAGGACTTCCTCAAGCGCTATGTCGGTCTCTGGGACCCTCACGGGCAGTCTACCAACCGTCCCGTCGGCCTCATCGTGGTTCATCGTCCGGCGCACGCGCGCCCTTGAGCGAGGGCGCTATTCGCGCATGGCTGGAAACAGCACAACCTCACGGATCGAAGGGCGGCCGGTGAGGAGCATCACCAGCCGGTCGATGCCCAGGCCCACGCCCGACGTGGGTGGCATTCCCTGCTCCAGGGCCTGCAGGAAAGGCTCGTCGTAGGGCTGCGCCTCCTCGGCGCCCGCGCCGGCGAGGCTGCGCTGGGCCTCGAAGCGGGCACGCTGAACGTCGGGATCGGTGAGCTCGGTGAAGGCGTTGGCGATCTCCACGCCCCCCGCGAACGCCTCCCAGCGCTCGGCGAGACCGGGCTTTGAGCGATGCTCGCGGGCCAGGGGCGAGAGGGCGGCGGGGAAGTCGAACACGAAGGTTGGCTGCACGAGGGTCGGCTCCACGTACTTGGAGAGGAGGTCGTCGGCCAGCTGCGGCCACGCGAGGTCCTTGGTTTGGATCTCGAGGCCCCGCTCGGAGATGGCCGCGGCCAGGCTCTCGGCGTCGGGGTGGGCGAGCAGGTCGATGGCGGTGGCCTCCTGGACGGCCTCCACAAAGCTCACCCGTCTCCAGGGCCCGGCGAAGTCGAGCTCCCCCGCGTAGCAGATCGCGGCGGCCGCCCCGGAGACGATTTCCCGCAGGCGGCTGGCGCCCCGCTCGTAGTCGGCGTAGGCCTCGTAGAACTCCACCATCGTGAACTCCGGGTTGTGCTTGGGCGAGAGGCCCTCGTTGCGGAAGTCCTTGCCCAGCTCGTACACCCGCTCTAGGCCACCCACGATGCAGCGCTTCAAATACATTTCGGTGGCGATCCGCAGGTACAGGTCCCTATCCAGGGCGTTGTGGTGGGTGGTGAAGGGCTTGGCCAGAGCGCCGCCGTAGAGGGGCTGGAGCACGGGGGTCTCCACCTCCACGAAGCCCTCCCCGTCGAGATAGGCGCGGATCGTGGCGATGATCTTGGCCCGATCCCGAAAGAGCCTGCGGGAGTCCTCGCTGGCGATCAGGTCGAGCTCCCGGCGGCGGAAGCGAGTCTCGACGTCGCTCAGCCCGTGGTGCTTGTCGGGAGGTGGCCGCAACGCCTTGGCGAGCACCTGAAAGGAGTCCACCCGCAGCGACAGCTCGCCTCGGCGGCTCCGCAGGGGCGCGCCGTCCACCCCCACGAGGTCCCCCAGGTCCAGAGAGGCGAGGCGCTTGAAGGCCTCCTCGCCCAGCACGTCCTGACGTGCGTGCAGCTGGATCTTGGCGGTGCGGTCCACCAGGTCGATGAACGCCGAGCCGCCCGACCCCCTCCGCGCGGCGATCCTGCCGGCCACCCTGTGACGGTCCTCCGTCTCCTGCCCCGCCGCGAGGCCCTCGTAGGCGCCCAGCACCGACGCGATGGGCTCCACGTCGGGGAACTCGTAGGGGAAGGCAGTGGGATCCTCCTCGCGCAGCCGCTTTCCCTTCGCCCGCCGCTCTCCGATCAGCTCCTCCAGGCCGTGCCGGCCGTGGCCGTCCTCGCTCACGGTGCAGAGACTATTTGAGGCCCACGTCGATCTTGGTGATCTTCAGCTTCCGGGCGGGGCCCCGGGGAACCTTCACGGCCACCGTCTCGTTGCGCTTGCGCCCCAGCAGGGCGCGCCCCACGGGAGACTCGTTGGAGAGCTTGTTCTCCTGCGGCTTGGCCTCCGCGGAGCCCACGATCGTGTACTTCACGGACTTGCCCGTCTTCTCGTCCTTGACGTGCACCACCGAGCCGACCTGCACCACGTCCGTGGAGAGGTCCTTGGCCTCGATCACCGTGGCCATCCGCAGCTTCTCCTGCAGCTGGATGATGCGGCTCTCGATCATCGCCTGCTCGTTCTTGGCGTCGTCGTACTCGGAGTTCTCGGAGATGTCGCCGAACTCCCGCGCCTCCTTGATGCGTTCCGCGACCTCCCTGCGCTTAGCCGTGGAGAGCTGCTCGAGCTCGTCTCTCAGCTTCTCCAGGCCTTCCGGTGTGAGGATGACGTCCTTCTGCATGTGACCCTCGAATCGCGGGTTCGTGGTTGGGGCCAGGAGACGCAAAAACCGCGTCGGCCGCGGCGGGTTTCCAGGCGAAAGGGGTGCGGTGGGCGGAGCAGTATAACGCGTCGCGGCCCACCTTCCGGCGAGCGCCGGCTCAGGCCGCGAGGGCCGGCGTCAGCCGCCGCGCGTCCAGCAGGTTTCGTGCCTGGGCCAGCGTTTCCGTCCTCTGCAGCCGCTCGCACAACTCCTTCGCCGTCCCCCGCTCGAGGCCCAGGCGACCCACGTACCACGGGTAGAACTTGCGCAGGTATCTGGTGGCCCTCGCCTGCCCCAGGTGCTCCACCGCCCGGTCGATCGTCCAGTGGAGCTCCCGCAGCACCTCCTCCGCCGTGGGCTCGTCCTCGCGACCTCCCACCAGACGGTCGAACAGCCAGGGGTTGCCGAGCGAGCCGCGTGCCAGCATCACCGCCGTCGCCCCCGTCGCCGCGAAGGCGCCGCGCACGCTCTCCTCGTCCTGTAGGCCGCCCGTGAGGATCACCGGCGCCGGCAGCGTCCTGGCCAGCTCCGCCGCGAGCTCGTAGTCGGGCTCCCCTTTGTGGTGCACGGCCGCGCTGCGAGGGTGAAAGGAGATCGCCGCCACCCCCGCCTCGGCCACCAGCCGGTGAGCCAGCTCGAAGCCACTGCGATCCCCGGGCCGCACTCCCGAGCGCAGCTTCACCGTCACCGGCAGCTTCCGTCCCGCCTCCGCGACGCCCTCCCCCGCCGCGCGCGCCAGCTCGACCGCAAGGTCCGGATCGCGCAGCAGCCCCGCTCCCGCGCCCGTCTTGAACACCTTCGGCACCGGGCAGCCCATGTTGATGTCGATCCCGTCCGCTCCCACCGCCGCCACCCGCCGAGCCGCCGAGCGCATGATCGGCGGGCTCTCCCCGAACAGCTGGATCGACACCGGCCCCCCGTCCCCCGCTCGCTCCGCCGGGTGGATGCGCAGCATCTCCACGCACGTCTTCTCGTTGCCGTGGTGCACCGCGTGGGATGACACCATCTCCGAGAACGCCATCCCCGCCCCGTAGCGCCTGGCCTGCAGCCGCACGAACCAGTTGCCGATCCCCGCCAGCGGCGCCAGCAGCACCCGGTTGGGCACCTGCAGTGGCCCCAGCCTCCAGGGGTCGGTCAGCTCCGCCATCCCTCGATTATGACCTCCTCGGGGGTCTCTTCGTGGGTGCGCCGCATGTGGCCCGGGTGGTCGGCGTGTGCGCGGCAGGTTTCGAAATGGCCGCCCCGCGCGGGCGCGCGCACGCGCGCGCGGGCACCCGTTTTTGGATTTCCCCGGATGCCCTCGGATGCCGCCGATGTCCTCGGACGCCGCACGAAGTCCCCGGATGCCACCGACGTCCCCAGAAGTCGCACGAAGTCCCGGACGCCACCGACGTCCCCGGACGCCGCGGTCGCCGCGGTCGCCGCTCAGACGTTGCGCTCGTGCAGCAGGCGCAGGCCGGTGAGGGTGAGCATGTCGTCGATCTGCTCGAGCTCCTCGCTGAAGGGCACCACCAGATGGGCGAGGCCGCCGGTGGCGATCACCGAGGCGCGCTTGCCGAGCTCGTCGTAGAGCCGCCTGAGGATCGCGTCGATGGCCCCCGCGTAGCCGTAGACGACGCCCGAGCGGATCGCGTCGATGGTGTTGCGACCGATCACCGACCGGGGCGGCGCGAGGTCCACCTTGGGCAGCCGGGCGCCCCGTTCGGAGAGCGCCTCCAGGGAGATCTCGATGCCGGTCATCAGCGACCCGCCGAGATAGTCTCCGTCCGCGGACACCACGTCGAAGGTGGTGGCGGTGCCGAAATCCACGCACACGGCCGCACCCGTAAAGCGCTCGCGCAGGGCCACCGCGTTGACGAGCCGATCGGCGCCGATCTCGCGGGGGTTGTCGTAGCGGATCGCCATGCCCGTGCGGGTGCCCGGTCCCACGGCGTGCGTCTCGTGGCCGAGATACCGGGCGGCCATCTCGGTCCACTCGGGCTCCAGCTGGGGCACGGTGGAGGAGACGATCGAGGCATCCAGATCCGCGAAGGACAGGCCCCGCAGGCCGAGCAGGTTGCTCAGCGCCGCCCCCAGCTCGTCGGCGGTGGACTGCCGCACGGTGGCAAACCGCCAGTGCTCGAGCAGCTCAGCGTCGCGAAAGGCGCCGAAGTGGGTCTGCGTGTTGCCGACGTCTACCACCAGAAGCATGTGCAACCCATTATCCTGACCGAGATGGCGGCAACCAAGCTCTACGTGCTACCCGGCTCCCACCCGTGCGCCGCCGCGGAAGCCGCCTTCGAGCTCAAGGGCGTGCCCTTCGAGCGGGTCTACCTGCTGCCGCTGGCCCAGCTCGTGATCGGTCCCCTGCGCTACGGCGGCATCACCGTCCCGGGACTGCGCCTGGGCGGGGAGCGGATCGTGGGCTCCCGCACGATCATGCGCAAGCTCGACCAGATCAAGCCCGAGCCGCCCCTGCTGCCCCCGGCGGGCGATCCGCGCTACGCACAGGTGCTCGAGGCCGAGCGCTGGGGTGACGAGGTGCTGCAGGCCGCGCCCCGGCGAATCCTCGACGTGGGCTTCCTGCGCAAGCCTCACGCGATGGAGAGCTACATCGGCGACGCCAAGCTGCCGCTCCCGCGCTCCCTGATGGGCCCCGCGATGCCCGTCACGGCAAGGCTGATGGCCATCCGCAACGAGGCCAAAGACGAGACCGCCCGCGCCGACATCGCCGCTCTTCCCGGCCAGCTCGATCGCGTCGATCGCTGGATCGAGGAAGGCCTGCTCGGCGGCGAGAGCCCCAACGCCGCGGACCTGCAGATCGGCAGCACCATCCGCCTGCTCCTCACCATCGCCGATCTGCGCCCGGTGATCGAAGGCCGTCCCGCGGCTGGTCTCGTGCGGTACTTCCCGCCAAGCGTCGGCGAGATCCCAGCCGGCACGCTGACCGCGGAGTGGATTCCGGCGCCCGTCGCCGCGTAGGCGCCTGATCGGGGTCGCCCCGTGCGCACCCTCGACCCGAGCTCCCTGCCGCAGCACGTCGACCGCCTCTACCGCGCCGCCTGGGCGCTGTGCGGCAGCCGGGAGGACGCCGAGGACCTCGTGCAGGAGACATTCGCCCGCGTCCTCGCCCGCCCGCGGCTGGTGCGGGGCGAGGACGACCTCCACTACCTCATGCGGGCGCTGCGCAACACCTTCTACACCACCCGTCGCACCGCCAGCCGCCGGCCGGTGACGGCCGCCACGCTCGAGGACGTGCTCGCCGCCGACCCCCGCCCCACCACGAGGCCCGAGCGGGCGCTCGAGGTGCAGGAGCTCTACGCAGCGATCGCGGCCCTGCCCGAGGACTCCCGCCTCGTGATCGTGGCCGTGGACGTCCTCGGCCTCTCCTACCGGGAAGCGGCCCGCGCTCTGAAGGTGCGCGAGGCGACCGTCACGAGCCGCCTGCACCGCGCCCGTCTGCGCGTGGCCGCGGAGCTCGAGCCGGCTCCGGCCCCAGCGCCTGAGCAGCCACAGGGGACGGGCGGGGAAGATCCTCACACGGATGGCGTCTTTCAGGGCGGGAGGACCAGATGAGCCGACCGCCAGAGAACACGCCCCCAGAGGGCAGGCATCCCGAGGGCACGCCGCCCGCGCGCGGAGGACCCGAGGGACCGCCCGCCGTGATGGCCGAGCCCGAGGCTGCCGCCGCACTGCGGGTGGCGACGCTGCTGCAAGCACTCGACACCCGCGCCCCCGAGCATCTGCACCGGCAGGTTCGCGAGCTGGTCGAGCGCCGCCGGCGCTTCGGCGTTTTCAGCGGGACAGACCGGGAGCGACGAGCAGACGCGCCGCGCACGTCCCGGGAGCTGATCCGAGCGCGGCTCACGCCCACGCTCGCGGCGATGGCGATCGCCGCCGTGGCGGGCATCGCGGTGGCGCTGTTGAGCGGCACGGGCGCCCACAGGAGCGGCACATCGGCCGGGCGGCCGTTCGGCGTGGAGGAGGCCTCGGCGCTCACCCTGAGCGCTCCCACCGCACCGGCGCCGCGGGAGAGCACCGCCCACGATGCCACCCTCGACGCGTCCGTGGACGGCGTCGCCTTCCCCTACTGGGCGGCGCGCTACGGCTGGCGAGCGAGCGGCGAGCGCACGGACACGCTTGCGGGCCACCCGGTCACCACCGTCTTCTACGCGAGCCCGCACGGCGGGCGCATCGGCTACGCGATCGTGGGCGGCGCGCCGGTGGCGGCGGTCGCCGCGGGCACGCCCGTGTGGCGCTCGGGAGTGGCCTACCGGATCGCAAAGGAGAACGGGGCACCGATGGTGACCTGGCAACGGTCAGGCCACCTGTGCGTGCTCTCCGGGCGTCACGTGAACGCCACCACGCTCCTCGACCTCGCCGCCTGGCGCCAGCCCCGCGCGGTCTGATCGCACGAACGCGGATGGCGCGCGGTCCGATCGCTCGGGCGCGAACAGCGCGGGTCTAGCCGGCGAGCGCCAGCGGGGGACCGGCCCAGCGCACGCCCTCGTCGAGCGACAGCCCCGCGAGCGCCTCGGCCAGGGAGGAGCCGTCGGGGGTGCGCAGCGCGAAGTCGAGCTCGAGCGCGGGGACGAGCACGAAGCGGCGCGTGAGCAGCTGCTCGTGGGGCAGGCGCATGCGCGGGTGCGAGAGCTCCAGCTCGCCGAGCAGCAGCACGTCGATGTCGATCGCCCGCGGCCCGTGGCGAACCTCCCCAGCCCGCCGGCCGAGCTCGCGCTCGAGGGCCTTGACCGAGTCCAGCAGCTCGAGCGGCTGAAGCGTCGTTCGCACCGACACGCAGGCGTTCAGGAAGCTCCGCTGGTCGGTGACCTCCCCCACGGGATCGGTGTCATAGGTGGACGAGCACGCCACCACCTCTACACCCACGTTCGGAAGCGCATCGACGGCTGCCTGCAGCTGGGCGCGACGATCGCCGACGTTCGAGCCGAGCCCGAGCAGGCCGATCTGAATGTTCACGCGCCGGACGCTACACGCGGGACGGCGCAACCGATCTCATGCACGCGCCTCGCCCAAGCCACCCTCGTGCAGTCCGATCCGCGCGTGGAGCCTGCGCAGCGGCTTCGGCGCCCACCAGCAGCTCTCCCCGAGCCGGCCCATCAGCGCCGGCACGAGCAACGCCCGCACGAACGTCGCATCGATCGCCACCGCCAGCGCGGTTCCCGCGCCGAACTGCTTGACGAAGAAGATGTCCGACGTCACGAACGCGCCGACCGCCACACAGAACAGCAGCGCGGCGGCGGTTATCAGGCGTCCGGTGCGCTCCACTCCATACGCCACCGCATCACGCGTGCTCAGACCGTCGTCGTGAGCCTCCTTGATGCGCCCGAACAGGAACACCCCGTAGTCGGTGGACAGGGCGAAGGCGACCACGAACAGCAGCACGAGGTTCGACTCCTCCAAGCCGCCGATCGGCGCGAACCCGAGCAGGCTCGAGCCGTGGCCGTCCTGGAAGATCAGCACGAGCAGACCGGCCCCCACGGCGACCGTGAGCAGGTTCATCAGCAGCGCCACGAACGGCAGCACCAGCGAGCCGGTCATCAGGAACAGGAACCCGCCCGTGACGAGCGCGAGGATCAGCAGCGCGAGAGGTGTCTTCGCGGCGATCGCGGACTTCTGATCGACGAACCACGCCGTGGCGCCGCCAACGAGCAGCACCGGCGGGCTGGCCACGGCGCGTAGGCGGTGGATCAGACGCTGGTTGGCGGCGGAGCCGTCCACGCCACGGGGGAGCATTTCGATCTCCCACGTTCCCCGCCCGAGATAGCGCGGGGGTCCCACCAGGCTCGCCTGGGCGCCGGCGGCGATCTGAGCGCGGTGGGCCAGCGCGGCCACGGCCTGCGCGCCATGATCGGCGCCCGGCCCGCCTCGGGCGACCATCGTGACCGTCTGGGAGCCGTCCACGGCGAAGTCGTGGGTGATCGCTTCGGCCACTTGCCGGGGCTGGGCGGATGCCGGCAGCACGTGCGCGTCAGCCGGTGTCAGCTGCAGGCGCAGGGCTGGCAGCGCGATCGCTATCAGCACCACAGCCGTGCCGAGAGCCACGATACCCGGACGGCGCATCACCGCCCGCGCCAGCCGGTACCAGGCGCCTCGCTCGGCCGGCTGTGCTGCCTGCGCTGCGTTTCGTTGCAGGCGTGCGGGCGCCAGCGCGTTGATGCGCGGGCCGAGCGCCACCAACACGGCGGGTAGGACGACCAGCGAGACGGCGCCCGCGGACAGCGTGACGAGCGCCCCGCCGATGCCCATCGAGTACAGGAAGCGCAGCGGGAACACGAGCATCGAGGCGAGCGCGCCAGCGACCGTCAGCGACCCGAACATCACCGTTCGCCCGGCGGTCTGCAGCGTGCGTTTGATCGCCTCGTGCGTGTCCAGGCCCCGCGCGAGCTCCTCGCGGTAGCGGGACAGGATGAACAGGCTGTAGTCGATCCCGAGCCCGAGTCCCACGCCGGTGACGAGGTTCACGGCGAAGATCGACAGACCCGCGAACTGGTCGATCAGGCGCAGCGCCAGGAAGGTGATCATGATCGCGAACCCGCCCACCAGCAGCGGCAGGGTGGCCGCCACGAGCCCCCGGAAGACCCAGAACGAGAGCAGCAACAGGATCGGGAACGCGAACATCTCCGCACGGGCGAGATCGGAGGAGGTGCGCGTGTTGATTTCGGCGAACGCCACGTCGTTGCCGCCGAGCCGCACGCCGCTCCCCGCGAGCATCGGCCGCACGCGTTCCACGGCCGCGGCCGACCTGTCGCGGTCGGCGAACGCCGCGAGCACGAGCGTCTGGCGCCCGTCACGGGAGACGAGCACCGGCAGGTGAGTCGCCGGGTAGTCCAACACCCGCTGGAAGCCGGGCTGGCGAGAGAGCAGCGCAGCCACCCGCACAGCCTGCCTCTGAGCGCCGGGATCCCCGCGCACGTCCCCCGTGCTCGGCACGAGCGCCGCCACCCCGTAGGAGGCCGCCTGGCCGGTCGCCCGTTCCACGTCCCGCAGCACCTGCTGGTTGGGAGCGTTTGGGTCCTGGAAGTCCGAGGACTGGCTCTTGAGGATGCTCACCACCGGCGCCCCAACCGCCGCCGCCACCAGCACGAGCGCCCCAGCCGCCGCCAGCACCCTCCGGGGCCGCCTGGTTGCCAGAGCTGCCAAGCGCTCGATCACCCGCACAATTATAAGTGAGTACTAACTAAGAGTCAAGGCTCGTGGGAGAGCTTCTTCCGGCGCCCGAGATCCCGGCGCCGTGCCAGTGGGCCGCCTCACTCCTCCGCTTCGCGCCAGACCTCCACCGAGACCTCGTCCACCGGCAGCGCGATCGGGGGCTCGGGCTTGGTGGCCTTCACCCACACCCCCTCGAGCTCGTAGTCGCCGAGCAGCCGGTCGGCGATCGTGCCGCAGAGGCGCTCGAGCGTCCTGTGGGAGCGCTGCTGGGCGATCAGGGCGACCAGCTGGCAGACCTCGTCGTAGTCGACGGTGTCTTCCACCGAGTCCGTGACGGTGGCGTCCGTTTCGCCGAGATCGAGCCGCAGGTCCAGCACCAGGCGCTGGCCCACCTCGCGCTCGGCCTCGGTGACGCCGTGATGGGTGTAGAGGGACAGGCCGGC
>DATJMB010000161.1:0-2654 GCA_035508995.1 Solirubrobacteraceae bacterium | reverse complement strand
ACCCGCTTCGAGCCCGAGCAGGAGCAGCTCTACGAGGCCTTCGCCGAGCTCGTGGCGAGGCGACACGCCGACACGCTCTTCTCGCGGGACACCGGCACGGTGGACGAGCAGGTCGCCGGACTGCTGCGCGAGCGCGCCTGGACGGTGGCGGTGGCCGAGTCGTGCACCGGCGGGGAGCTCGCCGCCCGGCTGACGGCGCCAGCCGGCGCCTCGGAGTACTTCAAGGGCGGCGTGGTGGCCTACTCCAACGAGCTCAAGGTCGCCCAGGTGGGCGTCGAGCGGGAGCTGATCGAAGCGCACGGCGCCGTCTCGGAGCAGGTCGCCCGGGCGCTCGCGGCGGGCGTGCGGCGAGCGCTCGCGGCAGAGGTGGGGGTGGGGGTCACCGGCATCGCGGGCCCGGGCGGGGGCACGGAGGAGAAGCCGGTGGGGCTCGTCTGGTTTGGCATCGCCGGCCCCGAGGGCGTCTCACTGACACGCTCCCTCACCCTTCCCGGCGCTCGGGCGGACGTGCGCGACCGCGCCACCACGGTGGCCCTCCATCTGGTCCGCCGCCTGCTCCTGGGCGAGCACGACGCCTGAGCGACGCGGTGACGGCGCACACGGCAACCGCACGGCTGTTCGTCGCCCTGGACTTGCCGCGGGCGGCGCGGGAGAGGCTCATCGCCTGGGCTCGGGGGGCGCTGCGCGAGCTCGGCATGCGGGCCGGAGGCCAGGAGTCGGTGCGGGTGCTGCACCCGGAGCTGCTGCACCTGACGCTCTGCTTCCTGGGCGAGCGTCCGCTGGCGGAGCTGCAGGCGCTGCGGGAGGCGCTGCGCGGTTGCGATGCGACGGTGGGGGAGCTCGCAGTGGGCGGGCCGCTATGGCTGCCGCCGCGTCGCCCGCGCGCGCTGGCGGTGGAGATCCACGACGATCCGCACGGAGGACTGCAGGCCCTGCAGCGGCAGCTGCTCGGAGCGCTGGCCCGCACATGCGGCTTTCGCGAGCGCCACCAACGACGCTTTCGCGCGCACGTCACGCTCGCGCGCCTGCGCGGGGGCCACGCGCGGGGCGCAGCCGGCGGCCGGCAGATGATGGCCACGCCGGCGCTCGCCTTCACGCCTCAGACGATGGTCCTCTACCGCTCCCGGCTCTCTCCCGAGGGGGCCCGCTACGAGGCGCTGCTCGAGCAGCCCCTGTGAGGGGCTAGTCGCTGCTGTCATATTCAGGTTCGCCCGCGCCGGCGCCTTCGCCGGCTTCTTCGCCTTCGGTTTCGCCTTCTTCGCCCGGTTCGGCTTCGCACAGCAGCGTGGAGCCGTCCTCGGAGACGGTGGCCACGAGCTCCTGCGGACAGGTCGGTTCCGAGCCGTCCTTGCAGGCGAAGGCGCCTTCTTCGCCGGCGATCGGCCGAGCGCCGTTCTGGCAGGCGGCGGGCACCACCGCACCGTGTTCAGCGCCGCGGCCGGTGCCCGCGGCGCTGGAGCCGCCCGCGGCCTTGCCGTGCTTCTTCAGATGGGGATGGGACCGCTTGTGCTTGGACGAGCGATGGACGTGAGACTTGCGGCCTTGGCCGTGCTCGAGACGCTTGGAGGTCCTGTGGGCGGCGTGAGCGCTTCGGATGGGCTGAGCGCGGTGGGCGGCGCTCGCCTGCGAGACGCCGAGCAGGGAGGCGAACAGCGCGATCAGGGGGCAGAGGAGGGTGAGCACAAGGCGCGAGCGCATGCAGTCCTCTCATCGGCGGGGACGCCGTTTTCCTGAGCTCTGGGCGCCACCCGTGGACGAGCGCCCGGGCGGACGGCTCCCACGAAACTCTCACGAACCTGTGTGGCGTTCCCGACGCGGCCCTATGGGCGGGCTTAGGGTCGGGGGCCACGATGGTCCGAGCATTTCCGACCCCCAAACAGGAGGACCACAGACATGAACGTATCGAAGATGCTCGGAGCCACGATGGTGGCGGGAGCGCCTCAGACGCTCACGCGAGCGAGCAGCCCTTCAGCACCGGCGAGCGTCTGGCTGGTGGCGCCGGAGATCTGCACCCGGGTGAGCTCTCCCGGTGCGGCGAGGCCGTCGAAGTTGACGACCTTGTTGTGCCGGGTGCGCCCGCGCAGGCGCTCGGGGTCGGTGCGTGAGGGGCCTTCCACGAGCACCTCCACGGTGCGCCCCACGAAGCGCTCGGCGCGCACGCGGGCGTGGCGCCGGACGGCCTCCATGAGGAGCTCCATGCGCTGCACCTTCACCGGGTGGGGCACGAGCCCCTCGCGCATCAGCGCCGCCTCGGTGCCGCGGCGGGGAGAGAACAGGAACGTGAAGGCGCCGTCGTAGGAGACCTGCTCGACGACCTCGAGAGTCTGGGCGAAGTCCTCCTCGCTCTCACCGGGGAAGCCGACGATGATGTCGGTGGTGAGCGACACGTCCGGCACGTGCTCGCGGATCAGCGCCACCCGGTCGAGGTAGCGCCGGCGATCGTAGGTGCGGCGCATCGCCTTGAGGATCCTGCTGGAGCCCGATTGCAGCGGCAGGTGGATGTGCTCGCAGACGCTCTCGAGCTCCGCGTGCGCGCGGATCACGTCCTCGCGCATGTCCTTGGGATGGGGGCTGGTGTAGCGGATGCGCCTGATCCCCTCGATGGCGTCGATCTCCGTCAGCAGCTGCGCGAAGGTGACCGGCCGGCCGGCCGC
>DATJMB010000160.1:0-2497 GCA_035508995.1 Solirubrobacteraceae bacterium | reverse complement strand
CCGATCTACTGGTTCGCGGTGATGATGGTGGCGATCTTCGGCACGATGGCGGCGGACGGCATCCACGATGGGGCGAGCATCTCCTACGCGGTGACCACGCCCCTGTTCGGGTGCGTGGTGGCGGCTGTGTTCCTGCTCTGGTATCGCAGCGAGGGCACCCTCTCGATTCACACCATCACCACCCGGCGGCGAGAGAGCTACTACTGGGCGGCGGTGCTGGCGACGTTCGCGCTCGGCACGGCGGCGGGGGACCTGACGGCGACGACGCTGAATCTGGGCTTCTTCGGATCGGTGGTTCTGTTCGCGGCGATTATCGCGATTCCGGCGATCGGCTGGTGGCGTTTCAACATGAACCCGATCGTGGCGTTCTGGTTCGCCTACATCGTCACGCGGCCGCTCGGCGCGTCCTTCGCCGATTGGTTTGGCAAGCCGCCCGCGATCAGCGGCCTGGGCCTCGGGGACGGCACGGTCAGCGGCGTGGCGCTGCTGGTGTTCATCGCGCTCGTGGCCTATGTGACCGTCACCAAGCCCGACGTCCAGGGAGAGCCCGCCCCTGGTGAGATGCTCGCACCCCATCCACATCCCCTTCACCATCCCCATGCTCAGGCCCATCCGGGAGCCCCGCTCGAGGTGGAGCTGGAGCTCGAGTAGGCGCGCGCGACGCTCAGCGGGAGAGCAGCCGCTGGATGATGTAGCGACGGGGGCCGCGTGGAGTGTGAACCTCGACGGGGTCGCCGATGGGGCTGCCCAGCAGAGCCTGTCCGACGGGGGACTCGGCCGAGAGCAGGCCCTTGGCGAGATCGGCCTCGGTGGAGCCGACGATGGTCCAGGTGTGAACCTTGCCGGTGGCCTCGTCGAGCACCTCGGCGGTGGCGCCGAAGGCGAAGGTGCTCGGGTCGGCGCTCTCGACGGCGACGACGCGTGCGTTGTCGCGGCGGGCGCGCAGGCGCTTGATCTTGGTCTCCAGGTGGGCCTGGTCCTCCTTGGCGATGTGGTACTCGGCGTTCTCGCTGAGGTCGCCGAGCTCGCGGGCGGCGAGGATGCGGGCGGCCATCGCCCGCCTGCCCTCCGTTTCCAGCTCGCCCAGCTCGGCCTCGAGCGCGGCCATGCCGCGGGCGGTGATTGGCTCGCCGTCAGTCTCCATGGCTCGATCTTCTCATCGCCCGCGAGCGGGCGGCGCGCAGGCGTGCCTCATCTCGGGTCAGCCCTCCTGGGGGAGGCGGGTGGCGGGCGCCGGCACGGGCTCGCGCACGAGGGTCAGGACCAGCGCTTGGACGAGCACGGCGACGGAGGTGGCGAGGACGAAGGCGGTGGCGATGTCCACGCGCCGCAGGGAGAGGGCCAGGGCGAAGCAGAACAGGGCGAAGGCGCCGAAGCCGCTGAGCAGGCCACGCAGCAGCCGGCGCAGCTCGCCGGTTCCGCGCTGGGCGTGGGTGAAGGTGGCAAGGACGGTGGCGATGATTGGAAACGGCGCCAGCAAACCGCTCAGCTGCGGCCCCAGCCAGCCGGCGAGGGCGGTGAGGCTCAGGACGAGGGCGGCCGCGCAGGCGGCGCGCAGCGGCAGGTCCCAGGCGGGCGGCCCGGTGAGCGCCGGCGATCCCGGGGCGGGGCGCGGCAGCACGGCGAGGCCCAGAGCGAGGACCACGAGTGCGACGCCCAGGGCGACGCCCAGCGGCAGGGAGAGCAGGCTGAAGAGGGCGGTGCTGAGGGCGAACGCGAGCCAGCCGATGAGCATGCTCGCAAGCCACGACAGGCGACCGGCGAGATGGGCGTAGACGACCACGAAGGCGATCAGGGACACCAGGCCGAGCAGGGTGCCGGCGGCGGCGCCGGCGGCGAAGCTGCGGCCGTGGGCGAGGGCGTAGGCGAGCAGGATCGGGCCGGCCACCACCGGCAGGCCACCGATCAGCCCACCGACACGCACCCCGAAGCGGCGTGCCGCCAGGGAGGCGGCCACCACGAAGGTGGGGGCCAGCAGGAGCTTGACGGCCAGGAGCGTCACCCGCACATGATCGCTCACCGGGCGATCGTGCGCTGATTCCGTTCCCGCCGCTCGGCCAGCAGCTGGAGATGCTCGGGGAGGCGGCCGGGATGGTGAAGTCGCTGTGGACCCAGGAGACGACCACCTTCGAGGGGCGCCACTACCAGCTCCACGAGGCGCGTTGCGAGCCCAAGCCATTGCAGTCGCCGCACATCCCGCTGTGGATCGGCGGGGCGGGGGAGCGGGTGACGCTGCGCCACGTGGCGGCGCACGCGGACCGAAATTCGCCGCCTTCGTAAACCTGCGACGATCTCTCAGCTAGGCAGGTCGCGGCCCAGTTGCCGGTCTGTTGCGTAGTGCCGCCCACCCGCGGCCGAGCGTGTAGGTGACGGCGCTGCCGGTGCCGACGAAGAATCCGACCGGATAGTCGGTTTCGTAGGAGGCGGCAATCGCGATCCACACAATGATCAGCGCGAAAGCGACCGAGAGCGCCATCGCCACGAGTGGCCTGTCGGT
>DATJMB010000159.1:0-3979 GCA_035508995.1 Solirubrobacteraceae bacterium | reverse complement strand
GATCGCCTCCATCGACAGGCGCCTGGAGCGATACGCCCGCGACCGCCTGCCCTTCGCCGTGCTCCTGCTCGAGCTCGTGGGCGTGGACCGCCTGCGCCACGCCGAGCTGCCCGGCGAGGTCGCTCGCCTCACCGGACTGGTGGAGGCCGCCCTCGCCGCCGAGCTGCGGCCCGCCGACTCCCTCATGCGTGAGAGCCCCGGCCGCTACTGGCTGCTGGCCCCCGAGACCGACACCGCCACCGCCAAGCAGCTCGCCACACGCCTCGCCGCCGCCGTCCGCGCCGCCGCCAGCCACCGCGGCGTGCCCCTGGCGCTCGCCGCCGGCATCGCCGTGTGCCCCGACGACGGCCGCCACACCGCCGCCCTCGTGGCCCAGGCCGACATCGCCCTCTACGCCGCCCACGCCGTCGGCCCACCGCCCTCCACGCCCGCCGCATAAGACCCCACCGGCCGCCCTCCGGCTTTGGCTATCGGGCGCCTTCGGCTGTCGGAAACACTGGTTGTCGTGACCCTTCCCCGCTGTCAAAATTCCGACCTGCCGGATCTGCTTGGTGGAAAGAAAGATGTCAGCGAGGAAGAGCGAGAAGACCGCCCCGCCCGTAGAGGGCCGATCCCCCGTGAAGGGGGCGGCAGTCGCCGTGCTGCTCGAAGGCCCCACCTACGGCTACGAGGTCGCCAAGCGCATCAACCGCCGCATGGGCTCCTCCTGGCACATCCAGGAGAAGCACATCTACACCGTCCTCAGGCAGCTCGAAGCATCCGGTCTGGTGCGCTCCGAAAAGGCTCCCATCGACGTACCCCCCTTCTGGCGACGCATCTACCACGCCACCGACGAGGCCGTCGAGGCCCGCCGCAACTGGTTCGTCACACCCCCCGTCGCGAGCATCGTACGCCCCGACATCCACGCCCGCCTCGCATTCGCGAGCGAGGACGACATTCCGGATCTGCTGCGCAGCCTGGAGGAACTGCGGGTGGACCTGCTGGAGGAGATGGAGGACAACGCCGCCACCCAGACACCCCGCGTGTCCTGGCTGGGCACCGTCATGAGCCTCCATCGGGTGGCCGTGGAGAAGCGCCTGCAGGCGGAAGTCGAGTGGGTCGGGGAGGCTTGCCGGACGCTCGAAGAGGTAGCGTCTGAGCAGCACAGATGAGTCTCCTCGCGTTCCGTGACGTGACCGTTCGCCGCCTCGACGGCATGCGAAAGGTCCCCGTCCTGGATCGCGTGTCCTTCGAGCTGGACGAGCGGGAGACGGCCGGCGTGCTCGCCGCCCGCGGCGCCGGCAAGACCACCCTGCTGCAGGTCGCCGCCGGACTCCAGGCCCCCGACGAGGGCGAGGTCAGCTGGCGCGGCCGAGATCTCGCGAGCCTCACCGCCGACGAGCGCGCCCGCGTGCGCCGCCACGGCGGCATCGCCCTGGCCCGCGGAGACTGGCGCGCGAGCGCCTCCAAGCAGGTGCTAGAGCACGTCGCCATGCCCCTCTACAGCGAGGGCCTCAGCATCGAAGCCGCCGAGCGCTGCGCCGCCAAAGCACTGGACGTCGTCAAGGCCCCCGGCCTCGCCCTGAAGGCCACCGGCAGGCTCGGCCTGGCCGAGCGCCTGCGCGTGGAGCTCGCCCGCGCGCTCGTCCGCGAACCCACCCTGCTGCTCGTCGACGAGCCCGCCGTCCTGCCCCAACCAGGCGAGGCGGCCGAGTTCTACGAGCTCCTGCACCTGCTCCCAAAGGAACACGACATCTCCCTGCTGATCGCCTCCGAAGAGCTCTCCGCCCTGCGCGGCGCGGGCCGTGTGCGGATGATGAACCTCGATCACGGACGCCTGCACTCCACCGACTCCCGTCGCAAGGTCATCGCCTTCCCGGATCGTCGCCACAACGGCGCATCGGGCGCCGGCCAGCCGTGAGCCTGGAGCTGCGCCAGGTCGCGAAGCGCTACGTGACCGCCGGCGAGACCGTCAGCGCCGTAAACGGCGTCTCTCTCGAGATCCTCCCAGGGGAGTTCGTGGCCCTCTACGGCCCCAGCGGCTCGGGCAAGACCACCCTGCTGGCGATGGCCGCCGCCATGATCCGCCCCGACGAAGGCACCGTGCACTTCGAACGCCGCGAGGTGAGCAGCCTCTCCACCCGCGAGAGCGCCCGCTACCGCCGTGAGCAGACGGGCGTGGTGTTCCAGTCCTTCCACCTCACCGGCGGCGCCTCCGCGCTCGAGAACGCCGCCATGAAGCTTCTCGCCCTTGGCATGACCCTCGATCAGGCCACCGCCGCCGCCAAGCCGTGGCTCGAGCGTGTGGGCCTCGCCGCCCGCCTGCAGCACCGCCCCGCTGAGATGTCCATGGGCGAGCGCCAGCGGGTGGCCATCGCCCGAGCCCTCGCCAACGACCCCCGCCTGCTGCTCGCCGACGAGCCCACCGGCAACCTCGACTCCCGCCGCAGCCGCGAGATCCTCGAGCTCCTTGCCAAGCTCGCCGCCGAGCGCGCCATCCCCGTGCTGCTCGCCACCCACGACCCCCAGGCGGCCATCGTGGCGGATCGCGTGTACACCATGCGCGACGGCAAGCTGAGCGAGGGTCTCGACCTCGAGCTGGCGATCCCTACATCGCCATGAGCCGCCCCTCGGCCACGCTGATCTTCGGCGTTCGCCTCAGCGTCCTCGTAGAGCTCTATCGCCGCCGCCTCAGAGATCACGCCGTCGCCGAGCTGCTCGCCGGCGGAGGCGTCGTGGTGGGCGTGGCGCTCGTGTTCGGCGTGCTCGTCGCCAACGGCTCCATCCTCAGCTCCGTGCGCGAAGACGCCCACGCCATCGGCGGCGCCGCCGACCTGCAGTTCGTTGCCCGCTCCCCCTCCAGCTTCCCCCAGAGCCTCGCCGCCGAGGTCTCCCGCCAGCCCGGCGTCGCCCTCGCCGCCCCCGTCCTGCGTCGCACCGCCGTAGTCGTCGGCCCCCGCGGACGACAGCGCATCCAGTTCCTCGGCGCGAGTCCCGCCGTGGTGAGCCTCGGCGGCGCCTTCACCAAGAGCCTCGGCGCCGGCGCCCTCGTGCTCGGCAGCGGTGTCGGCCTGCCTGCGAGCGTCGCCAAGGCGGTGGGCGCCGAAGTGGGCGAACCCGTGCACCTCGCCGTCGCCGGCGTACCCCACAGCATCCAGGTGCGCGCCATCCTCGGCAGCGACGCCATCGGCGGCCTCGCCTCCGCCCCCCTGCTCGTCGCCCGCCTGCCCCTCGCCCAGACCCTCGCCGAACAACCCGGCCGCGTCAACGACGTGCTCGTCAAGCCCCGCGCCGGCCACTACCGGCAGGTCGAACGCGAGCTCCGCGTCCTCGCCGGCAGCACCATCGACGTGGTGCCCGCCGACCGCGAACTCGCCCTCGCCGAAACCGCCGCCCGGCCAATCGGCCAGTCCACCTCCCTGTTCGTGGCCATCGCCGCCATGGTGGGCTTCCTGCTGGCCCTGAACGCCATGCTCCTCACCGTCCCCGAGCGCAGGCGCGCGATCGCCGACATGCGCATCCAGGGCTTCGACTCCCGCCAGGTGCTCACCATCGTGGTCTTCCAGGCCATGGTCCTCGGCCTCGCCGCCTCCTGCGTGGGCATCGCCGTGGGCTACCTGCTCGCCCTCACCCTCTTCAACGAGGTGCCCAGCTATCTCACCACCGTGTTCTCCGTCACCGGCCGCCAGACCATCCAGGCGGCCACCGTGCTCGCCGCCGTCGCCTGCGGCCTGCTGGCGGCGCTGCTGGCGTCCCTCTCGCCCGTCTTCGACCTGCGCTCCGGCCGCCCCATCGACGGCGTGCTCCGCGACCCCGGCGAACCCGGTCAGAGCCTCCACGACCACTCCATCTCCCGCTTGGCGCTGCTCGGCGTGGCGCTGCTGGGCGCTCTCACCCTCGCCGCCGTCCTGGACAGCTCCCTGACGATCGCCGCCGGCGTGACCCTGGCCCTCGTGGCCCTCTGTCTGGCACCGCTCCTGTTTCGCAGCGCCATCCACCT
>DATJMB010000158.1:0-2669 GCA_035508995.1 Solirubrobacteraceae bacterium | reverse complement strand
TCCGCCGCGTGCTCGCCGATCGTGCGCCCGGTGACTGTCTGCGCGTCCTCGTTCAGAACCCCCGCCTCGCTCATGCGCGCCAGCACGAGCGGCACGCCGCCCGCCTCGTAGAGGTCGGTCGCCACGTAGCGGCCGCCCGGCTGCAGGTCGCACAGCAGCGGCGTGCGCTCGGATATGGCGTCGAACTCCTCGATCTGGAGCGCCACCCCGAGTTCCCGCGCCACCGCCAGCAGGTGGAGCACCCCGTTGGTGGAGCCACCGCTGCAGGCCACCGCCGCGATCGCGTTCTCGAGCGCTGAGCGGCTCATCACCTCGCTGGGACGCCGGTTCGCCCGCAGCACCTCCATCACCAGCTCCCCGCATTCCCGCGCCACCTCCAGCTTGCGCCCGTCCTCCGCGGGCACCATCGCCGAGCCCGCCGGCGAGATGCCGAGCACCTCGAAGGCCATCGCCATCGTGTTCGCCGTGAACTGACCTCCGCACGCCCCCGCCCCCGGCGACGCCGCCTGCTCGAGCTCGTGCAGCTCCGCCTCGGTGATCCGGCCGGCGGCGAACTCCCCCACCGCCTCGAACACCTGCTGGATGGTGACCTCCTGGCCCCTGTAATGACCTGGCCGGATCGAGCCGCCGTAGAGCATCAGCCCCGGGATGTCCAGACGCGCGAGTGCCATCACGGTGCCCGGGATCGTCTTGTCGCAGCCCGAGATCGTCACCAGCGCGTCGAACTGGTGCGCCGAGGCCACCAGCTCGATGGAGTCCGCCACCAGCTCCCGCGACACCAGCGAGGCCCGCATGCCGGACGTCCCCATCGTGATGCCGTCCGAGATCGCGATCGTGTTGAGCTCCATCGGCGTGCCCCCCGCCGCCCGGATGCCCTCCTTGACCTTCGCCGCCAGCACCCGGTTGTTGAAGTTGCAGGGCATCGTCTCGATCCACGAGTGCGCCACCCCCACGATCGGCTTGGCGAGATCCTCCGCCGTGTAGCCGATCCCGTGCAGGTACGCCCGCGCCGCCGCTCGCTCCGGCCCCTCCGTGAGGGTCCGGCTGCGGTGCTTGAGGTCGAAGGTCTGCTCTGGCTCGGGCGCGCTCACGCGGCCCGCACACTACCTGCCAAATGGCCTGCCCGCGCGGGCGCGCGCGTGCGCGCGCGGGCAGCCGCTTGGGCGCTCGTCTCACGAGCCGCCTCCCAGGCCGCGAGCCGCTCCAGGTCCCTGGCCACCCGCTCCGGGTCCAGCTGCCGGCCGGGCAGATGCACGTTCGCGTCCGCCACCAGCCGCCGCTCGTCGGCCCCCAACGCCATCCACTTGGCGAGCACGTCATCGGAGTCCGGCAGCCGCACGCTCCCATAGGGTCGGGACCGGTCGGGGAACGCCACGCAGTACTCGCTCAACAGCGCTCCCGTCTCGGGCACATAGGCAAGCAGCGGCTTGTGGGGGTAGATCAGATACGCGTACCGCCTCTCCGTCTCCGTCTCCGCGCCCGCCTCCGCGCCCGCCCCCGCGCCTCCCCACACCCGCAGGAAGCCCAGATCCCGGTACATCGCCCACTCCTCCTCGTTCACACACGAGCGAAGCAGCGCCCGGGCCTTCGTCTCGGCCCGTCGCTCCCGGCCCGGGTCATAGCGCCACCGAGAAGCCTCCTCGCCGCCGTCGCGCCCGATCGCCGCCGCGCATGCTCGCAGCGTCCGCCATGCGCTCGCCGCCCGCTCCCGGTTGAGCTCCCAGAGGAGCGCCGCCAACACCAGCGCCGCCGTGGCCAGCCCCAGCACCATCGCTCGTCTACCCCGCCGCCGTCCGATCGCCGCCAGCGGCTCGCGGGAAGAAGATCACCCGCTCCGCGTCCCGCGGCACCTCCGCGAAGCTCTTCACCAGCTCCGCCTCCCGCCGTCCGCCCGCGGACTCCGTGGGCACCGCCGCCCACATGCCGGCGTCGAGCTCCCGCCGGAACGCCTCGATCAACTCCCGCTCCTGCTCGGGCACGTCCAGATCGCCCTCCGCAAGCAGGATCTCGCCGTGACCAGGCTTCATCCGCAGGAGCTTCATCGCGGACCGAGCCTGATCGCAGGGAGCTTCATCGCCTCCGATTATGTCACGCCGCGCCGGCCTCGCAGATCGATCACGTCCACCGGACCGGCACCCGCGCCGAGCTCCCGCAGGCCGTGCGCCACCGCCTCCCCCGTCAGCTCCCGCGCCACCCGCGCGGCCTGCAGAGGCGTGTCTCCGAGCGCCAGCCGCGCGGCGAGAATCGAGGAGTGGGTGCAGCCCGAGCCGTGCGCCGCGCCGTCGGGATGACGCTCGCCGGCGAGCTCCACGAGCGAGGCCTCCCGCCCCTCTCCCGCCCGCTCCACGAACAGGTCCACCGCCCGCCCGCGGTGCCCTCCCGTGAGCACCACCGCCCGTGGGCCGAGCGCCAGCAGCACCAGCGCGAGCTCCCGGAGCTCGGCCTCGTCCTCCTCGCCCCGGCTCGTCGCCTCCTCTGCCTCCCCCTCGCCGCTGCCGCGATCGAGTTGGGCGAGCACCCGCGCCTCCGGCACGTTCGGCGTGAGCACGCTCGCCCGCGGCAGGATCTCTCGCACCAGCGCCTCCTCCGCGTCGGCCTCCAGCAGCCGCGCGCCGGACTCGGCGACCATCACCGGATCCACCACCACCGGCGTGCCCGCGGGCAGCTCG
>DATJMB010000157.1:0-5530 GCA_035508995.1 Solirubrobacteraceae bacterium | reverse complement strand
CCCCCGAGGCACGAACTCGGGCACCTGGAGCTCGTCATCGGGGTCCGGCGGGGGGTGGCCTGAGGCGGGGGTGGGCCGGCCTCGCGCCGCGGACTCGCCCGTTCGCCGTCCGCCGCCTCGGCCGCCGGCCTGGTCGAGGCGGGCGGTCATGGTGCCGTGGGCGAGCCTCACGTCGCGGAGGAGGCGGTCGGCGTTGTTGCGCAGGGAGGAGGAGAGGTCGCGGAGGTTCTGGGAGAGGTCGGTGCCCTCTCGGACCACCTCCCGGGCGACGACGTGGGCTTCGCCGACGATCTCGCGGGCCTCGGCGCGGGCGAGGGTGCGGACCTCCTTGGCGCGCTCGTCCGCCTCCCGCAGGCGGTTCGCGAGCAGGCGCTCGGACTCGGCCTGGGCGTCGGCGCGGGCGAGACCGAGCAATCGCTCGGTCTCCCTGCGGGCGTGCTCCAGCTCGCCCTGAGCCTGGGCGTGGGCGGCGTGGAGGATCTCCTGGGCTTCCTCCTCGGCCACCAGCACGCGCTGATCAACGGCGCGGTCGGCCTCGGCGATGCGCTCCCGGGCTCGCTCCTCGGCCTCCTCCCGTATCTGGGCGGCGGCCTGTTCGGCGGCTCTGACGATGGCTTCGATGCTCGCCGAGGTCACGCTCTGGGGCTCGCCTTCCATCCAGCGTTCAATCTACCGCCCTCGAGCGCGCCACGACGTCGCCCAAGGTCCTGGCAGAAAAAGAGGGAAAATTGTCCTTGCGGCCAGCGACGGGGAGGAGGATGATCGAGACATGGAGGCAGCCGGAAAAAGGACTCAAAACGCAGGCCCCGCGCGGGCGCGCGCACGCGCGCGCGGGGCGGCCAAAAAGGAGATCGTGATGGTCGCCTACCGGGACCTCCAGAGCCTCGACCTCACGGGTCCCCTGGAGGTGTTCGCGGCCGCCGAGCAGATCCTCGAGCGGAGGCGCCGTGGCGGCCGTCAGGGCACGACGTCGGCGGGAGGCGCGGCGGCGGGAGGCGCGGCGGCGGGGAGCGTGGAGGTGAGGAGCGTGGAGACGGCGGGGGGCGCTGCCGGCTACCGGATCACGGTGGCGAGCATGGACGGGGCTCCGCTGCGGACGTCGAGCGGCCTGCAGCTCGTGCCGGCGTGCAGGCTGGAGGACGCGGCGGAGACGATCGACACCCTGATCGTTCCGGGTGGGAAGGGCTCGGCGGCGGCGAGCGGGGACGAGGGGCTCGTGAGCTGGCTGGCGGAGAACGGGCCACGGGCGCGGCGGGTGGCTTCGGTCTGCACGGGGGCCTTCGTGCTGGCGGCGGCGGGCCTGCTGGACGGCCGGCGGGTGACCACCCACTGGGCATCGGCGCAGCGGCTGGCGGAACGCTATCCGCGGGTGTTGGTGGACCCGGAGCCGATCTACCTGCGGGACGGGCGGATCTGGACCTCGGCGGGGGTGACGGCGGGGATGGACCTGGCGCTGGCGCTGGTGGAGGAGGATCTCGACCGGGAGGCGGCGCTGACGATCGCCAGGCACCTGGTGCTGTTCCTGCGGCGGCCCGGGAACCAGTCGCAGTTCAGCGCCACGCTGGCGGCGCAGCGGGCGGAGCGGGAGCCGCTGCGGGAGGTGCAGCGGTTCGTGGTGGAGAACCCGCGCGAGGACCTCTCGGTGGAGGCGCTGGCGGAGCGGGCGCACATGAGCGGGCGGAACTTCGCGCGGGCCTTTCGGTCCGAGACGGGGATCACGCCGGGGCGGTACGTGGAGCGGGTGCGACTGGAAGCGGCGCGGCGGGCGCTCGAGGACACGCGGCTGCCGGTGGCGAGGGTGGCGGCGGAGTGCGGGTTCGCGAGCGGGGAGCGGATGCGACGGTGCTTCCTGCGGGCGCTGGGGGTGGGGCCGGCGGAGTACCGGCGGCGCTACCAGCCGAGGACATACGACCACGAGAGGGCGGCATGAAAGACATCGCGATCCTGATCTACGACCGGCTCACGGCGCTTGACGCCGTGGGGCCATACGAGGTGCTGAGCAGGCTGCCGGGCTGGAAGGTGACGTTCGTGGGGGAGACGAAGGGAGAGAAGCGGACGGACACCGGCCGGCTGGGGCTGACGGCGGACGCGACGCTCGCGGATCTCCCGCACCCGGAGATCGTGCTGGTGCCGGGAGGCTCCGGCCAGGAGGCGCTGATGGAGGACGGGCCGGTGCACGAGTGGCTGAGGGGGGCGGAGGAGAGCTCGCAGTGGACTTGCTCGGTGTGCACGGGGTCGCTGATCCTGGCGGCGGCGGGCGTGATCGGGGGCCGGCGGGCGACGTCGCACTGGACGGCGCTGGAGGAGCTCGGGAGGCTCGGGGCGGAGGCGAGACCAGAACGGGTGGTGTTCGACGGCAAGCTGGTGAGCGCGGCGGGGGTGTCGGCGGGGATCGACATGGGGCTCGCGCTCGCGGGGCGGCTGGCGGGGCCGGAGGTGGCGCAGGCGATCCAGCTGGGGATCGAGTACGACCCGCAGCCGCCGTTCGACGGGGGCTCGCCGGAGAAGGCTCCGGCGGAGATCGTGGAGGCGGTGCGGGCGCACGCGCGGCTCTGAGGGGTGGCCGCGATCCGTCGGCTTCGCTACGGTGGCGGCGAAACGATGTCGACGAGAAGGAGGAAGGGTGGCGTCTGACCAGCAGGGATACGCCGGCTCGGGGGGCGGGGAGCTGAGCGTGTTCACGCCAGAAGCGGGGGCGCGCTCGGAGACGGTGTCGCTGCTGCTGGGACAGGTGATGTTCCTGGTGGCGATCGCGCTGGGGTTCTTCACGCTGGGGGCGTACATCGGACGGGACCTGGCCTACGAGACGGGCCTGTGGTGTGAGATCGGGGCGATCGCGATGCTCTTCGGGCAGGCGTTCGTGCCGGCGCTGCGGACGGGGACGATCGCGGTGGTGTGGCTGTACGCGCTGGCGCTGCTGCTGGGGATCGGGCTGGGGCCGGTGATCGACTACTACGCCAGCTACGACCAGACGGTGCTCTACCAGGCGGCGGGGGGCACGGCGCTGACGGTGGCGGGGATGGGTGCGTTCGGGTTCGCGACCTCGAAAGACCTGGTGCGGTGGGCGAGGCCGCTGTTCTGGGGCTTTTTGGTTGTGATCCTGATCAGCTGGCTGTACGTGCTGATCGGCTCGGGCGGGGATCTGGTGCTGAGCCTCGCGATCTACGTGTTCGCGTCGGCTTTCCTGGCGATCAACTTCCAGTACCTGCGGCGGCACGCGGGGGCGGATGACGCGGTGTGGATCGCCACGGGGATCTTCATCAACGTGGTCAACATCTTCCTGGCGCTGCTGCGGATCTTCGGCGGGCGCTGAGGGGGGAGACGGCGGCGGGGAGGCTCGGCGCGCGGGGCGGCTCGATCGGGCCCCCACGCGCGCGGGCACGCGCACGCGCGCGGGGCGCCGGTTTCGAGAGTTCCGTCGGGGGGCGGGCGCTAACCTGCGCTCTCGATGTCTGAGCGAGAGGACGACTACCGGCCGCACGAGATCGAGCCGCGGTGGCAGGCGGTGTGGGCGGATGAGCGGACGTGGGAGGTGGCCAACGAGGGCCCCACGCTGGCGGGCGGCCGCGGGTCGGCGTCGGGGGAGGGGGAGAGGGAGAGCTCCTACGTGCTGGAGATGCTGCCCTACCCCAGCGGAGAGCCGCACATCGGGCATTTGAAGGTGTACTCGGTGGGGGATGCGATCGCGCACTACCACCGGCGGCTGGGGCGGCGGGTGCTGCACCCGATGGGCTACGACTCGTTCGGGCTGCCGGCGGAGAACCCCGCGATCAAGACGGGGGTGCACCCGCGGGAGTCCACGAACGCCTCGATCGAGTCCTTCCGGGCGCAGTTTCACTCCTGGGGGATCTCGATCGACTGGTCGCGGGAGCTGGCGACGAGCGAGCCGGAGTACTACCGCTGGACGCAGTGGATCTTCCTGCAGCTGTTCGAGGCGGGCCTCGCCTACCGACGGGAGGCGGCGGTGAAGTGGTGCCCGAAAGACCAAACGGTGCTCGCGAACGAGCAGGTGGACGGGGACGGCCGGTGCGAGCGGTGCGGGGCGATCGTGGAAGTGCGCCAGCTCGAGCAGTGGTTCCTGCGGATCACCGACTACGCGGAGCGGCTGCTGGGGGACCTGGCGGAGATCGACTGGCCGGAGCACGTGAAGACGATGCAGCGCAACTGGATCGGGCGCAGCGAGGGAGCGGAGGTGACGTTCCGGTGTGAGGACCTGGACCCCGCCAACCCGATCGACTACCCCGTGTTCACCACCCGGCCGGACACGCTGTTCGGGGCGACGTTCTTCGTGATGGCGCCCGAGCACCCGGACGTGCTGCGGCTGGTGGAGGGGACGGAGCGGGAGGAGGAGGTAAGGGCGTACGTGAGCCACGCGATCACGGAGTCCGGCGAGGAGCGGGGCAACGCGGAGGCGCCGAAGACGGGGGTGGCGCTGGGGCGGAGCGTGCGCAACCCGGTGAACGGCCAGGAGATCCCGATGTACGTGGCGGACTACGTGCTGATGGAGTACGGCACGGGGGCCATCATGGCGGTGCCGGGCCACGACGAGCGGGACTACGCCTTCGCGAAGGCCTTCGACCTGCCGATCAAGCGGGTGATCGAAGGCCCGCCCACCCCGCCGCCGGAGGGCGGCGACGAGCGGGGGCTGCCCTACACGGGGGACGGGCCGCTGGTGGACTCGGACGAGCGGTTCGACGGGATGGGCAACCGGGAGGCGCTGGGGGCGATCGTGGGCTGGCTGGAGGAGCAGGGCAAGGGGCACGCGTCGGTGAACTACCGGCTGCGGGACTGGCTGATCTCCCGCCAGCGCTACTGGGGGTGCCCGATCCCGATCGTGTACTGCGAGCGGTGCGGCATGGTGGCGGTGCCCGCGGAGGAGCTGCCGGTGAGGCTGCCGGACATCGAGGACTACGCCCCCAAAGGCCGCTCGCCGCTGGCGGCGGCGGAGGACTGGGTGGCCACGAGCTGCCCCCAATGCGGCGGCAAGGCGCGGCGGGAGACGGACACGATGGACACCTTCGTGGACTCCTCCTGGTACTTCCTGCGCTACTGCGACGCCCGTAACGAGCGCGCCGCCTGGGACCCGGCGGCGCTGCGGGAGTGGATGCCGGTGGACCAGTACATCGGCGGGGTGGAGCACGCGATCCTGCACCTGATGTACGCCCGCTTCTTCACCAAGGCCCTCGCGGACCTCGGCCAGCTCGACTTCCAGGAGCCCTTCAGGGCGCTGTTCACCCAGGGGATGGTGACCAAGGACGGCGCCAAGATGAGCAAGTCCCGCGGCAACGTCGTGTCCCCCGCCTCCATCGTGGAGCGCTACGGGGCGGACACCGCCCGCTGCTACATCCTCTTCATCGGCCCCCCCGAGCAGGACGCGGACTGGTCGGACGAGGGAATGGAGGGAGTCCACCGCTTCCTCGCCCGCCTGTGGCGGCTGGCTGTTGAGGTGTCAGAGAGGGGGGAGCCGCATGCGGCTCCGGGAGGGGCGGCACACGCAGCCGATAGAAGCGAGGGGGGGCCGCATGCGGCT
>DATJMB010000156.1:0-6070 GCA_035508995.1 Solirubrobacteraceae bacterium | reverse complement strand
TCCTCCGCCGTGTGGTGAGCGCCCGTCTCGAGGTCCCCCGACACCTTCACATCGAGGTCCAGCCGGCCGTGGCGCGCCAGCAGGTCGAGCATGTGGTCGAAGAACCCCACCCCCGTCTCCCGCCTGCCCTTCCCCGCCCCTTCGAGCGTCAGCGACAGGGAGATGTCCGTCTCTCCCGTCTTTCTCGTCAGCGTGGCCGACCGTGCCGCGGAGCGCGCGGCCGAAGGGTCGGCGGAGCGTGCGGTCGAAGGGTCGGCTGGGCGCGCGGCTGGGGGGTCGGTGGGAGTCATCGCTTGGAATTGTCCCTCACCCGGGCGGCCATCGACTGGGCGTGCGCCTGAAAGCCCTCCGCGAGCGCCAGCGGGATGCCGGCGGCGGCGAGCTTTCGCACCGTCTCCCCTCCTTCGGGCCCCAGCCTCACCTCCGCCATCCGCCGCCGGAAGTGCCGTGGAGAGAGGGTGGAGGCGAACCGTGCGGAGCCCCCCGTGGGAAGCACGTGGTTGGAGCCCGCCACGTAGTCCCCGAAGGCTGTCCCCGCGGAGGAGCCCACGAACACGCACCCCGCGCTGCTCACCGATCGCGACAGCCCCTCGAGCTCCTCGCCGATCAGCTGCAGGTGCTCCGGGGCGATGGCGTTCGCCAGCTCGATCCCCCGGGGAGCGTCCGCCGCGTGGATGAGCACACACGCGCTGTCCATCACGCTCGGGAATTTCGCCACCAGCCGCTCGAGCGCCTTGGACAGTTTCTCGAGCACTTTGAGGCTCGGCGAGATGCCGATCACGATGCTTCCCTCTCCGTGCTCCGCCTGGGCGAGCATGTCCAGAGCCGCCACTTCCACCTCCCGCGTGGTGACAGCCCCGCCGAGCATCACCGTGAGGTCGCTCGGCCCCGCGAAGCCGTCGATGCCCACCACCGCCGAGAGCTGCCGCTTGGCCTCCTGCACGTACAGGTTCCCCGGCCCCACGATCACATCCGCGCGCTTCACCGACTCGCTCCCGTACGCCAGCGCCGCGATCGCCTGGGCGCCCCCGATGCGGTACACCCGCTCCACCCCCACCAGCCTGCACACCCCCAGGATCAGCGGATCGATCTTGCCGGTGGCGTTCGCCGGAGAGCACACACACACGTCCACCACCCCCGCCGCCCGCGCCGTCACCACCCCCATGATCACCGTGCTCGGGTACGGCGCCCGGCCCCCCGGCACGTACACCGCCGCGGAGCCCACCGGCAGCTCCCGCACCACGATCCGCTGGCCCTGCGCGAGATCCACGGCGACGTCCTGGCCGATCGCCGCCTGCGCCACCTCCGCCACGTTCGCGATCGCCACCTGCATCCCCGCCACCAGGTCCAGGTCGAGCTTTTTCAGCGCCTCCTCCAGCGCCTCGCCGGGCACCAGCAGCGGCCGCGGGTCCTTGCCGGCGGTGTCCAGGGTTCTGGTGTACTCGACCAGCGCCACATCCCCCCGCTCCCTCACGTCCGCCACGATCCGCGACACCTCCTCGGTGACGCTCTCAGAGCTCCTCACCATCCGCCGCAGGTGCCTGGCCACCCCCTCGGCGTTCCCGAAGCCGTCCACCTGAGCGGCGCTCAACCGCTGGATCTCCATCTCAGCTCCCCGCTCCCCCGCCCCCGCTCACCGCGGCGACCGCCGCCGGGAGGCGCTCCAGGAGCTTGTCGATGGCTGGCGCCCGGAGCTTGTAGGAGACGGGGTTGGCGATCAGCCGGGCGGTACACGCCACGATCTCCTCCCTCACCACCAGCCCGTTTTCCCGCAGCGTGGCGCCGGTGGCGGTGAGGTCCACGATCGCGTCCGCCAGGCCCGTGAGGGGGGCGAGCTCCACGGAGCCCTTCACCTCCACGATCTCCCCCTGCCTGCCAGTCTCCTCCAGATAGCCGGCGGCGATGCGCGGGTACTTGGTGGCCACCCTCATCACACCCAGCCGCCGCAGCGCCTCCCGGCCGGGGTCCTCTCCCTGGTCGTTCTGGCGGTCGGCGGTGGCGAAGACCATCACACAGCGACCATATGTGAGGTCCAGCAGCTCATACAACTGCCGTCTCCCCCGCTCCCTCACGCTGTAGTCCGACGTCCGGCCGCCCCGCTCCAGCAGCACGTCCTTGCCGGTGATGCCGATGTCCGCGGAGCCCGCCTCCACGTAGGTGGGCACGTCCGAGGGCCGCATGGTGATCACCCCGATGTCCTCGAACAGCAGCTTCCGGTCGTTGCTGGCGAGCTCCCCCGTGTCCAGCCCGAGGGCCCGCAGCAGGGCCACGGTCTCCTTGAAGAGGGCCCCCCGGGGAACCGCGATCGTGAGCCCGTCCAGGCCCGCCGGCCCGTCCAGGCCTCCCCCGGCGCCTCCCTTGGCGCCAACGCCGGCGCCTCCGCCGGCGCCCCGGCCCTCAGCGTCGCCGGCGGCGGTGGCGGGGCTCATCGGGCCAGCGCTCCCGTGCCGCGCTCCTCGCCGGCGAGGGCGATGTGGAGGCGTTCGACGTCCAGCGCGAAGCCCACCGCCGGGCGGGGCAGGCCGAAGTGGGCGAGCAGGTCGTCATAGCGGCCGCCTCCCCCCAGGGGCACGCCGAGGGTGGGGTCGTAGACCTCGAACACGGCGCCCGTGTAGTAGCCGATGGAGCGCACCAGGCCGAGGTCGAAGATCACCCTCGCGGACACCTCCTGGGGGAGCAGCTCGAGCACCTGGCGCATGCCCGCGATGGCCTGCACGGCGGGCCCGGAGGAGACGTCCAGCACCTCCGGCCCGCCCCGGCGCTGGGGCAGGGAGAGGAGCAGCTCGGAGTCCTCCGGGGACAGGCCGAGGCCGGCGAGGCGCTCGCGCAGCTCCACGAAGTCCCGGCGTACGAGCGACTCCAGCAGCTGGCCCCGGTCGGCGGACGGTATCTCGAGGCGGTCCATGAGGGTGGGATACAGGGAGGCGTCGCCGAGGCCCACCCGGTAGTCCTTCAGGCCACAGGCGTCGAGGGAGTGGCAGAGCACCGTGAGGGCCTCCGCGGTGCCGTCCGGGGCGGGAGAGCCGATCAGCTCGATGCCCGCCTGGAGCAGCTCCCGGGGCTGGCTCCACTGGGGCCGGATGCCGCGATAGCAGTGGGCGAAGTAGCAGAACCGCAGGGGCCCCTCCACGGTGGGGTAGCGGGTGGCCACCAGGCGGGCCACCGGCACGGTCATGTCCGACCGCAGCACCAGCGTCTCGCCGGTCTCGTCGAACACCCGGTGCACGGGGCCCGTGCCGGTCATGTCGGCGTGGGCGAGCACCGATTCGTACTCCAGCGCCGGCGTGGAGACCTCGCCGTAGGCGTGCTTCTCGAACACCCTCCTGAGGGAGTCGGTGATCGCCCGCAGCTCACGGGTCTCGTCCGGGAGCACGTCCCGGGTGCCGCTCGGGATGGAGTGGATCATCTCGATCCGAGATTATGCGTGTACCGGCTCGGTGGCCACTCTCTGGATGTTCGCGCCGAGCTCTCTCAGCCGCTCGTCGATGCGCTCGTAGCCCCGGTCGATCTGGCGCACGTTGCCGATCTCCGAGCGTCCCTCAGCGCACAGAGCCGCCAGCAGCATCGCCATGCCCGCCCGGATGTCCGGCGACTCCAGCCGCTCGCCCCGCAGCCTGCGGGGGCCGGTGACGATCGCCCGGTGGGGGTCGCACATGACGATGTCGGCGCCCATCAGGATCAGCTTGTCGGCGAAGATGAGGCGGTTCTCGAACATCCACTCGTGGATCAGGATCGAGCCCTCCGCCTGGGTGGCGAGGGCCACGGCGATGGAGGTGAGGTCCGCGGGGAACGCCGGCCAGGGACCGTCCTGGATCTTGCTCTTGTACTCCCCCACGTCCGCCTGCACCACCAGCTTCTGGCCTCCCGGCACCACCACATCCCTGTCCTGGAGCTCCGTGCGCAGGCCCAGCCGTTCGAACACGAGGCGGATCATGCGCAGGTCGTCGGGCACCGTGTCCTTGACCCGCAGCTCTCCGCCGGTGACGCCCGCGAGGGCGATGAAGCTGCCGATCTCGATGTGGTCGGGCGCCACCTCGTGCTCGCAGCCGTGCAGCCGCTCGGAGCCGTTCACGGTGAGCAGGTTCGAGCCGATGCCCTGGATGTCGGCGCCCATCTTCACGAGCATCCGCGCCAGGTCCTGCACGTGGGGCTCCCCGGCGGCGTTCCCGATCACCGTCTGGCCGGGCGTGAGGGCGGCGGCCATGAGGGCGTTCTCGGTGGCCATCACGGAGGGCTCGTCCATGAACACGTCCGTCGCCCGCAGCCCACGGGGGGCGCTGATGACGATCTCCCGGCCGCAGTCGGTGGTGGCGCCCATCGCCCGGAAGGCATCCAGGTGGGGGTCCAACCGGCGCCTGCCGATCACGTCACCGCCCGGAGGCGGCATCACGGCGCGACCAAACCGCGCCAGCAGGGGCCCGGCGAGCAGGAAGGAGGCCCTGATCTGCTCCGCGAGCTCCGCGTCCACCTCGATCTCCCGCACCTCCCGGCAGCAGATCGCCACCTCGTTGGGCCCCCGCCAGGCGGTGGAGGCGCCGATGGCCTCGAGGATCGCCAGCATCGCCTCCACGTCCCGGATGCGAGGCACGTTTCGAACCACCACCTCCTCGTCGGTGAGGATCGCGGAGGCGAGGATCGGAAGCGCCCCGTTCTTGTTGCCCGCCGGGTAGATGGTGCCGGAGAGCGGCACGCCGCCTTCGATGACGAACTTCTCCATGGGCTTTCTGGGGTTACCCCGCCCATTCCCACCCCGGGAGGGGCCGGCGATGGAGCGTCTGGAGAGGGTAACAGCCATCGGAGGACATGTTCGAGCGTATACCCCCGGACCCTCTTTCGGGAAGCCGGTTGGCGCCGGAGCCCACGAAAGCCAGAAACGCGCGGCGGGAGGGTCTGGGCGGCGGTGGCAGGCGTCCGCGCCCAAAGACCGCCAAAACGCAATTTTCATTGCAGAACAAGCAGGCGCTTTTGGCTCTAGAAAGCGCCTTTACGACATGACGCCGGGATACGTACGTATGTTCGGGCGGGTCCGTCCGAAAGGGGGCCTAGCGTTGCGAACACATGTTCGGCTCAAGCAACCGATCGTCGTTCAAGCGGGGCGCCCGAGGCGCCCTCTCCCTGGCCCGCTCGTTCCTGCTGCTCGAGGACGACCACGACGTCGACTGGGAGGTCGACTGGGACGAGCCCGGCCAGGGAGATGGGGAGGTCGGTGCGGGGGTCACGCGAGCCGAGCGGCCAGCCGCCCGTGCGGGACGGGAGCCACGGGCGCCGGAGCCGCACGAGCCGGCGCCTCGAGCAGATCCCCACAGGAGCTCCGTGCGGGCGACGCGCAAAGGGCCTCGCGCCGGGCGGGCCGGTCGGCCCAGACGGGCGGGACAGCCCGCGGCGGCGACTCACGTATGCCTCTCCCCCATCTCGGCGTCCACCGACGGGATGTGCGGCGCCAGCATGGCCGTCCGTGCCGGCGAGCCGGGGCGTGAGCATGGACATGGACATGGGCGTGGGCGTGGGACCGAGTCCAGGCGCACCCGAGATCGAGGCGGGGCGCCGGGCGGGCAGCACTCGCCGGCCGCACGTGGCGGCCGGCTGTGCAAATAAAACCGGCGGCGTCCTACTCTCCCAGGCCCTTGCGAGCCAAGTACCATCGGCGCTGAGGGGCTTAACTGCTCTGTTCGGAATGGGAAGAGGTGTTTCCCCCTCGCAAAAACCACCGGAAAAGAGCGAGAGACCAAGCTTCTCCCAGTCCTTCAAAACTGCACAGCGCCACAGCGAGTATCGACGCTCCCAAGTAAATGGAAGCAAAAAATCCGTCAAGCCCTCGACCTATTAGTACCGGTCTCCTTCAGGCGTCACCGCCCTTCCAGATCCGGCCTATCAACCTGGTGGTCTACCAGGGGTCTTACTCCCTCAAGGGGATGGGAGAGCTCATCTCGAGGCCGGCTTCCCGCTTAGATGCCTTCAGCGGTTATCCGATCCGCACGTAGCTAGCCTGCTATGCCCTTGGCAGGACAACAGATACACCAGAGGTGCGTTCATCCCGGTCCTCTCGTACTAGGGACAAATCCTCTCAACT
>DATJMB010000155.1:0-9383 GCA_035508995.1 Solirubrobacteraceae bacterium | reverse complement strand
TGCGCGACGCTCGCGCCGGACGAGCTCGACGGAGCGGAGCTGATGCGGGTGGCGATCGCACGGACGCTCGCGGTGGAGCCGCAGATGCTGGTGATCGACGAGCCCACGCTGGGCATCGAGGTTCCCGAGCGCGATGGGGTGCTGCGGCTGCTGCGCGACGTGGCGGACGGGGGCGTGGCGGTGTTGATGAGCACCGGCGGCCTCGCGGCGGGCCTGGCGGGCGCCGATCGAGCGCTCTCGTTGGAGGATGGGGAGCTGCGCGGCGAGAGCGCTCACGAGCTCGCGCCTGTGGTGGAGCTGCGCAGGTCCGGACGGCGCGCGAGCGCCTGAGCGGACGAGCCGGCGGCGGCGGCGGCGGAACAATCGGAGACGCGATGCTGGAGCTCGAGGGGGTCGTCAAGCACTACCGCTCGATGGGAGAGGAGGTGCGTGCGGTGGACGGCGTGGACCTGCGGGTGGCGGCCGGGGAGATGGTGGCGGTACACGGGCCCAGCGGCTCGGGCAAGACCACGCTGCTGCGGCTGATGGCGGCGCTGATGCGGGCCGAGGAGGGAGCGATCCGCTACGAGGGCAGGGACCTCTCGCGGCTCTCCGAGGACGAGGCGTGCGACTACCGGCTGCACAACGTGGGCTTCGTCTACCAGTCCTTTCACCTGATGCCGCGGGTGTCGGCGCTGGAGAACGCCTCGCTGAAGCTGCTGCTGGGAGGGGTGGCGCAGCGGGAGGCCCGGCGGCGGGCGATCCTGTGGCTCGAGCGAGTGGGCCTTGGCGATCGCATGCGGCGAGCTCCCGAGCAGATGTCCGGCGGCGAGCGCCAGCGGGTTGCGATCGCCCAGGCGCTGGTGAGCGACTCACGGCTGATCCTCGCGGACGAGCCCACCGGCAACCTCGACAGCGCGCGGAGCATCGAGATCGTGAAGCTGCTGCGGTCGGTGGCGCGGGAGCGGCGGGCGGCGGTGGTGCTGGTGACTCACGACCTCGAGGCGGCGACCGTCGCGGACCGCACCTGCACGCTGCGGGACGGGAAGCTGATCGGCGGCCTGGGTGAGGCGGCCCGCGAGGAGGACGTGCTCCGACCGGGCTCGCCCAGCGCCAGATGAGCGCGCAGGCGCAACCGCGGGCGCTGCGGGCGCGGGCGCTGATGCGACCCTACGCGCTCGCCTACTTCTATCGCCGGCGGCTGCGGGTGCATGGCGCGCAGGAGCTGTTCGCGGGCGCGGGCGTGGCGATCGCGGTGGCGCTGATGTTCGCGGTGATGGTGGCCAACGGCAGCATCGCGGGCTCCGCGGGGGAAGTGACGCACGCGGTGATCGGGCCCGCGAGCCTGCAGCTGCGAGCGCGGGGCGCGGACGGCGTCGGCGAAGGCCTGCTGGGACGGGTGCGGGGGCTGGCGGGCGTGGTGAGGGCGGCGCCGCTGCTCGAACAGACGGCCACGATCGTCGAGCCGGGGGGGCGCAGCGCCACGGTGGACCTCGCGGGCACCACCCTCAGCCTCGCGGTTCTCGACGGGCTGGCGCGCAAGCTGCCGATCGCGGCGCTCGCGCCGGGGGGCATCGGCATCAGCTCGGCCACGGCGGTACAGCTGGGACTCACCTCGGCGAGGACCAGAGCGGCCGGTGGACGCACGGTCTCGCTGCTGGTGCGGGGCTACGAGCACCCGGTCGCGATCAGCGCGGTGCTCGGGCCGGAATCCTTCGGGGCGCTGGCGCGGGCACAGGTGGCGGTGATGCCGCTGGCGCGCCTGCAGGCGCTCGCGGGGCTGCCCGGGAGGGTGACGCGGATCCTCGTGCAGACCAGGCCGGGACGCCAGGCGGCGGTGCGCGGGGAGCTCGCGGGGCTGGCGGGCGGAGGCGTCGCGGTGGCAAGCGCCGACGAGGACGTGGCGCTGCTGCACCAGGCGCTCGGGCCGAGCAACCAGGCGAGCGCGATGTTCGCGGTGATCAGCGTGCTGCTGGGCTTCCTGTTCGCGTTCAACGCGATGCTGCTGACGGTGCCGGAGCGACGCCAGGTGATCGCGGACCTGCACGTGGCGGGGACGAGGCGGGCGGCGATCGTGCAGATGGTGGTCTTCCAGGCGCTGTGCCTGGGGCTGGTGGCGTCGCTGGTGGGCCTCGCCGGCGGCTACGGGCTCTCGGTAAGCGTCTTTCACCAGTCGCCGGGGTATCTGGCGCGGGCGTTCGCGCTCGGCACGAGCACGGTGGTGGGGCCGGCGCCGGTGGCGCTGGCGCTGGCGGGGGGCGTCCTCGCGACGGGCCTCGCGTCGATGGTGCCGCTGCTGGACCTGCGGGGCAGCCGGGCGCTGGACGCGGTCTACTTCGAGGACGGGGTGCCGGGCAACGCGCTGGGGACGCTCACGCGCTGGCGGCTGTTCGTGGCGGCGGTGAGCCTGGTGGTGTTGGCGAGCGTGCTGTTCCTGCTGGTGCCGGCGGGGGCGATCGTGGCGTGTGTGGCGCTCGCGGTGGCCACGGTGCTGGCGGTGCCGCTGGCGCTGTCGGGGGTGCTGGCGGCGGGCGAGTGGGTGGCGGGACGCTTTCGGGGGCTGACGATCCTGCCGGTGGCGCTGTTCTCGCTGAAGGCCACGGCGCTGCGCTCGCTGGCGCTGGCGGCCACGGGAGCGCTGGCGCTGTTCGGCAGCATCGCGCTGGGGGGCGCGCGGGACGACCTGCTGCGGGGAATCGACGACTACACCTCTCACTACGTGGGCGCGGCGGACATCTGGGTGGTGAACCCGGGCGATAACCAGGCGATCGACGACTTCGCGGCCACCGGGCAGGCGCGGCGCATCGCGCGGGTGCCGGGCGTCAGCGGGGTGAGCGCCTTCCAGGGCGGCTTCGTGGATCTCGGCGGGCGACGGGTGTGGACGATCGCGTGGCCGGCGAGCGTGGCGCCGACGCTGCTGCAGGGCCAGGTGGTGGCCGGCACCTCGCCGTCGCGCACCTCGATGCGGCTGCGAGAAGGCGGCTGGATCGCGGTCTCGCGGCAGATCGCCGCCGAACACCACGTGGGGGTGGGCGGTACGCTCGCGCTGCCCACACCGAGCGGCACGAGGACCTTCAAAATCGCGGCCACGACCACGAACTTCGGCTGGACGCCGGGTGCGATCCTGATGAGCACGAGGGACTTCGGGCGCGCCTGGGGCACGGGGCTGGCGACGGCCCTGGGCGTGCACCTGACCGCGAACGCCGACCCGCTGAGAGTGCGGGCCGCGATCCAGGCGGCGCTCGGACCGCGCAGCGGGCTCGAAGTGAGCACCGCGCGGGCACGGGCGGCGCGGATCGACGCGAGCGCCAGCGAAGGGCTCAGCCAGCTCTCGGAGATCTCGACGCTGCTGGTGGTGGCGGCGATCCTCGCGATGGCGGCGGCGCTCGGCTCGAGCATCTGGCAGCGGCGGGTGTCGCTCGCGGGGCTGCGCTTGGCGGGGGTGAGCGCCGGGCGGCTGCGGCGGATCCTGCTGCTGGAAGCTACGCTGATGCTGAGCGCGGGGTGCCTGGCGGGAGCGCTGGCGGGCGTGTACGGGCAGATCGCGATCGACGACTACCTGCGCAACGTCACGGGCTTTCCCGTCACTGGCCTGGCGGCGAGCGGACGGCCGCTGGAGATCTTCGCGCTCGTGATCGCGGCGGTGCTGGCGATCGTCTCCGTCCCCGGCTGGCTGGCCTCGCGGGTGTCTCCGGCGCTGGCCCTGGACGCGTAGGGAGGGCGGGCGCGAACGATGGCCCAGGCGCGGGCACACGGGGGGAGAGCGCGCGAGCGGGCGCCGGGCGAGCGGCTGCTGGACGGGCGGCTGGCGGCGCGGGCGAGCCTCGCGCTGGCGAGCGCCAACGCCCGCTACTGGCCCACGGTGGCGCCGGTGGTGGGCGCGGAGCTGCGTCGCTGGCGAGAGCACGCGCGAGCGATCCCCGACGAGCCACTGCGGGAGCTCGCGCTGGAGAAGCTGCGAGCGGAGCACTTCAACGCGCAGGTCGCCGCGACGCTCGCCACGCGCACGCCGTGGCGCCGGCGGCGGGGCACCGTGCGGGCGATCGTGGCGTTGGAGGTGATGTACGACTACCTGGACGGCCTCACCGAGCGCCGGGGCGAGCGCCAGCTGGAGTCGGGGAGGCGGCTGTTCGGGGCCTTCGCCGACGCGCTGGCGCCACGTCAGGCGCCCTACGGAGACCACTACGGCGAGGGCGAGGGCGGCGGGGGCGGCGGCTCACGCGGGCAAGGGGCGCGAGACGGCGGCTATCTGCGAGCGCTGTGCGCGACGGTGCGGGGGGAGCTGTGGCGGCTGCCGAGCGCGGCGGCGATTGTGGGAGCGGCGCGGGAGACGGCGGCGAGCTGCGGCGAGGCGCAGCTGCGGATGCACGCCACGCCGCGGGAGGGCGAGGGGCAGCTGCGCGATTGGGCCCTGGGACGGGCGCCGGCGACGGGGCTCGGCTGGCGGGAGTTCCTGGCGGGAGCGGCGGCGTCGGTGCTGAGCCTGCATGCGCTGCTGGTGGCGGGCTCCCAGCAGGGACGCACCGCCGAGCAGGCAGGGCGGATCGCCGACACCTATCTCTGCATCTGCGCGCTCAGCACGATGCTCGACAGCCTCGTCGACCGGGAGCAGGACGAGGCGGCGGGAGAGCTCTCCTTCCTGCGGCTCTTCGCCGGCGAGGAGGATCTCGGGACGAGCCTCACGAGCACCGCGCGACGGGGCGTGGAGCTCGCGCGACAGACGCCCGAGGAGGCCCACCACGTGATGATCCTCACGGGGGTGGTCGCCTACTACACCTCCGCGCCGGCCGCCCGGCGGGAGCCCGCGCGGGCGGTGGCGGCGCGGGTGCAGCGGGAGCTGTGGCCGGCGATGGCGCCGGCGCTGGCCACGATGCGGGCATGGCGGCTGGCGAAGGAAGCGCGGCGGCGCTTGGCCAGCCGGCCGCAGGCTCCAGATCAGGTGTAGCGGCGCTCGCCCAGGGAGATCGTGAGGGCGGGGCGGGTGGAGCTCGAGCCGACGTTCATGGTCACGGTGGCGGGGGCGCCATGGCGGCCCACGTGTTCGGCGGGCTCGTTGGCGTTTGTCACCAACGGCTCGCCTTCGCGAGATACGGAGCGCATGCGGCGGGCGGCCTCACGGACGCGCTCGGGCATCAGGTGGCCGTAGACATCGACGGTGGTGGAGGTCTTGGCGTGGCCGGCGAAGGCGGACACCAGCAGGATGTCCTCGCCCTGGCCGATGGCGTTGGTGATGGCGGTGTGGCGCAGGTCGTGGAGGCGCATGGAGGGAGCGAGGCCGGCGCGGGCGGCATAGCGGCGAAAGACGCGGGAGACCATGCGTGGGGAGAGGGGGCGGCCGGGCATGCGCATGGTGCCGTCGCGGCAGGGCTTGCGCTCGACGGTGGCGAACACGGGGGCGTCGTCGTCGGTGTCGATGGCGCTCGTGAACAGGGTCTCGAGAGCGGCCTGGGCGCCGTCGAGGATGGGCACCAGGCGCTGGCTGGCCTCGGTCTTGGTGGAGAGCATCTCGCCCTCGCCGGCATCGGCGTCGGGGTCGTCGTAGGGGCCGATGGAGCGGCGCACGTAGATGATGCGCTCGAGCAGGTCGATGTCGCCCCAGCGCAGGCCGATGAGCTCGCCGCGGCGCAGGCCGGTGTCGAGGGCGACGGTGAAGAACAGGCGCCAGCGGGAGGAGCACTCGTCGAGGAAGCGCTTGACCTGCACGGGGCTGAGCTCGGTGCCGCGGGCGCGCACACGACCGGGACGGCGGCCGCGGGCGCGGGCGGAGTCGGCGGGGTTGACGGTCATCAAGCCGGCGTCCTGAGCGAAGGCGAACATCGCGTGGATGTGGCGGCGGAGCTTGGCGACAGTCTGGTCGGAGAGGCCCTCGGCGCGCTTTCTGCCCAGCAGGGAACGGATCATCTGTGGACGGACGTCGTCGATGCGGGTGGCGCCCAGGGAGGGGGCGATGTGGGTGTAGAAGGTGCCCCTGTAGTTCGCCGCGGCGCCGGGCTTCAGATTGGGCTCGACGTGCTCCTCGAGCCACTTGCGCCCGAGCTCGAGCACGGTGATCGCGCTGGGCACGAAGCGACCGTCCTCGACGTCGGTCTGCAGCGAGCGCAGCATCCGCTCGGCGCCGCGGCGACTGGAACCGGCGGCCTTCTCGACCTGCTTCCAGCGCGATGTGCCGGACTTCGAGTCGACCACCAGGACGCGAGTGCGGACGTAGAATCGTCCGTTGCGCTCTCTGATGCAGCCGGTTGCCACCTGGGTCTCCCTCCCTGATACCGGCCCTCCACGCGCCCTGTGCGCGCCCCCTTGCCAACTAGAAACCGCAGATTACTAGATGTCAAGGGGTCGTGTCAAGGGGAGGTTTCTGGTGTCAACCCGCGTTCTCATTGAGGGCGGGCTGGGACCCTCCCAGTGCGTACGAGAGACGCCATTCCAGCCGGAGACCATCGCAGGCACGGGAGCAGCGCAGGACTGGGAGCTCCGTTCCGTCCGGAGACCGACGCAGGCACGGGAGCTCCGGTCCGTCCGGAGACAGCTTCGCGGTGCCGGCCGGACCGGGGTCCCGTCCTGCTTGGCTTGGAACACGGGCGTGGCCCCCGACTCCCGTGTCAGGGACCACGCTCCGCACTGCGGGTGTCCTCGGCTATCGGAGGGAGGGAGGATCCGTGCCGAGGCGTGTCCCCGGGCGCCGCTCTGGTTGAGCGATGCCCGAGTGTTGGTGGAGCGCGGGTCTCGGTCTCACCCTTGCCCCGTCAGCTCAGCGTGAACGTTTCGGCTCGGGTGTGCTCGTGGTGTCCCGAGCCACTGGTCAGCGTCAATGTGTAGCGGCCCGCTTTGAGCTTGCGCAGGGCGTGCAGGCGCAAGCGCAGGCCTCCGCGGCCGCCGCTCGCCACGCCGGCCGCGAACACGGCGCCGTGGCGCGAGAGCGTCGCCCGCTCGGAGCTGGTCGTGAACTTGACCGTGCCCGACACCGTCTTTGTCGTGCACTTCTTCTTGGTCTTGCCCTTGACCTTGGTGGTCGTGCAGGTCACGACCTGGACCTTGCCAGGAGGGCCTTCCTTGCCGTTCGCCCCACCGGCACCCGCCTTGCCTTCTTTGCCTTCGGTGCCCGGTTCGCCTTTTCCGCCGGCTTTGCCTTCTTTGCCTTCTTTGCCGGTAGGACCTTCTTTGCCCTTTTCGAGGAACACTGCGGTGACTTCGCTGGCCGCGCTCAGGCTGATTTCGCATTTTTCGACGCCGGCCTTCTTGCAACCGATCCAGCCCGCGAACACGTATTCCGATTCGGGTTTCGCGGTGAGCGTCACCGTGCTGCCTTCTTCGAATTTGGCTTCGCATTTCGCGCCGCCAGCGGATGTGCATTCGTCGATCCCGGCCGGGTTGGAGCTGACCTTTCCGGAGCCGGTGACGTTGACGGTCAACGAGAGGTCGGGCACGTTCGCCGTCGCGGTGACCGCGCCTTCGTGATAGTGGATCGTCATCGTCGCCGCCCCGCTACAGCCGGCACCATAGTGAATCGGCACTTCCGCGCCTTCCGGCGCGTTGCCGAATTCGCCCGACACGCTGCCGAATTGTTCGGCATCGATCAGGGTGTATTCCTCGCCGCTTTTCAGGGTCGGACAGGGTTTGCCAGCCCCGGGAGAGGCGACGTCGATTTCGAGTTGTGCGCCTTCCAGTTCGGTTTCGCCTTCGGATTCCAGCTGCGAGTAGTCTTTTCCGGGCGTCGCTCTGCTGCCGGTGATCTGGAAGGCGACCTTGCTGGAGGAGTCGAGTTTCACTTCCGAGGCTTCGAGGCCGAGGTGTTCGCCGCTGCCGATGCGCAGTTCCGCGTCTTCGGTTGAAAGCTCGCCGACTTTGCCGTACCCGGCGAAGGCGACGTGCTTCAGCGTCACGGGCTGTTCGTACCACCAGTTCAGTTCGCTGCCCTGGAGCTCGACCGTACCGTTTTCGAATCCGGCCTTGCCGGCTTCTTCGCCTTCGATCGTGACCGGGCCGAGTTCGACTTCGGCTTTGGGACCGAAAACAAGCGCAGATTCTTTGCTCTGCACGATGTGCAGACCGCCGGCGGCTTCGCCGGCTTCGGAGACCTGGTCTTCCAGCAGCACCCCGTTGTCGCCGGCGCTGGCGCCGGTTATGTGCCAGGTCTGCGGTTCGGTCAGTTCGACCGGCATCGTGAGCTCGTCGCGGGCGCCGCTCGTGTGGCCTTCGGGAGCCGCAGTCAGCCCACCTTTGCCGAGTTCCAGTTCTTCAGTGCCGGTGAGAACGTAGTCGTCGCCGTCGTCGATCGTGAGCTTTTCCGTGGCCAGGGTCAGTTCGTTGTTTTCGCTGTGGTAGCAGGCCTTGGTCTCGGGGTTGGACGTGCACGCGGAAGCGCTGAGCTCGGGGAACACGAGCTGGACCGTTTTTCCTTCTTCGGGCGCGACTCCCCCGACCCAGTTGGCCGCGACTTCCCACTGCTTTTCGGACGTCGCGCCTTCCCCCTTCCATTTGAATTCCGGCGCCGCAGCCAGCGCCGCCGCCGGCGCCAGCGCGAGGCAGAGACCGGCGGCCACGAGCGCGCAGAGCACCCGCGCCCGAAGATGATTTTCGACAGTCGATCCCATGCGAGCGCTACCTGCCGAACTCGACCTTCAGCGTCTTTGCCTGGCGCTTGCCCTTGCGGGGGGCGAAGCTAAACCTAACGAGCGTTTTCAACCTGCCGCCGCGCCTCTGCTGCAGTGTCAGCTTCACGACTTCGCGGCCCTTCACGGACTTCTCGGCTTTGGAGAGCCCTGCGGCGCTGACCGCCAGCCTGCCGGCCGCCGGTACGAGCACACTCAGCGTGAGCTTGCGTCCCTTCACCGCATGGGCGACGATCGAGAGTGCGTGCGAGCAGCCCTGCACTTCGATATGAGTGTTCTGTGTGATCCGCTTGCCGTTCTGGGCGACGATCGTCGTCGGCGCGAAGATCGCTCCGTGCAAGCACAGTTCGCCGTTGGCGGCGAGCACCGAATGCGGCCCCTCCGGCAGCGTCGTCGTGAATGAGCTGACGGGATCGTCGGGCAGCGTTTCGAATTTGGAGTACGTGATCCCCTTTTTGATGTCCGTCTTGCCGTCGAGATCGATCTTGACGCCTTCGCCCTGCAACACGAACTCCACATCCGGAAACGCCGCATTGCCATGGGAGACGAGATACGCCGGCCCCGTCAACGGCGCATCCAACAGCGGCGTATGAGCCGTGGCGGTCCCGATCACCGACGCTTCCGGACAACCCGCGGGGTTGGTCGCAAACTGCTTTTCGGTGCACGCTTTCTGCAACGTCGTCAACCGCGCCGGCAACACCTTCGGCAACTGCAGTTCCACCTTCGCGATGTTCGCGTCACCAGACCGCTCGGAGACGTGGACGACAAGACTCGCACCGTCGGCTTTGCTCGTCT
>DATJMB010000154.1:0-7226 GCA_035508995.1 Solirubrobacteraceae bacterium | reverse complement strand
ATTCTCAGAGATCTCAGCCGCGCAGGGCGGCGAGCTTGGCGCGGTCGTGGGTGGCGCGGATGCGCCTGATGGTGCCGGAGCGGGAGCGGGTGACGAGGGACTCGGTGGTGGCGCCGCCGGCGCTGGGGTAGCGGACGCCCTCGAGAACGTCGCCGTCGGTGATGCCGGTGGCGGAGAAGAAGACGTCCTCGCCGGCCACGAGGTCGTCGCGGGTGAGAATGCGCTGGAGGTCGTAGCCGGCCTGCAGGGCTGCGTGGCGCTCGTGGTCGTCGCGGGGCCACAGGCGGCCGAGGAGCTGGCCGCCGAGGCACTTCACGGCGGCGGCGGAGATGACGCCCTCGGGAGTGCCGCCGATGCCCCACAGGAGGTCCACGGGGGAGCGCTCGGTGACGGCGAGCAGGGTCGCGGAGACGTCGCCGTGGGCGATCAGGCGCACGCGGGCGCCGGCGTCGCGGATCGCCGCGATGCCGGCCTCGTGGCGGGGGCGGTCGAGGACCACGACCATCACGTCGCTGACGGCGCTGGCCTTGCGGTCGGCCACCAGCTTGACGGTCTCGGCGAGGGGCCGGTCGAGGTCGAGCAGGTCGGCGATCTCGGGGGAGCCGGCCATCTTCTCCATGTATACGCAGGGTCCGGGGTCGAACATGGTGCCGCGGGCGGAGAGTGCGATCACGGCGAGGGCGCTGGGCATGCCGTGGGCGGCGAGGGTGGTGCCCTCGAGGGGGTCCACCGCGATGTCCACCTGGGGCGGTGTGCCGTCGCCGATCTGCTCGCCGTTGTAGAGCATCGGAGCCTCGTCCTTCTCGCCCTCGCCGATCACCACCACGCCGTCCATGGGGACGGAGTGGAGCATGTAGCGCATGCCGTCCACGGCGGCCTGGTCGGCGGCCTCCTTGTCGCCGCGGCCCACGAGGGGGGCGGCGGCGAGGGCGGCGGCCTCGGTGACGCGCACGAGCTCGAGCGCCAGGTTGCGGTCCGGCAGCTGGCGGTCCTGGTCGGCGATCATCGCTCCCCCTCGAGACGGCCGGTGGCATCGGAGAGCACGCCGGGCTCGGGGGTGGGAGCGGGCTCGGCGAGGATCACCCGTGGAGCCTGGCCGACGACGGTCGCGCCGGCGGGCACGTCCTGGGTGACCACGGTGCCGGCACCGATCTTCGCGGCCCGCCCGATCGTCACGGTGCGGCCGGCGGGCGGAACGATCACGGAGTTGGCACCGATGCGGACGTGATCCTCGATGATCACCCGCGAGCGAGGGCCCGCGGGGGTCGGTGCGTGCGGCTGGCGCTCGCGGCGTCCGCCCGCGACAGTTACGTTGTGCATCAGTTTCACTCCTTTGCCGATCTGCGTGTTCGCGCCGATCACGATGCCGAGGCCGTTGTGGCCCAGGCTGATGTCTGGGCTCACGGTCGCGCCGGGAGCGAGGGAGTTGTGGTACAGGAACGTGTTCAGCTGCTTGAGCCAGAACGCCAGCATCCAATGGCGGCGGCTCCTGAGCCGGATGGAGAGCAGCCACAGGCGTTCGGGGCTGAACAGCCACAGGCTCGCGACGCGGCGCTTGAAGCGGCTCAGCTGCTCGGGGCTCATCGGCGGTGATCGTAGCCCACGAGCCCGCGGAGCCTCCATGGGACTACGATCGTGGGCGTGAACGCGCCGGAGCTCGCCGTCGAGGATCGAAACCCCCTCACGGCGGGGCTCGAGCGGCTGCCGGTAGCGCCCACGGCGCTGGTGATCTTCGGCGCCACCGGGGATCTGGCGCGGCGCAAACTGCTGCCGGCGCTCTACAACCTCGCGCACGACGGGGCGCTGCCCGAGCACTTCCATCTGGTGGGGGTCTCGCGGCGGGAGCAGGGGCACGCGGGCTACCGGGCGGAGTGTGAGCAGGCGATCCGCTCCTACTCTCGGCGCACTCCCGACAGGGCGGTGCTGGAGAGCTTTCTCGAGCACGTCAAGTACGTGGCCGGCTACTTGGACGACCCGGCCGCCTACGCGACCCTGGGAGAGGTGCTCGACGGCTTCGACGAGCAGGCGGGGGAGCGGCTGAACCGGGCCTTCTACCTCTCCACGGCGCCGGAGTTCTTCAGCGTGATCGTGGGACAGCTGGGCGGCAACGGCCTCGCGCGACGGGCGGAAACTGAGGTGCGGGTGATCGTGGAGAAGCCCTTCGGCACCTCGCTGGCGGAGGCGCGGGAGCTCAACCGGCGGGTGCTGAGCGTGTTCGACGAGGCGCAGGTGTTCCGCATCGATCACTACCTGGGCAAGGAGACGGTGCAGAACATGCTCGCCTTCCGGTTCGCCAACGGCATGTTCGAGCCGCTGTGGAACCGCAACTACATCGATCACGTGCAGATCACGGCGGCGGAGGACATCGGCATCGGCAGCCGGGCTGCGTACTACGACAGCTCGGGTGCGCTGCGGGACCTGATCCAGAACCACATGCTGCAGCTGCTCTGCCATGTCGCCATGGAGCCGCCCGGGAGCTTCACCGCCGAAGAGGTGCGCAACGAGAAGGTGAAGGTGCTGCACGCGATCAAGCCGCCGCTGCTCGCGGAGGTCGGCGAGATGGCGGTGCGGGCGCAGTACGGCGCGGGACACTCGGGCGGGGAGGACGTGGTGGGCTACCTGCAGGAGGACGGTGTGCCCGCGCGGTCCACCACCGAGACCTACGCGGCGCTGCGCCTGGAAGTGGACAACTGGCGCTGGGCGGGGGTGCCCTTCTACCTGCGCGCGGGCAAGCGGCTGGCGCGGAAGATCACCGAGATCGCGGTGACGCTGAAGCCGGTGCCCCACCTCGCCTTCAGCCAGGACGGCTCCCTGGGGGTGCGGCCCAACCAGCTGATCCTCGCGGTGCAGCCCAACGAGGGGGTGACGCTGCAGCTCGGCGCCAAGATCCCCGGCACGCGCATGTCGATCCGGCCGGTGAACATGGAGTTCCTCTACGGCACGTCCTTCCTATCCCAGTCGCCGGAGGCCTACGAGCGGCTGATCACGGACGCCATGCGCGGCGACCCCACCCTGTTCACGCGCAACGACGAGGTGGAGGCCCAGTGGCGCATCTGCGACCCCGTGCTGAACGCCTGGGCGGAGCAGCCAGGGCCCCTGCCCTCCTACCCGGCCGGCTCTCAGGGACCGGCGCAGGCGACGAGCATCCTGCGGGAGGACGATCGCTGGCGGGCGATCTAGGTTGTCCCTTTTCAAGTCGCGTATAGCAGCGGTTATACGCAAGTTAAAAACGAACACACGATGAGCGCCCACCCCACCCCCACCTCCACCCCCATCGCGAGCACGCCCGAAGACGCCGTGTGGAGCGCCGAAGGCACGACGCCGGACGCGATCGAAGGGGCGCTGCGGGAGCTGCTCTCGGCGCGGGCGAGAGACATCCGGGAGGACTCGGCCGGCGGGGTGGTGCCGGCGCGGGTGATGAACATGATCGTGTTCGTAAGCGCCGCGCGGCGGGAGGAGATCGTAGGGCGGCTGGGCGGGGTGGGCCGCTACCACGCGTCGCGCACGGTGATCCTCTCCTACGAGCCGGCACGCGAACGGCTGGACGCGCGGGTGAGCGTGGCCCACGAAGGGGAGGCCGAGGGCGCGGGCAATGGCCGCGACGGCCAGCTGGCGCTTTTGCGGGAGACGGTGACGGTGGAGCTCGGGGAGCGCCACCTCGACGACCTCGCCACGATCGCCGACCCGCTGGTGATCAGCGATCTGCCGACGCTGCTGTGGTCGCCGGGGGGCCATCCGGCGGCGGCGGACGAGCTGTTGGGGCTCGCGCAGGCGGCGCTGATCGACTCCACCGACGAAACGGGGGGCTCGAGCGTGGGCTGGCACGCGGCGATCGAGCGGGCGTGCACGCTCACGGGGCGGGTGTACGTGGTGGATCTCGCGTGGCTGCGGTCGATCCCCTGGCGGGAGCGGGTGGCGGCGACCTTCGACCCGCCGCGGATGCGGGCGGAGCTGGCGTGCCTGAGCGGCGTGCGGGTCAGCCATCACGGGGACTCGACGATCGCGGCCACGCTGATGGTCGGCTGGCTGGCGTCGCGGCTGGGCTGGCAGCTCGACCGGGCGCGGCTGCTGGAGCGTGCGGGGAGCGGCGGCGAGCTCGCGGCCACGGCGCGGGCCGGGGGACGGGAGATCGACCTGCGCCTGACGCCCGCGCCCGAGCTCACGGTGCCGGGGCTGCAGGGGGTGGAGCTGCACAGCGAGTCGGGTCTGCGGGTGCGCCTGGACCGGGGGCCGGGGGGCCTGCGGGCACACCGGCGCGAGCGGGACGGCACGGAGCGCTCGTGGTCGCTGCTCGGCGCCTCGCGCGGCGAGCGGGGCATCCTCGGGGAGGGCATCCGCCAGGCGCTGCTGCGGGACCCCACCTACACGCCCGCGCTGCACGCCGCCAACGCGATGCTCCCCTGAGCGACCCCGTGTGCCCCCGGGCGATGCTCCCCGGGCGCGGAAGTTCGTACAGTGAGTGGTCGGCAGATGGCCTCGACCGCGACCGCCAAGCCCAAGTTCGCCGTACAGACGAGCCCCGAGGAGGTGATCGCGGCCCTCGGCGAGGCGCGCGAGCGCACCCTGGCGCTCGTGGCTGGCCTGGACGAGGGGGCGCTGCGTGCGGTGCACTCGCCGATCATGAGCCCGCTGGTGTGGGATCTCGGCCACATCGCCGCCTACGAGGACCTGTGGCTCGCCCACCGACATTGCGGCCTGCCGCTGTTGCGGGCGGAGCTGGCCGAGATCTACGACGCCTTCGAGACGCCGCGGGACGTGCGCGGCGAGATCGAGCTGCTCGGTCCGGAGCAGGCGCGGGCGTACATGGAGGCGGTGCGCAAGCGAGTGGCGGAGGAGCTGCGAGAGGGGGGCGTGGGCGACGGGACGATCTGCGAGATGGTGATCCGGCACGAGCTCCAGCATTCGGAGACGATGCGCCAGACGATGGCGATCGCGGGCCTGCTGCCGGCGGGGGAGCCGCGTCTGGAGGCGCTGGAGGACGGCGAGGAGTGGATCGAGGTGCCGGCGGGCCCGTTCGAGATGGGCGCGGATGGAAACGGATTCGCCTACGACAACGAGCGTCCGCGCCACACGGTGGAGTTGGCGGCGTTCGAGATCGCGCGCCGGCCCGTGACGAATGCGAGCTGGGCGCGCTTCGGCGGCAGGGCGGCGGGCGAGCATCCCGACGCGCCGGTATGCCACGTGAGCTGGTTCGAGGCGGACGCCTTCGCGCGCGCGCGCGGGGCGCGGCTGCCGAGCGAGGCCGAGTGGGAGCGGGCGGCGCGCAGCGGGCTGCTGGCGGGCGTGGGCCAGGTGTGGGAGTGGACGAGCTCCACCTTCGGCGGCTACCCGGGCTTTGTGGCGCGCCCCTACCGGGAGTACTCGGAGGTGTTCTTCGGCGAGGACTACCGGGTGCTGCGGGGCGGGTCGTGGGCGACGAGCGAGCGGGTCAAGACGCTCACGTTCCGCAACTGGGACCTGCCCCAGCGCAGGCAGATCTTCGCCGGCCTGCGGCTGGCGCGCGACGGGGAGGGGTGTTGATGGAGCCCACGGCGGATCTGAGCGGGCCGGCGATCCGGATCGACTCGCACCTGGACGCCAGCGAGGAGCGCTCGCTGGCGGAGGACGTGCTCGACGGGCTCACGCGGCCGCTGAAGGAGCTGCCGCCCAAGCACTTCTACGACGAACGGGGGGCGGAGCTGTTCGACCAGATCTGCGAGCTGCCCGAGTACTACCCCACGCGGGCGGAGCGCACGATCCTCACCGAACGGGCGGCGGAGATCGCCCAGCTGACCGGCGCGGTGGAGCTGGTGGAGCTCGGCTCGGGCACTGCCGCCAAGACACGGGTGCTGCTGGACGCGCTCGAGGAGGCGGGCACGCTGCGGCGGTACGTGCCGGTGGACGTGACGGAGGCGATGGTGAGGGGGTGCGCGAACGAGCTCGCGGAGGAGTACCCGGGCCTTCGGGTTCACGGCGTGATCGGCGACTTCGAGCGCCATCTGGATCAGGTGCCGGCGGCGATCGGGCCGCGCATCGTGGCCTTCCTGGGCGGCACGATCGGCAACTTCCCGCCGGGCAGCCGGCGACGCTTTTTGCGCACGATCGCGCGTCAGCTGGGCGAGGAGGACCATCTGCTGATGGGCAGCGACCTGGTCAAGGACCCCGCGGTGCTGGAGGCGGCGTACGACGACTCGCAGGGGGTGACGGCGGAGTTCAACCGCAACGTGCTGCGGGTGCTCAACCGGGAGCTGGGCGCGAACTTCGACCCCGAGGACTTCGAGCACGTGGCGCGCTTCGACGCGGAGCACGAATGGATCGAGATGCGGCTGCGGGCGCGGCGGGAGCACACCACGCAGGTGAGCGCGCTGGATTTGCCGGTGCGCTTCCGGGCGGGTGAGGAGATGCGCACGGAGATCAGCGCCAAGTTCACGCCCGAGCGTCTGGAGGGGGATCTCGCGGCGGCGGGCCTGCAGCTCGTGAGCTGGCTGACGGACCCCGAGGGCCTGTTCGCGCTCACGCTCTCGCGGGCGCTGCAATAGGCTCCCGAGGGTGCGGATCCAGGACAGCTCGGCGCTGGTCTTCGGCGGCGCCTCGGGGTTGGGCGAAGCGACGGCGCGGCGCCTGAACGAGCTCGGGGCGGTGGTGACGATCGCCGACCTCAACGTCGAGAGGGGGGCGGCGCTGGCGGAGGAGCTGGGCGTGCCCTTCGTGGAGTGCGACGTGCGCGACGAGCGTCAGGTGCAGGAGGCGGTGTCCTACGCGGCGGACGCGGGGGGCACGGGCGGGGGCCTGCGCATCGCGGCGTGCTGCGCGGGCATCGGCTGGGCGCAGAAGGTGGCGGGCTCCAAGGGCCCGCACGCGCTGGCGCCGTTCGAGACGGTGGTGGCGGTGAACCTGATCGGCACCTTCAACGCGCTGCGCCTGGCGGCGAGCGCGATGATCGCCAACGAGGCGCTCCAGGACGGCGAGCGGGGGGTGTTCGTGTGCACGGCCTCGATCGCCGCCTACGACGGCCAGGTGGGGCAGATCGCCTACGCGGCCTCCAAGGGAGGCATCGTGGGCCTCACGCTGCCGGCCGCCCGAGATCTCTCCCAGTACGGCATCCGCGTGAACACGATCGCGCCGGGCCTGTTCGACACCCCTCTGCTGGCGGCGCTGCCGGCGGAGGCGCGCGAGAAGCTCGGCGCCGGCGTGCCCTACCCCCAGCGGTTGGGCCAGCCCGGCGAGTACGCGCAACTGCTGTGCCA
>DATJMB010000153.1:0-6398 GCA_035508995.1 Solirubrobacteraceae bacterium | reverse complement strand
AACCGCTCGATCAGGCTGACGAGGGTCGTATCCTCCATCATCAGGTCCCTATGCCGCGACGCAAACCCAAGGCCCACGAGCTCACGACCGAGGAGGCCGTCAGAAGGATGTTCCCGAAACCGGCGCGCGAAGCCGTCCGTTCGGAGGCGAAAAAGACCCGCAAACCAGCCAGAAAACCATCCACGAGTAGGAAGCCTAGCTGATAACCTACCCTGCGTCAAGGGGATAATCCCCGTACCGACTGTCACAAACTTGTTACGAAGTCCGCGAACAGGTAGACTGCGGCCGTCATCGCGGACCGCCTGAGGCGCCGTTAAACGCTCGTCGTGTGCGCGAGCGTGCGTCTATAGGCTGTGGCCGCTGGGGGTGGCCAACAGATGTCAGATTTCGAAGTCAACGAAAGCCGTTGCCATGCGCGCTGTGTCAGCGCGGGCTCGTCCGTGGACGAGATCGGGCCATGCGCACAGTCGGCCGCCCCGGAGGAGGAGGAGGAGCGCCTGGCGGCCGACATGGAGGACTGGCTGATGGAGCTGTTCGTGCCGGTGGTGCGCGACCAGCGGGATCGCGCGCCGGCGAACGGCCAGGAGGAGCGGCTGCTGCCGCCGGAGACGCCGAGCGTGAGGCGGGTGCGCGATCGCCGCGATGGCCACCGCGGGCGTGCGGGACAGCCGCACGCTCCCGGGCAGCCGATCGGGCGGGGCAGACGGCTGAGCCGCACGGCCTGCCCGTGCGGATGGCGGGTGGCGATCGTCGGAGCTGGAGGGGCGCCGCGGGAGCGGCGACGGATTTGGACGCGGTGTCGCCGCGAGCGCCCAAGCGCGATCGGATGAACCTCGATCACCTCGACGTGCTGTTCGTCGCGGTCGCGACGCCCGTGGCGCTCGCGCTGGGCGCGCCCACCCTCGGTGTGGCGATCGGGGTGGCGGCGTGGCTCGTGCAGCGGGTGGTGGCGTATGCCGACAGGCGCTGGATCGTCGCCAAGCGGGAGCCGCGCACGCAGCTGGGGCTCAACCTCTTCGAGGCCTTCGGGCGCATCTGGCTGCTGGCTGGAGCGATCGTGCTGGCCGGCGTGGTGGGCGGGCGCAGCGACGGTCTGTGGGCGGCGCTGATGATCTTCGGCGCCTACTCGGTGGCCTTCGCGGTGCGGGTGGTCTTCGGCCCGCCGGACAGACGCCGGCGGGCATCGGCTTCGACGCCGGTCAGAGGCGATGGGGTGCGAAGCGAGGTGCTGCGATGAGCGCCGCGGCCATCGCGCCCGAGCCGCCAAAGGGCGGGCTGGCGGGCATGAGCAAGAAACGGAAGATCATCTTCGGCGTCCTGCTGGTGTACATCGTCGGCCTGGTCGTGTTCGGGCTCGTGTTCGGCGTCAAGAGCCACCGCAACGAAAGCTTCGACGTCGTCGGGTCGTTCCACCTCGAAAGCTGGTTTCACATCGCCGGGCCGCTGAACTTCGACAAGGGCGTGCTGTATCTGCTGCTGGCGGCGTCGATCACGGTGGGCGTCGTGTTGTGGACCTCACGCAGCATGAAGCTGCGGCCTGGCCGGCTGCAGACGATCGTCGAGTGGATCTATGACCTGGCGATGCGGATGACACGGGACAACATGGACGACGAGATGGCTCGAAGGTGGTTCCCGCTCGTGTTCACGCTGTTCGTGTTCATCCTTGTCACCAATCTGATCGGCTACATCCCGCTGCCGGTGGACAGCGCCGAGACTTTCAAGGTGTTCGGCGTGGAAATCCCCGCGTTTCAGATCTACGCCGCCGACACTAACCTCGCGATCCCGTTGCTGCTGTCGCTGGGCGTGTTCATCGCCTACAACGTCGAAGGCATCCGCCACCACGGGTTCTTCGGCTACATCAAAAGCCTGGTTCCAACGGGCATCGGCGGTGTGATGCTGGTGATCATGTATCCGCTTGAGATCCTGTCGAACTTCCTGCGGCTGATCTCGCTGACGGTTAGGCTGTGGGCGAACCTGCTCGCGGGACACCTCCTGATCGAGTTCATGGCGGGCCTGCTAGCGGTCGTCATCGGCCTGCAGATCCTGGGCTGGTTCACGTTGCCGATCGGCATCGCCATCTACCTGTTCGAGGCGATCCTGATCGCGGGTCTGCAGGCGTTCATCTTTGCCATTCTCACTGCCATCTATCTCGGTGGCGCCACCCGGGGCCACTGACAATCCAAAGGAGCTTGTTGATTCATGCTGACCGATCTCATCGCCGCTAGTACAAACGCAGAAGTCGCCAAGGAAGGCCTGCGCTCAGTCGCTCTGGGCGTGGGCGCCGCGGGTGGCGCCGCGGGCGCCGGTGCCGGCATCGGCATGCTGTTCGGCAAGGTGATCGAGGCCGTGACGCGCCAGCCGGAGATGAAAGACGAGATCACCTCGATCCAGTGGCTTGGCTTCGCGCTCACCGAGGCCACCTTCTTCTACGGGCTCGTAGGCGGCCTGATCGCCTTCTTCCTGTAGGACCATGGGCCCGCTCGCCGCCATCCCCGACACACCGCTCGCATCGGGCAGCAACTCGTGGCTGATCACGCCCAACGTCGGCCTGACGATCTGGACGCTGGTGGTGTTCCTGGTCTCGCTGTACATCCTCAACAAGGTGGCGTTTCCCCGGATTCGGGATGCGCTGGATCAGCGACGCACCAGCATCAACGAGTCGATCGACGCGGCCGAACGCACACGTGCGGAGGCGGAGAAGATCCTCAAGGAATACCGCGAGCGCCTCGAGGAGGCTCGCGCCCAATCCCAGGAGATAGTCCAGCGGGCTCGCCAGACGGCGGAGTCCCACGAGCACGAGGCGCGCGATCGCGGCAAGGAGATCATCGCGGAGGCCGCCAAGCGGGCGGAGCGGGACATCGAGGTGGCCAGCAAACGAGCGCTCGACGACATCCGCCGGGAGGTGGCGGATCTCACGATCATGGCCACCGAGAAGGTCACCCGCAAGAGCCTCGACGACGCCGACCAGCGGCGCCTGGTGGAGGAGGCGCTCGAGGAGCTGGACTTCTCGGGCATCTCCCCGGGGGCCAACTGATGCAGGAGGCGCGGGGTTCGACGAGGGGGGCATGGCGCTAATGGAGGAGCTGGCTCAGGTCTACGCGCGGTCGCTCTTCCAGGTGGCCCGGGAGCAGGGCAAGCTCGACGAGCTGCGCGATCAGCTCGGCCAGTTCGCGGATGCGCTGGCACAGAGCAGGGAGCTGACGCTGTTCTTCTTCTCGCCGTATTTCTCGAGCGCCGAGAAGCAGCAGTCGCTCGGGGGGCTGCTGCAGGGGGCGGATGAGATCCTGATCAACTTCCTGGCCCTGCTGATCGAGAACCACCGCATGCCGGTGATCTCCCGCGTGAAGGACGAGTACGAGCGGCTGTGGGACGAGGAGAACAAGACGCTGCCGGTGCAGATCACGAGCGCGATCCCGCTCGATCGGGCCACCACGGAGAGCCTCGGCAAGACAATCGGGGAGCGGGCCGGCCGCAGGGTGGTGCTGGCGGCGCGCGTGGACCCCAACATCCTCGGGGGGGTCGTGGTGAGGGTCGGCAACTCGATCCTCGACGCCTCCATTCGCAATCGACTGGAGCAGCTGCGCAGGCAGGTTGCCCAGGGAGCTTCATAGGAGACGTACATGCAGATCAACCCAGACGAGATCACAAGCATTCTGAAGAGCCGCATCGAGGGGCTCGGCGCGGGGGCGGCGGAGCTGACGGAGGTCGGCACGGTGCTGTCGGTGGCCGACGGCATCGCCCGCTTGCACGGGCTGGAGAACTGCATGTCCTTCGAGATGCTCGAGCTGCCCCACGGGGTGACGGGGCTGGCGCTGAACCTGGAGTCCGACAACGTGGGGGCGGTGCTGTTCGGGGAGTGGGAGAAGATCTCCGAGGGGGACACCGTCAAGCGGACCGGCGAGCTGCTGGAGATCCCGGTGGGGGAGCAGATGCTGGGACGGATCGTGGACCCGCTCGGACGGCCGCTGGACGGCAAGGGGGAGATCCCCATCGGCGAGACCCGGCCGGCTGAGTTCAAGGCGCCCGGCGTGGTGCAGCGCCAGCCGGTGAAGCAGCCGATGCAGACGGGGTTGAAGGCGATCGACGCGATGATCCCGATCGGCCGGGGCCAGCGAGAGCTGATCATCGGCGACCGCCAGACGGGCAAGACGGCGATCGCGATCGACACGATCATCAACAACAAGGACTCCGGCGTGCTGTCGGTGTACGTGGCGATCGGCCAGCGCATGTCCACGGTGGTGGCGCTCGCGCAGACGCTCGACGAATACGGGGCGCTGGAGAGCACGGTGATCGTGGCGGCGCCCGCGGACGAGGCGGCGCCGATCAAGTTCATGGCGCCCTACGCGGGCTGCGCGATGGGGGAGCACTTCCTCTACGAAGGCAAGGACGCGCTGTGCGTGTACGACGACCTCACCAAGCACGCCTACGCCTACCGCCAGATGTCGCTGCTGCTGCGCCGGCCGCCCGGCCGGGAGGCCTATCCCGGGGACGTGTTCTACCTGCACTCCCGCCTGCTCGAGCGGGCGGTGAAGCTCAACGAGGACCTCGGCGGGGGCTCCCTGACGGCGCTGCCGATCATCGAGACGCAGGCCGGCGACGTGTCGGCGTACATCCCCACCAACGTTATCTCCATCACAGACGGGCAGATCTTCCTCGAGTCCGCCCTCTTCAACTCCGGTGTGAGGCCGGCGATCAACGTCGGCATCTCGGTGTCCCGGGTGGGCGGCAACGCGCAGATCGGGCCGATGAAGAAAGTGGCGGGCAGGATCAAGCTCGAGCTCTCCCAGTACCGGGACCTCGAGGCGTTCGCCCAGTTCGGCTCGGACCTCGACGCCGACACCCAGCGCACGCTCGCGCGCGGGGAACGGCTGGTGGCAACGCTCAACCAGCACGAGCGGGCGCCGCTGGCGGTGGAGGACCAGACGCTGCAGATCTTCGCCGCCACCAGTGGCTACCTGGACCGGCTGAACGTGGAACGGGTGCCGGAGTTCCTCACGGAGCTCACCGAACGGCTGCACTCAGAGCACCAGGAGCTGCGGGCGAAGATCCACGGCGGCGACTGGTCGGATGAGACCCAGGCGCAGGCCAAGGCGGCGATCGAGGGCTTCGCCAAGGACTTCGGCTTCGACCTCGACGAGGAGGGCCAGCCGCTGGAGGAGGACCGGCCGCTGGAGGAGGCCGGGACGGCCGCTTAGAGGCGGCTCGGGAGAAGCCATGGCATCCCAGCGCGACGTCAAGAACAAGATCGCCTCGGTGAAGAACATCCAGAAGATCACCCGGGCGATGGAGATGGTGGCGGGCGCCCGGCTGCGGCGCGCCGAACAGCGGATCGCGGTGCTGCGGCCCTACGCTGACGCCATCGCCCGCATGACCCGCCAGGCGGCGGAGGCGGCGGGTGCGGAGGCGGCGCGGCTGCCGCTGCTGCGCGAGCCCGACTCCCACAGCCACGTGGCTCTGCTGCTCATCACCGGCGACCGGGGTCTCGCGGGGGGCTTCAACTCACAGATCATCCGCGCCGGCAGCCGCCTCTCCAGCGAGCTCGCCGAGGAGGGTCTGCAGACCAGCTGGTACGCCACCGGCCGGCGCGGGGTCTCCTCGCTGGCCTTCCGCGGCCACGAGCTTCAGGGCGGCTACACGGGCTTCGCCGACAAACCCTCCTACGCGGACGCCCGGGAGATCGCGGGGGACCTGATCGCGGCCTACGTGGACGGCCGGGTGGGGCGGGTGGAGATGCTCTACAACTCGTATGTCTCCCCGCTCACCCAACACGTCACCACCCAGCGCCTGCTGCCCCTCTCACATGAGGCGATCTCCGGCGAGCAGGCCGGCGCCGGCCGGCCGGCGGGGGCAGGCCCGGGGAGCGGAGCGACGGCGGCCGCGGGTGCGGGTGCGGGTGCGGAGGAGGCGCAGCGCAAGCGCACGCCCGTGGAGTACGAGCCCGACCCGGAGAAGATCCTCAGAAGGCTCGTGCCGGACTACATCGAGGTGTCCATCTACCGCGCCCTCGTGGAGTCCGCGGCGGGCTTCTTCGGCGCCCAGATGACAGCGATGCGCAGCGCTTCGGAGAACGCCAGCGAAATCATCACCGACTACACGCTGCAGATGAATCGCGCCCGCCAGGCGGAGATCACCCAGGAGATCATGGAGGTCGTAGCTGGCGCGGAGGGTCTCTCCTGACGCGGCCGTCTCACGACGCGCGAGTACACAGACTTCAAGCCTTTCAATAGAGATAAGAGGAGAATCGAGACAAATGGACGCCATCACCACCGAGCCCACCAGCTCGAGCCAGCCCTCCGGCAACGGGAATGGAACCGCTGGCGCCCGCAACGTGGGACGCATCGAGGAGATCCAGGGGGTCGTGATCGAGGCGGTCTTCAGCGAGCGGCTGCCGGAGATCA
>DATJMB010000152.1:0-13243 GCA_035508995.1 Solirubrobacteraceae bacterium | reverse complement strand
GCTGGAGGGAGCGCGGGCGCGGGGGCTGTGGCTGGAGGGGGAGGAGGGACGGTGCGTCGGGGTGGTGTGCGAGGACGGCAGGGTGGATGAGATCTCGGCGCGGGGCGTGATATTGGCGACTGGAGGGGCGGCGGCGCTTTGGGGGCGGACGACGAACCCACCGGGATCGCAGGGGAGCGGGCTGGTGCTGGGGCACGCGGCGGGGGCGCAAGTGGCGGATATGGAGATGCTGCAGTTCCACCCCACGGCGGTGATCGGGGTGCAGGGGCGGGAAGGGTTCCTGATCACGGAGGCGATCCGGGGTGAGGGAGCGACGTTGCATGACCTCGGCACGGGGGAGCGCTTCGTGGAGGAGTTGGCGCCCCGAGACGAGGTGTCGCGGGCGATCCAGCGACGGCTGGCGCAGACGGGAGGCCAGGCGGTGGGGCTGGACATGCGGTCGATCGACGTGGGGCGTTTCCCGAACGTGGTGGGGGCGTTGCGGGAGGCGGGACTGGACCCGGCGCGGGAGCTGGTGCCGGTGGCGCCGGCGGCGCACTACGGGATGGGTGGGATGGCGGTGGACCTGGAGGGGCGATCGAGTGTGAGAGGGCTCTACGGGGTGGGAGAGGTGTCGTGCACGGGGCTGCACGGAGCAAACCGGCTGGCGTCGAACTCGCTGAGCGAGTGCTTCGTGTTCGCGCGGCGGGCGGTGCGAGCGGCGCTGGATGAGCCGGCGGCGGGCGGAGGAACGGCGGGAAGGCTGGTGCCGGAGCGGGCGACGAAGCCGGTGAGCGGGGCGACGAGGGCTGCGATGTGGCGGTACGCGGGGATCGAACGGGACGGAGAGGGCCTGGAACGACTGCTCCAGGACGAGCATCCGGTGGCGCGGCTTGTGGCGCGATGTGGGCTTGCGCGGGAGGAGAGCCGGGGAGCGCACGTGCGGCGAGACCACCCGGAGCGCAAGCAGGAGCTGGACGGGCGGCACGTGGTGGTGGGCGGCGAGGAGGCGGTGAGGTGGGAGGAGTGGAGATGAGGCGACCGAGAACCTGCGCGAGACCGCATCGATTGTGGTAGCGGAGTGTTCTGGGGGGGAAAGAACGGGGGAAAGATCGGAGTCTTTGCTTACGGCGGGCGTGCGCGAGGTCAAGATCAGACGAAGGAGAGCCACGCGCCATGTACCAGTTCAGTCGAGCCATTTATCGGGAGCTAGCGCCGCACATCCAGGCGGCGGAGTCGGATGGGAGGGTGAGCGCCAGGCAGGTGGAGGTGCTGCGGGCGTGTGAGGCGGTGGTGAAGCGGATGGCGACGGACCGCCATCACTTCGCGAACCCGGGCAGAACGCTGTTCTGCGACATCAGGAACAACTTCGCGATGAGCGAGCAGGGACACGTGCGGCGGGTGGTGGCGCGGTACATCGGCTACGCGGACTGGTATCTGGCGGAGAACCCGGTGGCGGCGTATGCGGCGGTGAGCGGAGAGATGCCGCGGTGCCGAGCGACGACGCGCAAGGGGTCGGCGTGCCAGCGGGTGCCGCTGGCACACAACGGGTACTGCCCGTCCCATCAGCACCTGGCGGACACGGAGGACCAGGAGCTGGCTGCCGCGTAGGCTTGGGGTTGATGCTGCTCGGGGTAGACGTCGGCGGGACGTTCACGGACGCGGTGGTGGTGGACCGGAACGGGGGGCTGTTCCGGGGCAAGGTGGCGAGCACGCCTGAGAACCAGGCGGTGGGGGTGCTGGAGGCGGTTCGGATGGCGCTCGGGCGGGCGGGAGCACGGGCGGGGTGGGTGGAGCGGTTCGCGCACGGGACGACGGTGGCGACGAACGGGCTGCTGCAGGGGCGGACGGCGCGAACGGGACTGGTGGCGACGGCGGGGTTCACGGATGTGATCGAGCTGGGCAGGCAGGGGCGAGCGAGCCTCTACCGGCTGTGCGAGCGGGCGCCGGAGGCGCTGGTGGGGGCGGAGCTGCGGTTCGGGGCGCGGGAGCGGTGCACGGCGGAGGGCGTGCTGGTGGAGCTTGCCGAGGAGGAGGCGAGACGGCTCGTGGAGCGTGTGGCGGGAAGCGGTGTGGAGGCGGTGGCGGTGGCGCTGCTGCACTCCTACGCGTTTCCCGAGCACGAGCGGCGGCTTGGGGAGCTGCTGCAGGAGCGGCTGCCGGGTGCGGCGATTTCGCTGTCGAGCGAGCTGGTGGGGACGTTCAGGGAGTACGAGCGGACGGCGACGACGGTGCTGGACGCGGCGGTCTCGCCGCTGGTCAGCTCCTATCTGAGAAGCCTGGCGGAGAGTGCGGCGGCGGAGGGGCTGCGAGAGCCGGAGGTGATGCAGAGCTCCGGGGGGCTGGCGTCGGTGGAGCAGGCGGCGAGGCACGGGGCGGTGACGCTGCTGTCGGGCCCGGCGGGAGGGGTGGGTGGAGCGCGGCTGCTGGCGGAGCGGGCTGGTGTGAGGGACGTGCTGTGTCTGGACATGGGCGGAACGTCGTGTGACGTGTGCTTGATCCTCGGCGGAGAGGTGGGCGAGAGGGCGGGCCGGACGGTGGCGGGGCGGCCGCTGGCGCTGGCGTCGCTGGACATCGAGACGGTGGGCGCGGGCGGAGGATCGATCGCATGGCTGGACCCGGGCGGAGCGTTGCGGGTGGGACCGGACTCGGCGGGGGCGCAGCCGGGGCCGGCGTGTTACGGGCGTGGAGGCAGGGAGGCGACGGTGACGGACGCGAACCTGCTGCTGGGGCGGCTGGGGCGGGAGGCCGAGCTGGCGGGCGGCCTGCGGCTGGACCGGGAGGCGGCGACGGCGGCGGTTGGGCGGCTGGCGGGGGAGCTCGGGCTGGGGGTGGAGGAGTGTGCGGCGGGGATTGTGAGGGTGGCGGAGGCGGAGATGTTGCGGGCGTTGCGGGTGATGAGCGTGGAGCGTGGCATCGACCCGCGGGGGCTCACGCTGATGGCGTTTGGAGGGGCGGGGCCGCTGCACGGCTGCGGGCTGGCGGATGAGCTGGGGATCGAGAAGGTGCTGTGCCCGGGAGCGGCTGGCGTGCTGTGCGCGCTGGGGCTGGCGGCGGGAGAGCCGCGGCGGGACGCGTCGCGGACGGTGATGCTGAGCGGCGCGAGCTTCACGGCGGAGAGCGTGAGCAGGGCGCGAGCGGAGCTGCTGGAGCGGGTGTCGGCGGAAGTGGGGACGGTGGGACGCTGGCGGGCGACGCATGAGATGCGCTTCGCGGGGCAGTCGTTCGAGCTTTCGGTGGCGAGCGAGTCGGTCCAGCCAGCGGAGCTGAGGAGGCTCTTCGAGGAGGCACACGAGGGGCGATACGGCTATCGACAGGAGGGCGGGGAGGTGGAGCTGGTGACGATGAGGGTCTCCGCTTGGGGGCCGGCGGCGGCGACGCTCGTGGAGGCGGCGGGCACGGGAAAGCAGGCGGGGGAGCGAATCGAGGGGCCGGCGGTAAGGTCGCTGGGAGAGGCGACGGTGTATGTGGCTGAGGGCTGGCGGGGAGAGGTGGACGGGTGGGGGACGATCCATTTGGAGCGGCGCGCTCCCCCCTCTCCCCCGTCTTGCGCCTCTCGGATTCCAGCGGCGGACTCCGCCGAGGCGGAGCGGGCACGGGGCGGAGCGCACCGATGAGTGGCCTGGACGGGATTGAGCTGCAGGTGCTGGCGGGGGGCCTGCGGGCGGCGTGCGAGGAGATGGGGGCGACGCTGATCCGCTCGGCGAGGTCCTCGAACATCAAGGAGCGGCGGGACGCGTCGACGGCGGTGTTCGACGTGAACGGGGAGATGACGATGCAGGCGGAGCACATTCCGGTGCACCTGGGTTCGATGCCGGCGGCGGTGGAGGCGGTGCTGGGCGAGGACCACTCGGCGGGGACGCCATGGATCCTCAACGACCCGTTCAGGGGTGGCACGCACCTGCCGGACATCACGGTGATCACGCCGGTGCTGCACGAGCAGGGCGGGGAGCTGCTGGGATTCGCTGCGTGCCGGGCGCACCATGCGGATGTGGGGGGGCGAATCCCGGGGTCGATGCCGGCGGACAGCAGGACGCTCGCCGAAGAGGGGGTGGTGATCGAGCCGCGGCGGCTGGATGAGGAGAGCATGCGCGAGATCTGCGCCCGGATGCGCCAGCCGGGGGAGCGGGAAGCGGACCTGAGGGCACAGCTGGCGGCCAACCGGGTGGGCGGGCGACGGCTGCGAGAGCTGGCGGAGAGGCTCGGCGCGGAGGGGCTGCGGGAAGGGACGGATGCGGTGCTGGACTACGCGGAGCGGCGCACACGGGCGTGTATCGCGGGACTCGCGGACGGCACGCGGCGGGCGCGGGACGTGCTGGAGGCGCGGGAGAGGGACGTGATGCTGGAGCTAGCCGCGACGGTGTCGGGGGAGCTGCTGCGGCTGGACTTCACGGGCAGCGCGGCGCGGCAGGAGGGGAACCTCAACTGTCCGCTGGCGGTGACGCGCTCGGCGTGTCTGTTCGCGGTGAGGGTGCTCACGGACCCCGACATCCCGCCCTCGGCGGGGGCCTACCGTCCGGTGGAGATCGTGGCGGAGGAGGGGTCGATTCTCAACGCCAGACCGGCGGCGGGGGAGCCGGCGCCGGCTGTGGCGGCGGGGAACGTGGAGACCAGCTCGCGGGTGGCTGATCTGGTGCTGGCGGCGTTCGGGCGGGCGCAGGGGCAGGGGACGATGAACAACCTCACGTTGGGGGACGAGGAGCTCTCCTACTACGAGACCGTCGGCGGCGGCCAGGGGGCCTGTGAGGACGGGGATGGGCCGAGCGGGGTGCACGTGGCGATGAGCAACACGCTGAACACGCCCGTGGAGGCGCTGGAGCGGGAGTTCCCGCTGCGCGTGCGTGAGTACGGCTTGCGGCGCGGTTCTGGTGGCGACGGGGCGCACCGTGGCGGGGACGGGGTGATCCGGGAGCTGGAAGGGCTGCGGGAGCTCAGCTTCTCACTGATCGCGGAGCGGCGGCGGCACGCGCCGCGGGGGGCGGCGGGGGGAGGGGACGGGCTGCCGGGCAGGGACGTGCTGGACGGGCGGGCCCTGGAGGGGAAGGCGACGGGCCGCTTGAAAGCGGGAGGGCGGCTGCGGATGGAAACGCCGGGGGGCGGCGGCTACGGACCCCCACCCTCTCGCCAGGACGCTGGAAACCCCTCACCCGCGCGCTAGAAACATCGGATTTGCAGGAGATTTGGGATTTCGGGCAGGATTTCGTATCTTTAACGCACATGCCGCACAGACAGGCCGCGCAGTTGGCGACTTGAAGGCGGCCTATACGAGACGTCCTCTTCTATTCGTCTGATCTCCCCCAGGTTCTGCGATGCCAATTGCCATTAGAGAATGGGCTGTGACCGTCCGCGCGCTAGCGGAAGGAGAGCAGCTGTTGACGCTCCGCAAGGGCGTGCTGCGCTCGCCGGGCAAACCCTTCCGGCTGGCACACGAGCGTTTCTTCCTGTATCCCACGTTCGACAACCAGAGCGGGGACCTCGTGCGGCAGTCCCACCAGCCGGAGCTGCGGCGGGCGCTCGAGGAGGGGGTTTGGAGCGACGGCGAGCCGCCCGTGCAGGCGTTCACGTCGGGCGTCCCCCTGCAGCAGCCCGACCGGGTGCGGATTCGGGCGTGGGCGGAGGTGGCGGGGCACTTCACGATCGGGGACCCGCGGGGCGTGGATGCGCTCTCGCCCTTCTGCGTGTGGACGCCCAGCTACGCTGAACGGCGGCTCGGATGGCGCCGCCAGCAGCCGCTGCACGTGCTGCTGCTGCGGACCTACAGGATCCCGCGGCCGGTGACGGTGAAGGTCAAGGAGGAGTACAGCCCCTCGCAGGCGTGGGTGGAGCTGCAGCGGGACCTGCCCTTCGAGGGCACGCCGGTGCTCTCGGACGCGGAGTTCGAGCGAGCGTCGGAAGAGATCGAGGCGATCGCCAACGAAGCGGCCGCTCCGGCGCTCGTCTGAGCCGGGCTTCTCCGCGTCTCACAGCGACCCGGGCCTGCTCCGGCCCCTCACGGAGGAGGGACCGGAGAGCCACTCTGCTGGCGCCCCGCGCCGGCGCCGCTACTGGGAGACGGCGTAGAGGGGGTCTTCTTTGACGATGGGGCCTTTTACGCGGCTGGCCACCAGGGAGAGTTCGCCGGGGAGTTCGCCGAGATCGCCTTCCACGCGGATCGCGGCCTGGGAGCCGCTGATGTGGCTGTCGTTCACGGTGGCCACGGGAGCGTAGGAGTTGTCTTCTTCGAAATATGAGTTCACGTCGATGCCGATGAGGCCGCCGCTGAGGGTGTCGCCTTCGAGCAGGGCGTTGCCCTGGTTGAGCTGCACGGAGGCGTTGCCGCCGCTGATCTTGTCGTCCACGAGGCTCAGCTCCGGGGAGGTGGGCAGGGTGGGGCTGGCGGACACGTACTCAACGCCGATGTTGTTGCCCCGCAGCTTCGTCGCGGACACAGAGGAGAAGGAGCCGGCTTCGTAGAGCAGGACGCCGGCGGCGTCTTCCTCCCATGCCTGTGCGGAGTCATAGCCGCATTGGGGCACGTTGCAGAGGTTGTTGGAGATGGTGGCCTTGTTGATGTAGGCGTCGGCGCCGCGGCTCACCTGAATCCCGTTCTGTCCCTGGGCGACGGGACCGGCGCCGACTATCGAGGTGTCGGCGACGACCAGGGTCGAGCCGGGGCCGTCGACGGTGACGCCGTTCTTCTGGTAGTTCTCGATTACGTCGGAGATCAGGTGGGCGTGTCCGACCTGGGCGCCCGTCCTGAATCCCACCTGGATCCCCACGCCGCCCTGGCAGCCGTTGATGGGGAAGGCGCCGGCGCCGTTGAGGGTGACACGGTTGGTTTCGAGGGTGGCGCCACCGGCCACGAGCACGCCGTAGAGGCTGTCGTCGCAGGTCCCTTCGGGCCACTTGGCTTCGAAGATCACCCGTTCGAAGCTGACGGTGCCGGTGGTGCAGATCGAGACGAGATCCTGGTCTTCTCCCCCCCGAGCGGCGTCGCGTTCGTGGTCGCAGGTGGTTTCGGAGCTGGCGGGATGTTCGGGCAGCAGGATCGTGGGATTGGACTTGCCGATGACCGTCACCGGCTTGGTGATTTCCAGCTGTTCTTTGTAGGCGCCGCCACAGATCTCAATGGTGCCGCCCGGTTCGACAGCCGTGATGGCGGCCTGCACGGAGGCGTAGCCGGGATTGCCGCAGCTATCGCCGCCCGGCGAGGCGAGGGAACCGACGAAGAGTGTGTTCGCGCTGGCGGCCGCGCAGTTGACGGCTAGCAACACGAGCGCCGCGGCGACGCCGATCGCTGCTTTGCTGGTGGGCCTGAACATGTGACTCGCTCCTTGCTCTATGGCGAGGTAGACCCTCGCGATCCATTGCGGGCCACACTGGGCACGGCGTCATGCAAGGCGATCAACCTCTCCGCGGGGTGCGGGACCATCTGCGATCTCCCTCCCAGCCGCCGACGATGGCTATCGAGCCCGTCGCAGCGCAGCCGACGATTCCAATCTCCTCTCGCGCGCAGACCCCCGGAGCGCGACCACCCGCCACCGCGGACGAATCCCCTCCTGGAACTCCGATCGCGAGGCAATGGTACTCGACCGATGCGTCCGGCGTCGCGGCGACTCGAGCTCCGATTGAGCGAGCGCTCAGGGCACGTCCGTGTCGGGACCGCGCAGGGCCTCGCGGGCGGCCTGGGCGCCGGACTCGGGCACGAGCACGTCGCGGGGGCCGGTGGCGAGGAAGTCGGGCACGTCGAATCCGGGGGCGCGGCGGGCCATGCTCGGAATGCCGTGCTCCAGCAGCAGGCCCTGGATGAGCTGCGCCTCGGGCTCGTTCTGGGCGCGGGCGATCTTCACGAGCGCACCCTCGCTGTACTGGGGCTTGATCTTGCGGGCGTGGGCGTGGCGCTCGCTCGCCGGCCTGCCCTCTGCCGCGGCGTCCGGCGGAGGCACCAGCGGCATGTGGCAGTCCTCGCAGAAGCGCTCGCCGGCGGGATATTCGCGGCCACAGGTGGGACAGAGCAGGGAGTCGTGGGCGGCGCTCACGTCACTGGACCCGCAGCTCGACCTCCCGGATACGGGCCTGCTCGATCAGATAGGAGCGGACCTCGGGCTCGGAGCCGCCGGCGAGGCCGACGATGATCCACTCCACACCGGGCCAGTTGGCGGCGAAGCTCACGTCGGTCTGAGACGGGTAGGGGGGGCTGCGGACATGGGAGTGGTAGATGGCGCCGATGCGCTCGCCGTGCTCCTCGATGAGGTCGTACATCGCGAGCAGTTCGGCGGGCTCGATCTCGAACTTCATCGGGCTGGCGTGCTTGTTGGCGGCGCGATGGACAGCGGTGGCGCGGGCCTCCTCGACGGGTCCGTTGTCGTCCCGCACGGCCACCACACCGCAGATCTCGTTGGCGGGGTCCTCGAGCACGTGGGCGAGGAGGTCGTCGAGGAGCGCTCTGGCGATCAGCACGGAGAGATCGCGCGGCGGAGGGGTGGCCTACCACCAGACGGTGGCGTCGAGATCCTCGATCTCGTCCACGGGCAGCGTGTAGATGCCGCTTGACAAATACTTCCAGCCGTCGTCGGCGACCACGAACACGACGTTGCCCTCGTCGAGCTCGCCGGCGATGCGCACGGCGATGCTGGCGATGGCGCCGCTGGAGACGCCGGCGAAGAGGCCCTCCTCGTCGAGCAGCTTGCGGGTCCAGAGGATGGCGTCGCGGTTGGTGACGAAGATCTTGCGGTCGAGCAGGGAGATGTCGATGATGGGCGGGATGAAGCCGTCGTCCAGCGAGCGCAGGCCCTGGACGGGCTCGCCCTGCATGGGCTCGGCGGCGACGATCTTGACGGCGTCGCCGAAGGTCTCCTTCAACCGCCGGCCATTGCCCATCAGGGTGCCGCCGGTGCCGAGGCCGGCGACGAAGGCGGAGATCTCGTCGAGCTCTTCGAGGATCTCCAGGGCGGTGCCGTTGTAGTGGGCGTTCGGGTTGGCCTCGTTGCCGTACTGGTAGGGCATGTAGCAGGAGGGGTCCGCCTCGGCCAGCTCGAGGGCCAGGGCGACGGCGCCGTTGGAGCCCTTGGAGCCCTCGGAGTAGACGATCTCGGCGCCGTACATCGCCAGCAGGCGGGTGCGCTCTGGGGTGACGTTCTCGGGCATCACCACCTTCAGGCGATAGCCCTTGCGGGCGCAGATCATGGCCAGGGAGATGCCGGTGTTGCCGGAGGTGGGTTCGAGGATGGTCTGGCCGGGGGCGATGGCGCCCTTCTCCTCGGCGTCCTCGATCAGGGCGCGGGCCACGCGGTCCTTGACCGAGCCGGTGGGATTGCGGGACTCGAGCTTGGCCCAGATCCTGACGCCCGGCTTGGGCGAGAGGCGGGGCAGCTCGATCAGGGGCGTGTTGCCGATCGACTGCACGATGTCCCCGTAGCGGCCTCCGCAGGGCCGGTTCTGCAGCGACTGGCTGGCCATTACTTCACGGAATATAGCGTGGGGCGGGACGGCCGTTCCAGGGGTTGCGTTCGAGGCGTTAGGATGGCTTCCTCGCGATGGGGGGATACGACTTCGACTGGGTGGTGATCGGCTCGGGCTTCGGCGGCAGCGTCTCGGCGCTGCGACTGGCCGAGAAGGGCCACTCGGTTGGCGTGCTGGAGTGCGGGCGGCGCTTCGCCGACGACGAGCTGCCGAGCTCCACGGCGGACGTGAGGCGCTACTTCTGGCGACCGTACCTGGGGATGAAGGGGATCTTCCGGCTGACGACCTTCAAAGACGTGGCGGTGGTGTCCGGCTGTGGGGTGGGCGGCGGCAGCCTCGGCTACGCGAACACGCTGTACGTGCCGCCGAAGCAGTTCTTCGAGGATCGCCAGTGGGCCGGGCTCAACGACTGGGAGCAGGCGCTGGCGCCCCACTACGAGGAGGCCCAGCGGATGCTGGGGGTGGTGCAGAATCCCCACGAGGACCCCGCCGACCAGCTGCTGCGGGAGCTCGGCGAGGAGCTGGGGGTGGGCGACACCTACAAGAAGACGCCCGTGGGGGTGTACTTCGGCGAGCCGGGCATCACCGTCTCCGACCCCTTCTTCGGCGGCGAGGGTCCCGACCGCACGGGCTGTGAGCTGTGCGGTCGCTGCATGGTGGGCTGTCCGCACGGCGCCAAGAACACGCTCGTCAAGAACTACCTCTACCTCGCCGAGAAGCGGGGCGCACGGGTGCTCGAGCAGCGGACGGTCACGGACGTGCGACCGATCGGCGACGGCAACGGCGCGGAAGGCTATGAAGTGGAGAGCGTGCGCTCGGGCGCTTGGCTGCGCCGGGACCGGCGGGTGCACCGGGCACGCGGAGTTGTGGTGGCGGCGGGGCCGCTGGGCACGAACAAGCTGCTGCAGCGCTGCCGCCTGGGGGGCTCGTTGCCGCGCATCTCCTCCCGGCTGGGCGAGCTGGTGCGGACGAACTCGGAGTCGATCCTCACGGTGACGGTGCCGGAGGACTATCCCGAGAGCCTGATCGAACGGGTGGCGATCACATCCTCGATCTACCCGGACCCGCACACCCACATCGAGACGGTCACCTACGGCGACGACGGCGACTCGATGCACCGCCTCTACACGCTGCTGGTGGGCGACGGCACGCGATTGACGCGGCCGCTGAAGCTGCTCGTCCAGAGCCTGCTGCACCCGCGACGGGTGGCGCAGGTGCTGTTCCCCAAGCACTGGTCGCGGCGCACGATCATCGTCCTGGTGATGCAGACGCTCGACAACGCGATCGCCCTGCGGCCCCGCAAATGGCCCTTCGGCTTGCTCACGCTCACCACCGAACAGGACCCCGAGCGGCCCAACCCCACCTTCATCCCAGTCGCCAACCAGGCGGCGGAATGGTTCGCCAAGCGCACCGGCGGCATCGCCCAGAGCGCGGTCACGGAGGCCCTCTTCAACATCCCCACCACCGCCCACATCCTCGGCGGGGCGGTGATCGCCGACGGCCCCGAGCGGGGCGTGGTGGACGCCCGCCAGCGGGTGTTCGGCTACGAGAACCTGCTCGTCTGCGACGGCTCCGCGATCCCCGCGAACGTCGGCGTGAACCCGTCTCTTACGATCACCGCCCTGGCGGAGCACGCGATGAGCCACGTGCCGCCGGCGGGCGTCTCTGGCGGGGAGCCAGCCAGCGGGTTGGCCGCGTCCGAGAAGATCGCAGCCACCTGACGGTCAGGGTCACAGCCGCCTGGCGGTGAGCCGAGCAGGCTGCACGGATTGTGGCGCATATTTGCGCTCATATCGGGCGCATATTTGCGCTAACGTTCGTGCACAATGCCTGGCTCAGATCGGGCGAACCCGTTCATCTTCTCCGAGCCGGTCGCACCGGCCGATCTGCTGGATCGCGATCCGGAGGCAACCTTGCTGGTCGAGCGCGCCGCGAGCGGCCACAACTCGCGCCTGGTGGCCCCACGTCGCTACGGCAAGACCTCGCTGCTGCGTCGCGCGCTCCTCGACGCCGACGCGCGGGGACTGGTGGGCGTGTACGTCAACTTCTTCGGCGTCCTGACTCCGGCCGACGTCGCCGCTCGCATCGAGTCGGCCTACGCCGAGCAGCTCCCGCGCCGCCTGGCTCGCTGGTTCGAGGGGATCAGGCGGACGCTGCGCACCAGCGTACGCGCCGGCGGAGGCCCGCTGCCGGTGAGCGTGGAGCTAACCGCGGGCGAGGGGGGTGAGCGCGGCCTGCTGGACTGGCTGGCCCTGCCCCGGAGGCTGCACGCCGCCAAGGGCGTACGTACGCTGATCGTGTTCGATGAGTTTCAGGACGTGCTGCTGGCGGGCGAGCGGATCGACGCGGTGATCCGCTCGGAGATAGAGCACCACGGCCGGGCCGCCAGCTATGTGTTCGCGGGGTCGCACGTCGGCATGATGCGTGAGCTGTTCGCGTCCAAACGCCGCGCGTTCTATGGTCAGGCGGGGGCGGTCGAGTTGGCGCCGCTCTCCCCGCCGGACGTGGCCGAGTATGTGGGCGAGCGATTCTCCAGGGCGAGCAGGGAGATCGGCGAGGCCCTGGGACCGCTGCTCGACTTCTGCGAAGGCCATCCGCAACGCACGATGATGCTCGCTCACTTCATCTTCGAGCGGGTCGAGCCGGGAGGGCGGGGGGACGCCTCGACGTTCACACAGGCCTTCGATCACGTGCTGGGCGTGGAGGCGGGGGATGAGCTGCGAAACCTGTGGTCGGGGCTGACATCCGGCCAGCGTCGAGCGCTCACAGCCGTGGCGGAGAATTCGGGAACGCTCTACGGCCACGCGGTTCAGGCACGCGTGGGCGGCACGCGTGGCGGCTCCATGACCGCCGCGCTGCGCGGTCTAATCGACACCGGCGAGGTGATCCTCGACCCGACCTGCGCAACCGGCCATCGAGTGGTCGACCCGCTGCTCGCCTACTGGGTGCGCGCGGGACGTCCGGGTGGTTGATCAGCTGAAGCTGCCCTCAACGACGGCCGCCGGCCATGGCGGGGAGGATCACGAGCGTGTCCCCCTCCCCCACCCCGGTGTCCAACCCGTCGAGCACGCGCACGTCCTCGTCGTTGAGGTAGACGTTGACGTAGCGGTTGAGCTGGCCGTCGGCGGAGAAGAGCTGCTCGCTGGTGGCGGGGTGGCTCGCGGCGAGATCGCGCAGCACCTCGCCCACGTTCGCGCCGGAGGCCTGCACCTGCTTCTCGCCCCCCACCGACGCCCGCAGCACGGGCGGGATCTTCACGGTCGCCATGGCGGGCAGGCTACCCGGCCGCTGCGCAAAATGCCTCGTAGTCGGGAAACACGCCCATCTCCTCGTCGGCGATCTCCTCGGGGGCGCGGGAGCAGATCGGGCACTCGGGGTCGCGGTGGACCTTGACCTCGGTGAGGGTGGCGCCGAGGGCGTCGTAGAGCAGCAGCCGACCGATGGCGGGGTCGCCGATGTCGAGGATCAGCTTCACCACCTCGGTGGCCTGCAGCAGGCCCATCGTGCCGGGGAGCACGCCGAGCACGCCGTTGGCGCCGCAGGAGGGCGCGAGCTCGGCGGGGGGCGGCTCGCGGAAGAGGCAGCGGTAGCAGGGGCCGTCGTAGGGCTTGAACACCGACAGCTGGCCGTCGAAGCCGAGGATGGAGGCGGAGACCACGGGGATGCGCAGGCGCACGGTGGCGTCGTTGAGCAGGTAACGGGTGGGGAAGTTGTCGACGCCGTCGACGATCACGTCCCAGCCCTCGATGATCTCCATGATGTTCTGCGCGTTCAGGCGAACCGGGAACTTGACGACCTTCACGTCCGGGTTCAGCGCGTGTAT